>JABHTA010000055.1 GCA_018669945.1 Flavobacteriales bacterium
AAACCCTCCTGTTGGGTTGGCAATAGTATTACTCGGAAATAGAGAAGCTGGAGACCACTCATAAGTATATGTATCTGCAACATCTGGTGTAACATTGAATGTAACTGAGTCTAGCAAACAGATTGCGTTATCGGTTTGTGTTAATACATTTCCGAAAGTGGGCACTAAATAGAGATCAATGCTTGCCGTATCAGAACAACCGCCTATTGTATCTAATGCAACCACTGTATAAGTGGTATCAGATAAAGGAATTGCATAGGGGTCGATAATGCCGTTTTGCGATAACCAAGTTCCAGCGGGGGTCCATGAGTAGGTAATTGCGCCTCCATTTAAGCCGCAATTTACTAAGCCAGTATAAACAGAACCATTGGTAGGTGATGGTCCATCTTGGAGGATGATATTTCCCTCACCATCATATAGAATATATGACTCTTCGCTGGGAAAAAAACCTGATGTAAATACAATCTCAAGTGTATCACCTGAAGATACAGGAAAAATTGCAGTTTCGGCAACTCCTGTAATAAAAGTAAGCGAGGTATCTAAAACCCCATTTGTGAAGACGTCTAAAGCTGCTCCATTCCAACCATCACCAAAGGAGTCAAACATTTCTAAAGTATAATCACACTCGTACGAAACTGCATTTGCAGCAACTAGTTGGGTACTATCTCCAATACAAATTGTGGTGTCTCCTAATATTGAGATAATAGGTTGTACATTTAACGAAGCAACAATCATAAAAGTATCTGTTTTAACACAGCCCCAATCGCTGGTTACCGTAAATATTACATCAGAAGTATCTGGTAACAAGACATTTCCTTCAGCAACACTGTCGGTTAAATTACCTGTTGTGAAGAATGCTGCTGGTGTCCAGTCATATAAAAAGTTTCCAACAGTATCAGGTGATACAATAAATTTGGCATCGCCATAAAGGCAAACAAATGTATCTGGTTGCGCCATTGTATAACCAAAGTCTTGCACAACAGATACGACAACAGTATCGGTATTCGAGCACCCAACGGTAGAAAGATCACTTGTTACAATATAAGATGTTGTAGAATCGGGAAGGGCCCAGGTAACATCACAAGTATCACATTCAAAATTAACTCCAATATTTATGGGGTCTCCACCTGCCATATCTGTCCAAACAAAATTATCACCACCAAGTACTGAAATATCAGCAGATTGCTGGCCACAGATAACAATTACATCTTCACTTGCAACAGTACTTTGATTAATTATGATAGTGTAAACGTATGTCTGTACACCAGGAATAGGGCATGCATTATCATTAGCGTAAACAACAAATGAGTTGAAAAAACTATTTCCTCCAATTGCGGTCCACGAAATGTTTGCTGTTGCGGGGTTGCCACCATTGGGAGTAAATGTAGCACCAGGAAATACTTGTGAAATATTAGATGCTAAACTAATCGAATCCAAACCATCTGCATCAGCAATTGAAATGTCGAACGAGAAAGAGCTCCCATCACATAGCTCGATGGTATTGCTGTTAAGCTGTGTAGCAAGACCAGTAAGATTTGTAATAGCTCCCGTAGTTGGGTCAGGGACGTTATTTGAACAACTCTCAACAACAACTTGAATATCCCGCATCACTGACCCAATTAATACGGGGTTAAGGGGATCGGAATTATCATACTCATCAACTTGTATAACAACAACATAAATCCCTAATGAAGTTGGTGTAAATGTTAATAATCCAGTTGCCGGATCTAAGGTTAAGGAATCTGCAGGAACAACATAAGGAGTGGGACTTGCGCCAGTATACGGAAAATTATAAGGGATATTGGAGGGAACATTGTTAAGCGCATTGACAATACTAAATGACAAACTATCACCATCGTTTTCTACAACACCAAAATTATAAGTTACTTGCTGATTAACACAAACATAAGGAATGGGTTGAGCAGTAAAATAAGGAGAACTATTACAAGGAGCTGTTAAACTATTTAACGTAGATTCTACGTACATTTCTTCACCACCTGGATCGAATAAGTTGGTAATGTCATCATTTCTGCAGCATAAATCCCAACTCATAGTCCATGTATCGCAAGCAGGCGAAATCGTAACAGTATCTTGGTAAACATACTGCTCCATGCCAGGAAAACCTGTAGATCCGCAATCACTTAGAGGAAGAGACGATGGACATAATTGAGAAACCTCACTAACCGAAACTTGGTCAAGCGTTGCAGTAAACGCACCACCGCAAGTACTTGAAAAATCTATGGTATTGGTAGTTCCTAAAGTTGAGCCCGAGCAATCTCTAAAAACATTTAGAGTAATTACATATTGGTCATTTCCAAGACATTCGTAGGTAATATCAGCCCCCGCAACGTGAGTCGCTTTTGCGCTATTAAAAATGGAAACGAGTAAAAAGACAAGTGAAAAAGTTTTGTATAAATTATTCATAGGGATAAAATCAGTACTAGAATGCAATACAACAAATATACAAAAATAAAAAAGATGTTAAATTCGCAGCAGACATCTTTAGTTAGTTTGAATTAACCCTATAACGAAATGAAAATCTAATGGTTGCTCTATAATTAAATCGATAAACTTATATTAATTTGGCAATTAAGGTTGTTTATTGTTTGAAGTATAAATATAGATGATTTTAAATGGCTCATTTACAAAAAAATACAGATGTCATTGTTGTCGGGCAAGGTATGGCCGGAACATGCTTAAGCTACCAATTTAGTCGCAATAATATTGACTTTACGGTAATTGACAATTCTCACATTAGAAGCTCTTCGATGGTTGCTGCTGGACTGATAAACCCTGTTGTATTTAAGCGGCTTACTAAGAGCTGGCTGGCCGATGAACTTATGTCATATTTACATACTTTTTATCTTGAATTTGAAGCCACCATTGGTACTTCATTTTATGATAGAAAGTCGATTTTGAGAGTGTTAAATTCAGCTGAAGAAATAAACAGGTGGGACAGCAAAAGACGTGGAAGTTTAAAAGATTATTTAGGAGAAATATGTGGCGAAAATGAGTTTGAATTACAGCTAAATAAACCTGCAAATTTGGGGGTTGTAAAAGCAGGTGCTATTGATGTTCCGGCCATGTTGGCGGCATGGAAAAATCGTTTAAAAGAAGCGGGAAACATTATTGAGAACAATCTCGATTATAGTATGATTGAGTACGGGGAGAATAAGGTAAAAATTCAGTTTAAAAGTGATTCTCTTGTTGGAAAAAAAATTGTCTTTTGTGAAGGGGCTTTGGGAGTCAATAATCCTCTTTTTAGTTGGCTACCTTTTAATCTTTCGAAAGGCGACATTTTAACCTTAAGAAATGACAAATATCTTGGAGGGGAAGTACTTAATAATGGTAAGTTTTTTTTACCTCAAAGTGATGGAACAATAAAAATGGGATCAACCTATAACTGGGATGATTTGTCATACGAGACAAAAAAAGAAAGGAGGGAAGAGTTGCAAGAAAAGGCCAAAGAAACTTTATCGGGAAATACAATTCTTATTAATCATGAAGCGGGAATTCGACCTACAGTGAAAGATAGACGGCCGTTTTTGGGAAGGCACCCTATACAGAAAAACGCTTATATTTTCAATGGTCTAGGAACAAAAGGAGCCATGTTAGCTCCATATTTTTCAGAAGAGATCTTAAATTTCGTTATGAATGAAGGAAGTTTAGATCAAGAAGTAGATATAAAAAGATTTAATAGGTGAGCTTGGCACTTTTGTTGTGAGTTAATGCGTATATAGTTTAGTGGGGAATATTCCAATTTCGGTTAAAAAATTGTATTTTTCAACGCTTGAAATTGGGATTTGCTCAAACTTATCAAATTCTAAAGTATAATTTTTATGAAAGTCTCCTATCAATCTTTTCTTTATTTACTTTTCTTTTCATTTTGTTTTTCCACCATCAATGCCCAGTCATTAGAAGATGAACAAGATATAAATAAGCGATTCGTTGCCAGTCAATTTTCAGCACATTGTGTTAATCAATATAATTTGCCGCCATCTGTTGAGTTTATAATAAAAGACATCCAAGAGGATGATTTGGGATATACTCATTACACATATCTAGAATACTATAACGGCATATGCGTGGAGGATGGAATACTCAAAGTACATGTGAAAGGAAAAGAAATTAGCAATATAAGTGGCAATGTTGTTGAATTGGGTAGAGTACAATCTGGAAAAATAGCCGAAGTTGAAGCAATTTCTGCAGCAGAAAAACATGTTAAGGGTGAAATTCTGCGGAAACAAGTGGATCTTGAATATGAGCCAATCACTGAGAGAGTTATTGTAAAATTAGGAAATGAAGCAATTGAAGCATTTAAAGTTGATGTTTATTTTGTACTGCCTTTAATTCGAAAAGACGTTTATGTTAGCGCGGCATCAGGTGAGGTTATTTTAATAAAAGATAAAATTCATACGGCAGATGCAATTGGAACCGCAACCACTAAATACAGTGGGCCCCAACAAATAGTAACAGATAGTATTGCTGCCGACACTTTCCGTTTGAGGGAAACAGCTCGAGGTGGAGGAATTGAAACTTTTAACATGCAGCAGGGATTTTTTGGAAGTGTTGATTTTATTGACCATGATAATAGCTGGAATAATGTTAATGGTAACCAGGATGAAGTAGCAACAGATGCGCATTGGGCTGCGGAAATGTTTTATGATTATTTTGACGTAAATCACGGCAGAAATAGTTTTGACGATGCAGGAGCAAAACTTATAACTAATGTTCATTATGGTGTTAATTATGGTAACGCTTTTTGGGATGGGTCGACTGTTTCTTTAGGCGATGGAGACGGAGCTACTTATGGCCCTCTTGCGACGGTTGATATAATTGCACATGAATTTACGCATGGCATTATTGAGACCACAGCAAATCTAAATTTTTCATATGAATCAGGCGCTTTGAGTGAATCTTTTGCTGATATATTTGCCACTGCAGTTGAGTTTTACGCTAAGCCTAGCTCAGCAAATTGGACGATTAAAGAAGATGCGCATTTATCGGGAGGAGCAGATCATAGTTTAGCAAGTCCTAACACTTATGGTCAGCCCGATACTTATCTTGGAATAAATTGGGCCTCAGGTGGAGCTGATAATGGAGGCGTTCACACCAATAATGGTGTTCAAAATTATTGGTTTTACCTGCTTTCAATGGGGGGATCTGGAACAAATGATAATGGAGATAGCTATACTGTAACTGGAATTGGAATGGATGAAGCACTTGCAATTACCTATCGCGCTTTAATATTTTATCATACTTCAAGTTCGCAATATGCAGATGCGCGAAATTATTCTATTCAGGCGGCGGAGGATTTATTTGGCCCATGCACAGCAGAAGTTGAGGCTGTAACAAATGCATGGTATGCGGTTGGGGTGGGAGCAGAATATTCATCGGCTCCTGCAGTAGCAGGATTTATTTCTGATATAACGTACGCATGTAATTTGCCAGCCACTGTTACTTTTATTGATCAAAGCACAAACGCGGTAAATTATGAATGGCATTTCGGTGACGCAACAACTAGCAACTTAGCGAACGTTGTACATACGTATACTTCACCAGGCACTTATACTGTGTCTCAAGTTGTATCAGGAATTGGCTGTTCAGTTGGAAACGACACGCTAACATACATTAATTATATTACGGTAGTTAACGGAGGAGGACCAATCCTTGCAGCATGTTCACCATCAACCGCTAATCTTTCTGCTAATTTTGGTATAACAAACGTTACTTTTAACGGAATAAACCACACCAGCGGTTATAGTAATGGAGAGGATTATATGGATAATACATGTTCCGTTCAGACCACTGTCGATGCAGGAGGAGTTTACCCATTAAGTATATCAACAGGTAACGAGTATGCTTATATGTGGATTGACTATAATAACGATGGCAATTTTAGTGCCTCGGAACAGGAATATGCTGCGACAAATAGAAGCAACATACATTTGGCAACCATTACAATTCCTGGAGGCACAATATTAAACACTCCATTGAGAATGAGGGTTGCATCCTCTTTTAACACTTTGACTGCAGATGCATGCACTCCATCCACGTGGGGTCAATATGAAGATTTTACCGTTTTGATTGTTCCAAATACTAATCCCCCTGTTGCGGATTTTATTGCTAATGTAACTACAATAAATGTTGGCAGTGGGGTCAATTTTGTTGATGCGAGTGCCGGAGCACCTTCATCATGGGATTGGGAATTTGCAGGAGCTAATCAGGCAGGATCTACCGCCCAAAACCCATCAAATATTACTTATAATTCAGTAGGTAGTTATGAGGTTAAATTAGTAGTTACTAATTCATTTGGTGTTGACTCCGTTACAAAATACAACTACATTAACGTTGTTAATTCTGTGGATCTATGTTCAGCAACGGCTACAACTTCGGCCGCGAATGGAACTCTTTTTGATTCTGGAGGCCCAACGAGTAACTATAGTGATAATGAAAATTGTACGTTTTTAATTGACCCGGGTTGCACCACACCAATTACGTTATCATTTACTTCATTTGATGTTGAAAATGGCTGGGATTTTGTGAATGTTTATGATGGATCGAGTCAATCGGGGACACTTTTATTGCAAGCTACGGGTAGTTCAATTCCCTCATCAGTGGTTGCAAATTCTGGGCAAATGTTTATTGTATTTTCAAGTGATGGCAGCGTAACGCAACCTGGATTTGAAGCGACCTGGTCATCTGCAGTAGGGGGAGCAAATCCAATTGCAGGGTTTTCCGTAACAGACACAACTCCAGCTTTTAATACAGCCCTTACTTTCACTGATCTAACATCTAACGCTCCCAATCAATGGCAATGGGATTTTGGTGATGGAAATTCTTCCGCTGATGAAAATCCAGTTTATGCATATTCATCTTCGGGCAGTTTTACAGTCACCTTGATTGCTACCAACTGCAATTCATCTGATACCACTTCGCTGTCCTTAACAGTTTCAACGCCTCCAATACTTACTTATACCCCGAACACTATTAGTGATACTCTGATGTGTGGTGATTCTGTTGCTGTTCCGATTACTTTTTATAATAGTGGCATGGGGAATTTATCTGTGATTCATGATTTAATAGTTTCGCAATCAGGTGGAGCTTTTTTCGATGGATTTGAATCAGGTAATTTGGGCGCTTGGGCAGATCAAGGTGGCGCTTACACTAAGCAAGTGGTGTCCAGTGCAAGTGCTACAGGAGCGTACAGTCTAGAAATGCAAGGTGGGGGGTTTAATTTTTTCGATGGCTTGATGCACACCTTTACTTCTTCCAATCCTACTCAAATAAGCTTTAAGGTTATGTCTCCAAGCACAAATAGTTTTGGATGTATGGTCACTTTTGGAGACGTTAATACCATTAGCAACTCAGGAATAGGCTCTTTTTATATTGATTTTAGTGGCAGCATCAATTTTTTTGGTGGGTCAGGCGTTATACATTCATTTTCACCAAACCAATGGTTCGTTATAGAATACAGAAACATTGACTATGTAAATTCAACTTTTGATTTTTATGTTGACGGAGTGTTAGTTCAAGCATCAGTTTTCTTTGCGAACATAGGCCTTACTAGCATTGATCGTGTTTATTTATCGGGATGGTCAGGAGGCACAACTTCTTATTTTGATGACATATCAGTTGGAGAATTACCCTCGTTATCGTGGCTGACTTTAGATGAAGATACCGCAGATGTTGCTACAGGAGATTCAGCAGTATATATGGCGATGATAAATTCCACTGGGTTTTCGGCAGGAAACTATACTGTGGATCTAAATTTTGAAACGAATGACACAGCGAACCCAATAGTAATTATCCCAGTCAACCTTAACATTGTTGGACATCCGGATGTTTCATTCTCTCAAAACTGCACAAGTGTTGACACAACATTTATCGGAGGAACATCTTCTGAGCCGATAGTAATTTATAACTCAGGGTGTGACACTTTACGAGTTTCTAGTAACAGCAGTATTACGGGATTATTTGAGCTCGATAGTATAAATTTCGTTGTTCCGCCATATGACAGTATAGTATTAAACATTTTGTTCACGGCAGCAGCCATACAGTCATATCAGGACACTATTACGCTGTCAGATAATGCTGGAGGCAGTCAGATTTGTGTTAACGGAGTGGGAGCAGGTTCGCCATCTGTCATTATTAATCCCATGGGATTTACAGTAAACCTGGATGCATGTGGAGATTCTACTACGGTGCCAATGACGGTATACAATATTGGTGCAAGTGCATTGGATTTCGAGATTGTTAATGGCGCATCGTCTAACAATGATTTCTATGATGGATTTGAATCGGCAAATATCACTTCTTGGGTCGATCAAGGCGGAAGTTATACTAAACAAGTAACAAATTCGCAGTCGGCAGCAGGGAACTATAGTCTAGAAATTTCTGGCGGAAACAATAATCTTTTAGATGGATTGATGCACACATTCCCTTCTGCAACCCCCTCTGAATTAAGTTTTAGAGTGAAGTCAACAAGCACCAGCGATTTTGGATGTATAATTACCATTGGAGATTCTAACACACCAACTAGCAATGGGTTAGGCTTGTTTTATATTGATTTCTCTGGATTTCTTACGTTCTCTGGAACTGGAATTGCTAATACAACATATGTTCCAGGGCAATGGCATACAATTGAATATAAAAACATTGATTATACGAACAAAATGCTCGATTTTTATGTAGACGGTTTGTTGGTGCAGGCGGCACTTCAGTTTTCTGATTTTGGCCTTACTTCGCTAGATCGTATATATGTTTCTGGTTATGGAGCATCAACAAGTGCGTTTATTGATGAAATTGTTATTGGCGAAGCAGCTTCAAATTGGATGGCAGCAAGTCCGGGAACTGGAACGGTGGTTGTTTCTGATTCAATGCAAGTCGATCTAACTTTTAATAGTACCGGTTTAGCAGGAGGGCAATACATATCAGATTTAATCGTAAACACAAATGATCCAGTAAATGCCCAGGTATTTGTTCCATGTACGTTAAATGTATCTAGTGATCCGTGTGGAGAATATAGCTATACAATGTCTAATTGCAACGGAGATGTTGACTTTATTGATGAAACGGCAAATAATCCTACAACATGGTTATGGGATTTTGGCGATGGCTCTAGTGCAACCATCCAAAACCCCACACATAATTATGCGGCTGTTGCAACCTATACGGTTCAGCTCATTGTGTGCAATGGGTCGGGGTGCGACACCACTGTTCAACAAGTTGTTGTAAACAATATTGGAGGTCCTGTAGCCGCTATTTGTTCACCAATAACTACCAATTACTGTTGCGGCATAGGGATTACAAATGTTTCATTCAATACAATTAATAATACTACTAATGATGGTATTGATGGCTATGTGGATTACACTTGCTCGCAATCAACGATGGTTTATGAAGGGCAAACCTATTTACTTGATGTTGTTACCGGAACATCATTACAAGAAAACTGCATGGCTTGGATAGATTTTAATAATAATGGAGACTTAGAAACTTCTGAGGAGGTGCTTAATTCAATTTCTCAGCTGACTAACCACTCAATTAGTGTAACTATTCCAATGGGTGCAGTTCAGAACACACCGCTTAGAATGCGAATTGGGTCAGATTTTGACCCGATGGGTTTAAGCTGCGATAATATTACCTACGGCCAATATGAAGATTATTCAGTAACAATTGTTCCAAATAATGTGCCACCCATTGCAATTTTTTCAACCATAATAACTGACCCATGCTTAGGTCAAGTTTTCTTTACAGATCAATCATATAATAGTCCTACTTCTTGGCAGTGGGATTTTGGAGATGGTAATAGTTCTGCAGTTCAGAGTCCAGTGCATACATATAACGCAGCTGGCGTATATTCGGTTTCATTAATTGCGATAAATGCATTTGGTGCAGACACCATTAATTCTGATGTAATTATAAACACTATGGATGCAGGATTTACTTATTCTGGTAATATAGTTGTTGGCGGAACGGTTGATTTTAGCAGCAATAGTTCTGGTGCAATTTCTTGGAATTGGGATTTTGACAATGGCATGAATTCGTCATTGGAAGACCCATCAATGGTATACAGTGCTTCGGGTGTTTATAATGTTACACTTACGGCAATTAATGGGTTTGGGTGCTCTGGATCAAGTGTTCAACCGATAACCATAACGAATCCTGTTCCGCCTACTGCAATTTTTTCTAGTTCCTTATTGGATATTTGCACAGGTGAGTATCAATTCAATGATATGTCTACGGGCTCGCCTACTTCATGGCAATGGAGCTTTGGTGATGGCAACACATCGACGAATCAAAACCCTACTTATACATATTCTTCTGCCGGGGCTTACACGGTATCGTTAACGGCGGCCAATGCACAAGGGAGTGATATTTCAACTCAGGTTGTGACGATATCACTACCTAATTTATCGCTAACAACTTCTGGTAATTTAGAAGTAGGAAATCCAATTGCTTTTACCGGAGCAGCAACGGGTAATGTTACAATGTGGTTATGGAATTTTGGTGATGGGTTTAGTGCAACAATACAAAACCCTGTTTATGTATACAGCACTGCTGGAACTTATATTGTAACACTTCAAATTACTGACGATAATAACTGCCAGACGTTAACAGCAGATACACTGGAGATAATCTTGGTTGACGGCATAAATTATTTAGATAAAGACGCTATATTTGATGTTTTCCCAAACCCTAATAAAGGGATGTTTACTATTGAGTATTTAGGATTCAATGATAAAAAGGTGAAATTAGAAATACTTAATACGTTGGGGCAATCAATAATCAATGAAAAATATGAGGTTGATGGCATTTGGTCGAAGCCAATAAACCTTTCAACAGAGGGAACAGGGGTTTATTACATACGACTTACATCAAATGGCAAGACATTAACAAAACGGGTAATAATTCATTAGATATAATGATGACAATTGAAATAATAAAAAGAAGGGAAGTGCTCAAGAGAGCACTTTTTGCGTTAGTTTGCGTAGGGTTAAGTTTTGGAATTAAAGCTCAAAATAATGAGATATATAAATCTCTGCACTATTATTTTGAAGAGCCTATTTCATCGGATTCAAAATTTAGAGTAGAAGATGAAACTATTGATAAACTAGGAATAAAACACATCACATATCAGCAATTGCATAATGGAGTAATGGTTCAAGATGCAATTCTTAAGTTCCATTATAGAAAACAAAATATTTCAATAAGCGGTAAACCCAAGGTTATTAA
Organism: Flavobacteriales bacterium; assembly: GCA_018669945.1. Taxonomy (GTDB): domain Bacteria; phylum Bacteroidota; class Bacteroidia; order Flavobacteriales_G; family NORP312; genus NORP312. Next base: position 11,239 of record JABHTA010000055.1, read on the forward strand.
ATCTGTTAGCAATGGAAATCTTCAGCTTAATGAGGCCAAGGGTTTTGCAAAAAATGTGGTAAAAGGAAAATACCGTGAAGATTATGACACTCGATTTAAACCCAGAGAACCACAACGTGTTATTGTTGAAACTGAAAATGGCTTTGAGGAGTGTTTCAAAATTGACGTTTACACAATTGAACCACTTGCTCGAAAGGATGTTTATGTAGGGACGACTAATGGAAACATTGTTCGCCAAGACAATAGGATTCACTTCGCAGATGCAACGGGTTCAGCAACAACAAAATATAGCGGAGTTCAAACGATTACAACAGATAGTTTGACTACAGATACTTTTAGATTGCGTGATAGCGGCAGAAATGTTGAAACATATAATATGGAACAAGGCTGGTTTGGAAATGGAATCGACTTCGTTGATGACGACAATAGCTGGAACAATGTAAATGTCGCCCAAGATGAGGTTGCAACTGACGCACACTGGGCTAGCGAAATGTTTTACGATTATTTTTTAAACGAACACGGAAGAAATAGCTACGATGACGCTGGGGACACTTTAATCACAAAAGTGCATTATGGAAATAATTATGGTAGTGCGTTTTGGGACGGAACAACTGTTACAATTGGCGATGGCGATGGAGCTACGTATGGACCTCTTACTACAGTGGATATTATTTCACATGAGTTTACTCACGGTGTTATTGAGCATACTGCCAACCTTATTTCGCAAAACGAATCGGGCGCATTGGGAGAATCCTTTGCTGATATTTTCGCTACTGCAGTTGAGTTTTATGCAAAACCAGGAACAGCTAATTGGACAATAAAAGAGGACGCCCATTTATCAGGTGGTGCAGAAAGAAGTTTAGCTGATCCAAACACATACGGTCAGCCAGACACGTATCAAGGAACCAACTGGAATTTCAACTCAGGAACATCGCCAATACATGTGAACAATGGTGTACAGAATTATTGGTTTTACTTATTGGTAAATGGAGGAGCAGGAACGAACGACAACGCAGAGGTTTATTCTGTCGCATCGATTGGAATGGATGATGCAATGGCGATTGTTTATAGATCTTTAACTGTTTATCACACATCATCATCTACTTTTGCTGACGCTCGTAATTATTCGATTCAAGCAGCTGAAGATTTATTTGGGCAGTGCACGCAAGAGGTAATTTCAGTTATTAACGCATGGCATGCAGTTGGGGTAGGATCATCGTTTAACAATTCTGACCCAGAGTCTGGTTTTTATGCTGATCAAGTATTTTCATGTTATTTACCAGTGACTATTAATTTTGTAGATACGAGCAAAAATGCGGTAACATACAAATGGTATTTTGGTGATGGTGATTCTAGTGATGTTGCATTTCCATCACACACATATACTGCTCCTGGAACTTATACCATCACTCAAATTGTAACAGGAACAAGCTGTTCCAATCCAGATACAATGGAACTTGTAAATTATATTACCGTGGTTGCATCTGGGGGGCCATCTCCAACGTTGTGCTCACCTATAACAACAGCTTATTGCTGCGGTAGAGGAATTAGCAATGTTGTATTTGGGTCAATTAACAATGCTTCTGGAGACGGCTCTGATAGTTATCAAGATTATTCTTGCACTGAGACTACTACTGAAGTTCAAGGAGATAATGTTCCGATTGCTATTTCCACCGGCTTGGGCTCTGCTGAGGATGTTCGCGTATGGATAGATTTCAATAATGACGGAGTTTTCAATAATACGAATGAACTTGTCTTTAGCTCCGATAATATTATCACCAATCATACAGGTTCTGTTTACATCGATCCCTCTGCAATACTTAATACTCCGTTGAGAATGCGGATTGCTTCTGATCTTGCAACAAATGACATTACAGACGCTTGCAACACTGTTCAATACGGACAAGTCGAAGACTACACGATCACTGTTATTGCCCCAACTGGCACTCCAGTTGTTGACTTTTCTGCAAACCCAACGAATGTTGTTTCCAGCTCTTTTGTAAATTTTACAAACTTAACTACGAATGGAGCAACAAGTTACTCCTGGATATTTAGCGGTGGAACCCCTTCGAATTCAACTGCGCTAAACCCAAGTATTCAATATAACTCTGTTGGTTCTTATGATGTTAAATTGGTCGCAACAAATTCATTTGGGTCTGATTCAATTACGAAAGTTGGATACATTAATGTTGGCAGTGAAATTAACTTGTGCAACTCAACAATTACCAGCGCTGGAGCAGGAACATTTTATGATTCAGGAGGACCAACCGCAACCTATCAAAACAACGAGGATTGCGGCTTGCTTATTGAACCAGTTTGTGCTTCTTCTGTTGAAATTACGTTTTCGTTAATTGACTTTCCAAGTTCAGCAGATAGATTAAGAATCTATGATGGCATGTCGAACTCTGATCCATTATTAGAAACAATTGGTGGCCCTGGTCAACCAATTCCAGCACCAATAGTTTCAACAAATGGGTATATCTATCTGGAATTTACATCTGATTTTGCTGGTCAATATGACGGTTGGACCGGACATTGGACTTCCACTCCTATGACAGCAATACCAAGCGCAACGTTTGCTGCATCGGATAATAATCCTTCATTCGGTGATCAAATAAATTTTACTGACCAGACAACAAACAACCCTAATCTATGGAATTGGGATTTTGGCGATGGAAATACATCGTCAGACCAAAACCCTCAGCATACATACTCTTCAGTTGGGAACTATACGGTTACATTGATTTCATCAAACTGTGTAGGTGCGGACACGGCATATACAATCATAACTGTGCAGGATATGCCCGTAATGACATATTCGGTTGACAGCGTTTATAGGATTACTTCTAGCTGTTCTGATACGCTTACTTCACCAATCGTAATTTATAATACAGGAACGGGTAATCTGGACCTTAATTACAATACTACTGTCTTAACAAGCTGCCCATATTTATATATCGAGATAGAGACCAATAATTGGGCAACAGAAATTTCTTGGGATATTCAAGATGATCAAGGAAATATTTTAATTAGTGGAGGAGGTCCGGGGGTTTATTCAAATAATTCCTTTTATTATGATACAATTCAAGTTTGTGAGGGGAACTATACATTTAATTCTTATGATTCTTTTGGCGATGGCTGGAATGGCGGCACCTATTCGGTTTCCTCTAGTTGTGATGGCTCTGTAATTGTTGATAATGGTGGGGCGTCCCCTGCCGGGAATGGCCAAATAGAAGCAATGGGAGTGACGAATTGTGTTGGAACATGCCCGATTGTAACTGTTGAAATTACAACTGGCACTTGGGCCACAGAGATTTCTTGGGATATGCAAGACGACCAAGGAAATGTTGTATTAAATGGTGGTGGAACTGGCGTCTACGCTGATGCATCGGTATATGTAGAGTCTATAGAGCTATGCGAAGGAACTTATACATTTAACGCATATGATGATTTTGGTGATGGTTGGAACGGTGGAACTTACCAAATAACAACGAGCTGTGATGGGGCCATTATTGCCAACAATAGTGGCGTAGTTCCTGACAATGGAATACCAAATTCTGGCAGTATGCAAACTGAAGCCTTTGAGGTTTTCTTTCTTTCTAATTGTTACGAGACTTATTCTTGGAATGAAATTTCATCTTCAAATGCGATTGTTCCTAATGGAGATTCAATTGTTATAAATGTTGAATTTTACTCTGCTGGGCTTGGTTCTGGAATATATTATGACACCCTTTACATCGAATCTAACGACACCACTTATCCCGAACTACAAATACCGCTCACGTTTGAGCTATTTGGCATGGAAGCATCGGTTAGTTTTGCCGACACATGTTTAATATATGATTCATTACAAATCGGAGTAGACCAAGAGTTATCGATGTGGATGTATAACGATGGTTGTCAAGATTTATCAGTGTCAGGTGTGCTAACTTCGAATGTAGATTATTCAATAGTATCATATCCCAATATTTTGCAAGGTAAAGATAGTGCTGAGGTTATAATTAACTTTTCGCCTATAGGGGTTGGGCCTTCGGCTGGGATAATCACTGTTCAAAGCAATGCCGGCGATTCAACATTTTGTTTGTCAGGATATGGTCTGCCCTCACCAGAAATTAATATTAATGTCGCTTCAATTCAGGTTTCTATTAGCGATTGTGAAGATTTTGTTACGGATAGTATTATTGTCTTTAATTCAGGAAGTGCTGATTTAATCTTTACAAGTGTTTTTTCAGGGTCGCCCAGCTGGGTCGCGGCATCGAGTTATAATGATACAATTGCCCCAGCAGATTCCCTTTGGATAATTCTTAATTTTGATGCAAGTTCTTTTGGGGTTGGATCATTCAGTGATGCTTTGATTTTTTCGAGCAATGATAGCGTAACACCTATACTAACATTACCAATTTCATTGAATGTAATAGGTTATCCTTGTGCTGATTTTTCTGTAATATCAGCCATTTGTATAGATTCTGTTTCTTTCACAGATTTAACGATAAATAGTCCTACAGAATGGCTATGGGATTTTGGAGACGGTGGCACAGATACAGTTCAAAATCCAATTCACGTTTATGATTCTACAGGAGTATATACCGTGCAACTAATAGCCTCTAATGGTCTTGGCGCTGATACTGTTGAGTCAACTATTGTCTTGGATTTTGCAAACGCTAGCTTTAGCCATACTGGATCGTATTTTAGCAATGATTATGTGCTATTTACTAGCACTTCTATTGGTGCGGCGGCATGGAATTGGAATTTTGGCAATAGCTCGTTTAGTGTTAACCCAAATGATTCGAGTCTTTATAGTTCCCAGAACAGCTATACAATTCAATTGATAATTATAAGCGATAGCGGGTGCGTTGACACAACTGAGCAAATCATTCAGATACTTGATGTTTCTCCTGTTCCAGGATTTGATTATTACGTTACCGATAGTTGTGGATTTACGGTAGCATTTCAAGACACTTCTGTAGGAGGAGCTGGTACAGATTGGGTGTGGGATTTTGGTGATGGCAGCTCAGACACTTTACAAAATCCAACTCATACTTATGACTCAACAGGCCAATATATTGTTAATTTAACGGTTAGCAATCCTTTCGGTTCGGCAACTGTTTTCGGATCTGTTGATGTTCAGCTTTTTGTGGCAGATTTTACAATAACAGGAGATTTGTTAGTAGATTCAATATTGTCTTTTATGGCGACACCAAATAACATCAATAATTATAGTTGGAATTTCGGAGAAGGAGGATTCTCGGTTGACGCAAATCCGACATATAGTTATTCTGATACCGGTGCATACACAGTAAGTTTAATTGCTATAAGTGCAGCGGGTTGTCAGGATGTGGTGGCTCAAGACATTTCAATTGGGGGGGTTATTAACTCTATTCAGTTTATAGGAAATAGTTTAGGAGTTGTGATTTATCCAAATCCTAACGAAGGTGAGTTTGTGTTTTTGATTAATGGTATAACGAGACAAAGCGGGACAGTTTCAATTCAAAATTCGTTAGGACAAATAATTGAAACAAAACGAATTGATAGAAATTCCAATGAGCTTAAATTCAGAAAACTATCTGCTGGCGTTTACTTTGCGAATATTAGTATTGATGGTAAAAAAATCACGCAAAAAATTGTAGTGAACTAATCGTAGGGTGTGGGAAAAAGACTAGTTCTAATATTTGTTGCAGTATTCGCAATCGTCCAATTTGGTAGAGCTTCTCACTTGATGGGAGGTGAAATTACCTGGGAATGTCAACCTTCAGGGATGTTTATTGTTTATATGAAGCTGTACCAAGATTGTAGAGGAAATCAAATACTTGGCGGCAATGAAAACATTGATGTGTGGAACCACCCTACGCTCTCACAAATTTCAATGAATTTTATTGCGGAAAATGACATATCGCCATCGTGTGGTGCTGGAGGGCCAAATATTGTTTGTTCGGATGAAGTTCCAGGAGCAGTCAAAGAATTTATTTATGCTTCTGATCCTATTATGATTTCAGGAATTCCACCCTCACAAGGGTGGGTTTTCACTTGGGATGTTTGCTGCAGAAATGGAACTATTGTTAACCTGCAAAATCCTGACACTCAAGGGGCGACCATTCGAGCAGTTATGTATCCTTTTTCTGGTCAAAATACCTTTCCCTGTTTTGATTCTTCTCCAGATTTTGCTGAAATTCCTACAGCAATTGTTTGTACGGGGGGTGATTTTACCTACAATCACAATGCGTCTGACAGAGATCTTGATTCCATTGCTTATAAATGGGCAGAGCCTTTAGATAATTTTAATACTTGGAATCCACCAGCAACACCAAGCCCTTTGGTATTTGAAAATCCTTATTCATTTTCGTCTCCCCTACCTGGAAATCCAAATTTAGATGTGAGCACCGGGGAGGTTGCATTTAATGCCAACACTCAAGGTGAATTTGTTACTGTAATAAAGGTTGAATCTTGGAGATGTGGTCAAATGATTAGCGAGGTTTTTCGTGAAATACAACTGATAATAACCAATTGTTCAGCCAATGATCCACCTGATGTTTCTATTTTGGACATGGCAGGAAATCCTATTTCGTATTTTGACACGGTGCATGTTGGCGATCTTGTTCAGTTTCAATTAAAGGGTATTGATGTTGGTCAAGATGTTACTTTATCATCTTCAAGTACACAATACGGAACTAATTTTGCCAATCCCAATAGTGGATGTATTAATCCGCCCTGTGCGGTTTTAGCCCCGCCACCAGTAACGGGCTCCATCACGCAAAGTGATTCGCTTACAGTAATGTTTAATTGGGCAACAGATTGCAATCATATTTCGTTCAGTGATGTTTGTGCAACGGCATCAAATACATACACCTTCGTTTTTAACATACAAGATGATAACTGTCCTGCTGCAGGTAAGTCGGTTGCTACTGTTGCGATAACCGTATTGGCAATGCCGACAATTGATCCTCCTGAGCTGCATTGTGCTGCGGTGAACCCTGTTAATGGAGATGTTACGCTTAATTGGGATATTCCCTTAGACACCGCTACCACTTTTAATAGCTACCACGTGTATTATGCAACAGCGCCAAACGGTCCGTATACAATAGTTGATAGTATATTTAACTACAATCAAACAAATTATACTCATGTAGGCGCTAACGCAGATCAACAAAGTGTTTATTACTACATGAGAACGAGATCGGGTTGTTTAGGCGCAGTGTTTACAGAGCAATCTGATACGCTTCAAACAATCGATGTTAATCCAATCTTTAATTCGGCAACTGGTACTATTAATCTGACTTGGAATGAACTACACTCTCCACTGCTAAGTTCATCCGACACTTGGTATCGAATTTATAAGGAATACCCCATTGGAATTTGGAATTTATTCGATTCTACTCAAAACAATTCATACATAGATACTACTTCAAATTGTAACGATTCTATTACCTATTGGATTCAAATTGATGATAACTTAACATGTACGTCAATGTCCAATTATGGAGGTATAGGATATAATAACACTCTTCCTATTCCAGATTTTTCTTCAACGACAGTTTGCATTGGAGACACCACGTTTTTCACCGATTTGTCCACAATTACTTTTGGTAATATTGATACTTGGGATTGGGATTTTGGTGACGGAGGAACTGATACGCTTCAAAACCCCGATTATGTATTTGCAGTAAGTGGATTGCATAATGTAAAATTGGTGATTTCAACCGGAATAGGATGCGTTGACAGTATTACAAAAATAGTAACAGTTAATGCGTTACCCATTCCAGACGCAGGTCTTGCGGATTCGATTTGCGTTTTTGATACAACACAATTAGTTGGAGTTGGTGGCTGGGTTGATATAGCTTGGGGCCCAAACGTTGGATTAAGTGATACTACAATCTTAAATCCAGAGGCGTTCCCGTTAACAACTACCGATTATATTTATTACGTTACTGATGTCAATGGATGTATCGGTACAGACACTGTCGAGATCGTTGTTCACGGGTTGCCTAACCCTATTCTTGCCGATTTAGCGCAGTTTTGTATAGGGGATAGCATACAAATTGTAGCTGGTGGAGGCGATACTTATATTTGGTCACCTGTTGCAGGGTTAAATGATCCGAATATACCAAACCCATATGCCCAACCTGCCGATACAGCTCAATATTTTGTTACAATAACCGATGGAAATGGATGTTCTAATGATGACTCAATTATTGTTTACCTTAATCCATTACCCATAGTTGATGCGGGCTTAGACAGGCAGATATGTATTAATGACACTACTTTATTAACTGCCTCTGGTGGTGATGTTTATGATTGGACACCAACACTTGGATTATTGACACCCACAACGGCAAACACCTTTGCGCATCCAACAGATACCACCATGTATTATGTAGAAGTGACGGATAGTAA
>JABHTA010000002.1 GCA_018669945.1 Flavobacteriales bacterium
CATATGTATGGTTTCCAACCACATGTCCTTCGTCAATGATTCTTTGATAAATTTCAGGGAATTGCTCAACGTTTTTTCCCAAGCAGAAGAAGGTTGCTTTTGCCTCAAAAGAGGAAAGGATGTCCAACACCCATTCCGTTAAACGGGGCGTTGGACCATCATCAAAAGTGAGAAACAGTTCCTTTGTTTCGGAATCGATATTCCAAAGCATGTCCCCCATAATTGGCTTTAGGATACTTGGGGTTTTAACGAAATATTGTTTATTTATCATAAAAACTTTCCCTACGCTATATATAGCAATTGAAACCTACCTAGTTTGGCCAATACCATTGCTGGATAAAGACTCTTGCCATTTATCGAAAGTAGCTTGAATTTCTGGGCCTAAATCATCCTGTTTATATGTTCTGTTTACCAAAATATTTAAACGGTACAAAACAGAAATAGCTTGTTGAATGTTTTTTTCCATACTTTTGGATTGAGTTCTTTCTGAATCAAGTGAAAAATAGTACTCCAAGTTTTCATCGTACATTTTTGCTAAGATTCTAACTAATTCATTTCCTTTCTCAGGTGCGCCAGCTTTGTAATAAGCCTCTGTTACAGGCAGCATAAAGAAGTTAATTGGAACATGGGCAACAGGGAGCTCTTCCATACATTTATCCAGTACTTCAACAGCTTTAGTGTTGTTGCCTTCAGCAATAAATGCATCAGCTAAACGCGCAAAGTTATTGCGAAGATTCATGCACATTCTTCTGTTGTTCTCGTTTAGATAAATTGGATTTTCCTTGATGCCTCCCCAACTAAATTTATTCCCCAAATTATCATACATAATCTCAGTGTGAACTCTGCCCGTTTGTCCATCAGTAGTTTCGCATTCGTAAGGAACTAAATGATATGCTAAACCCTCCAATTGGAAATACTTTTTTAAACCAATGTAAGCATCATCACCTGTGGTAATTGCAAAATAAACCGGGCGTTCCCATTTATTGTTAGCTAGCAAATCAAGAATCATCATGTCGTTTTTAAGAATATAATTCTTCTTAACGGTCCACTTTATCTCCTCAACAACTTGGTCTTCCATCCCTTTAGGAACAGTACCATTAGCAATCACTTTGCTCTTAGGAACTTTTAGACTGAACTTGTTAGTAGGAAAATAGTTCATTCTTTTCCCGCCTCCCATTTCTCGTTGATTCTTTCCATCAGCAATGAAATCCATCATCTCCTTCACATCAATATGAACACCTTTTTTATTCATATCAACTACTGGAACATAATCACGTGTTCCTTGGCGGTATTGGTGTGGTTTTAATCCGAAAGGGACAGGTTCAGAGTCGTAAGCCTTTCGCCTCATTTGATCGATATACCAATCTGTATTCAACAGACTTAAGTTTACCACACGCACATCTGTGCGGTACTCCTCAACTTCTTGCACATACCATAGCGGGAATGTATCGTTGTCTCCATTGGTAAATAGAATTGCGTTTGGCTGACAAGAATCTAAATAATCTTTTGCAAAATCTCTAGCCGTATAGGTATCCGAACGATCGTGGTCATCCCAACCTTCCGATGCCATGATTCCTGGAACAGCAACCAAACAAATTACTGTAATCAGTCCTGCACTAATCACTTTAGGTGCTCTTTTACTTATGATATCATACAACCCATACACCCCTAATCCTATCCAAAACGCAAAGGCGTAAAACGAGCCAGCATAAGCATAGTCACGCTCCCTAGGTTGATAGGGGTATTGGTTCAAATAAACAACTATAGCTATCCCTGTGAGTAGAAATAGCAGTCCAACAACTAATCCATCTTCCCATTTTTTCATGAAATGAAAGAACATTCCAATAATTCCTAAAATTAACGGTAAAAGGTAGAATGAATTTCTTGCAGGGTTACTCAGCTGTTCTTCTGTTAGCTTATCTTGGTTGCCAAGCATTGCAGAATCTATTGCCGGTATGCCGCTAATCCAATTTCCGTTTTGATCATTCCCGTGGCCTTGAATGTCGTTTTGTCTCCCAGCAAAATTCCACATAAAATACCTCAAATACATCCATTTTATTTGATACTGAATAAAGAACTGAACGTTTTCGCCAAAGGTAGGCTTGTTAATCGTTTTTGTTTCTCCAGTTACCGTTCGATAGGACTTGGCTCGACCCTTAAAATCTGACCAACTTTTGTAAGCCCTTTTGTGCCTGCCTTCGGAACTATACATTCTAGGAAATACACCCGTGAACTCTTCTGCATAATTTGGAACAGATGATTTTTTATCATCCGAAATTATATACTCCCCATTCTCTTTGTCTTGAAAATAAACCGGCTTACCATCTTCATATGGTTTTTGATTATCTAGAGGAGAATTGAAATAATGTCCTTTTACCAAAGGTCTATCTCCATATTGTTCCCGGTTAAGGTATGACAACAGCGTAAATGCATTTTCAGGATTATTTTCGTCCATTGGAGGATTGGCAGCAGAACGAATCAAAATAACTCCGAACGTTGAATAGCCAATGAGAATAACTACGACACAATTGAGAATCGTATTTATCAAAACTCTTTTATTTTGATGGGACCAATAAACACCATAAACCAACCCTGAAACAATAATGAGCAGGAACATATAAATTCCAGTATTGAATGGCATGCCCATTGAATTAACAAAGAATAGCTCAAAGTATGACGCCAATTTTACCGTCCAAGGAATAATGCCTGCCTGGATTCCCCCTAGTATTGCAAGTGATATAACAGACGCCCAAATAATTCCTTTTTGAGTTACTTCATATTTCTTGAAATAATAAACAAATACAATGGCTGGAACTGCAAGTAAGTTCAGCAGGTGAACTCCAATTGAAAGGCCCATTAAGTATGCGATTAAAATCAGCCAACGGTTAGCATATTTATCCCTGTCAACTGCCTGTTCCCACTTCAAAATGGCCCAAAATACAATAGCCGTAAATAAAGAAGACATAGCGTAAACCTCACCTTCGGCAGCTGAAAACCAAAAGGAGTCTGAGAAGGTGTACGCTAAAGCACCAACTAACCCGCTTCCCATGATCGCTATAATATTTCCTTGTGATAATTCTCCATCATTTGATAATGCCAATCTTCTTCCTAACGCTGTAATCGACCAAAACAAGAACAGGATAGTAAAAGAACTAGACAGCGCTGATTGAACATTAACCATCATGGCAGCACTTTCAGCAGGCACAAATGCGGAAAATAACCTGGCTATTAACATAAAGAACGGAGCACCTGGAGGATGACCAACTTCCATTTTATATGCCGTAGCAATAAACTCACCACAATCCCAAAAACTAGCTGTGGGCTCTATTGTGCTTACGAAAACTACTGATGCTATGAGCCACGTAATCCAACCGATAATGATGTTTAACTTCTTATATTCCATGCTTACATTTATTTGGTTTGCGAATTTAACTGATTAGAGTTCTAAAAACGAATGGCACGTTAATTTTTCCTAAGTTTTTGTTTTTACGTTTCATTTGAATAATTACTTTTGCAGTCATTTTGGTCTATGGTGTAACTGGCAACACGTCTGTTTTTGGTACAGAAGAGTCTAGGTTCGAGCCCTAGTAGACCAACAAAAGTCTCTCGATTCTCGAGGGGCTTTTGTATTTAATAAACAAGAAGATTAGTTTGGTTCAAAAACGCTATACTAAATCTGAATTATAAAAAACACCTTGATTTTTTTCTTGCTTCAACGACTGAGTAATAATAAGATGAGAGGCCGTTATAAGGTTTCTCAATTCGCACAATTGAACTGAAACCTTAGATTTTTCATACAATTCTTCAACCTCTTGATA
>JABHTA010000107.1 GCA_018669945.1 Flavobacteriales bacterium
AAACAAAAAGCCCTAACATCAATGATGCAAGGGCTTTTATGTAGTGACGCCTCCAGGAATCGAACCAGGGACACATGGATTTTCAGTCCATTGCTCTACCAACTGAGCTAAGGCGTCAGCCTTATAAGGACGGCAAAAGTATAAAAATATTTAAAAAACAATCAATTTTTCGTTATTGCTTCAAAGTATACGATTTATACCTTTGTCCTGCTTTGAATTTAATAATAGACATAGGAAATACTTCAACTAAAGTTGCCATTTTCGATAATAAAAATATTATCGAAGCAACCACCGACAAGCTTGAGAACATTGCTAAAAAAATTCAAAAAATAAACGAGACACAACAGATAAAACATTGTATAATTAGCTCTGTCGTTTCAGATACTGGGGCATTTTTAACCGCTTGTCAAAAACATTTTCCTACAATTCTTTTATCTTCAGAAACCCCCATCCCTATTTCAAACCTTTACCAAACACCAAAAACATTAGGTAACGACAGGGTCGCTTGTGCTGTTGCACTGCATACTCAATTCCAAAATGAAAATTCTTTGAGTATCGACTTAGGTACATGCATCAAATATGATTTTGTAGATGAAAAAGGTATTTATCAAGGCGGGGCAATTTCACCGGGTATGCAAATGAGATTTAAATCGTTAGATACTTTTACAAATCAATTACCGTTAGTGCAACCGGCCGAATTCGATAATTATATTGGTAAAACTACCGAAACATCTATTTTGTCTGGTGTTATCAACGGAATTAAAAGTGAAATAAATGGAACCATTGACCAATATAATGCCGACTATGGGCAACTCAATGTAGTAATTACAGGGGGTGACCACAAATATTTTGAAAAAGGACTAAAAAACATCACTTTTGCAGACTCATTGCTGGTACTAAAAGGTTTAAATGAAATTCTTGAATACAATACAAAAAATTAGCCTGACCCTAACTTTCTTAGGATTGTTGCAGTTATCAACTAACGGTCAAAATTCTACTCGGTCTCCTTTTTCGTCTTATGGTATAGGAGATTTGGAATCAACCGGCCTAGCATTCAATACTTCTATGGGTGATGCAAAGTTCGCAATCGCAGACCCGTATCAAATAAACATTGCCAACCCAGCTTCATACAGCCTGATAAAATTACCCGTTTTTAACGTGGGCGTTAACTATAATTTCTTGCAAATTAATCAAGTTAATTCGACTCAAAACGGGAATATTGGTTATCTAAAAAACATTTCTTTGGCCTTTCCTGTCGCTAAATGGTGGGGATTTAGTTTTGGAATGATTCCGCAAAGCAGAATGGGATATCGATTTGAAACTAGTGAAAATGTTACGGGGTTCGGAAAGGTAAATTATATTTACCAAGGGGAAGGAGGAATAAATAAAGCGTATCTCGGTAATGGGTTTAGTGTTATTAACGACACTATTCAAACGCTGTCAGTAGGATTTAATGCCTCTTATGTTTTCGGAAACATAAATCGTCAAAAACGTGTTGAACCTCAAGATGTCGATGGCGCTTTCAGCACTTATCATAGTAACCAACTTAAAATAAGTGACTTTAACTTCGACTTTGGATTATTATACAAACGAAAATTTAGTAAGAACTTTTCTGGTTCGCTTGGCGCATTCTATAGTATAGGCGATAGTGCACGCGCATACGGGAACGAATACGCATATACATATAGGTCTACCATTGTTAACGACATCATAGAAGATACCATCTTCAGCAGACTAGACACAGGAAAATTCTATATCCCCCAGACTTTGGGGCTCGGGTTTACAATTCAACTCAATAAAAGACAAGATAAATACAATAAACAATACCTTCTAGCTGTTGATTATAGCAAAACAGATTGGTCAAAAGCTTCGCTTTTTGGAAATAATCTAGGCTTGGCCGTTCGAGATCAAATATCGGTTGGCTTCCAATATATACCCGATGCTAAAGCTTATAAAAACGTACAGAAAATGATCAACTATAGAGCTGGCTTTCGCTATACCAATACCCACTTAATTGTAAACGATCAAAATATTGCAGAATATGGCATAAGTTTTGGTATAGGCATACCAATAATAAGTGCGGGAAAAGGAACTATGTTTAATATTGGAATAGAGGCTGGCAGAAGAGGAGATAAGAATGTAACACCAATTTATGAGCAATTTACAACTATACATGTGGGGTTATCACTTACGCCAAGCAAATTTGACCGGTGGTTCTATAAATCGAAAATTGATTAAATATTTCAAAGTAAATTCAAATGAAAAAAACAATTAAAACAATAGCAATTGCAGTGCTGATGATAAGCACGTTAAGCGCGTTTTCGCAAAAAGGAAAATATGGTGTAACGCCAGAAGATAGTGTTTCATGTATTGAAAATCTATCTGTATATATGAACCCGTACTTCAGCGGTGGAGACTATAAAGAAGCTGTTAAATACTGGAGAGTTTGTTTTAACACTTGCCCTAAAGCAAGTAAAAACATGTACATTAATGGGGCAAAAATGTACAAACAGTTTATAAAAGAAACGGAAGCCGATTCAACTAAGAAAGCTTTATTAGATACGCTTCTTATGATTTACGATCAGCGTATTGCAAATTTTGGCGAAGAGGGAAAAGTGCTCGAAAAAAAGGGGGCAGATTACTTGAGGTATAATAAAGAATCGCCAGAATTAGCAAATGAGATCTTAAAAAAAGCCGTAGAATTAAGAAATAATGATTTAGGTCCTGGCGCAGCATTTTCATATTACAAATCCTATTATAAAATGCTACAACAAAAAAAGGTTGATAAAGTAGTGCTTATAGAGCAATACTTGCCGCTAATGGAAATTGTTGACTTTAACATCAATAAATACAAAGCCGAAGGCAATGAAAAATATGTTGGCTACTGGGAAGGCACAAAATCCAATATCGACAAATATTTTATGGCTATTGCAAAACCTCAAGACATTGTTGGAGCGTTTCAACCAAAGTTTGAGGCTAATCCGAAAGACACGATTTTGTTACAGCAAATTGTTAGTGTTTTAGAGAAAAAAGAAAAAGACGGTGGCACAGAAGTTGAGTTATATAAAAATGCTGCAACTAACTTATGTGAAGTTTCACCTTCTTTCACTTGCCTGATGGCATTAGGTGGCTTAAACTCTAAAAACAAAAACTATGCAGATGCATATTTGTTTTTTAAGCAGGCTGCGGAGCTAGGAAAAACCGATGACGAAAAAATAAACTCTAATTTAAAAGCCGCTCAGGTGGCCTATAATTTGAAGCAATATTCTTCTACAAGAACACATTGCAGAGCGATTTTGGCAGTAAATCCAAACTATGGAGAAGCATACTTATTAATTGGCGATTGTTACTCTTCTACTAAATTTGGCGAAAACGAATTAGAAAAAAAATACGTGTATTGGGCTGCCATGGATAAATACTCAAAAGGCAAATCTGTTGACCCATCAATAGCAGAGAAAGCAAGTAAAAAATATGCCCGAGCTAAAGCAAATGGTCCATCTAAAGAATTATTGTTCCAATATGGTATGATTGACAAACCATCGGTAACTGTTGGCGGTTGGATTAATGAAACTACCGCTGTTAGAGTTCCTCAATAAAGTGAAAATCAAAAAATATTCTCAAATAGTAACCCTTATCATTCTTATGGTAGGGGTTTTTATTTCTTGTAATAAAAACGAAATCGAAAAAATTCGACTAGTTACAGCACAAGAAGAGCTTCCATCCGAATCATCTACGAACGTAGAAATATTATTTAGTGATAGCGCTCAATTAACATTAAGGCTTATCGCGCCCAAGTTAAATAGATATGAAACGGAAAACCCATACATGGAATTCACAGAAGGTCTTAAATTATTGTTTTACAATGACTTAGAAGAGCCAGAGTCTCAAATAGAATGTAACTACGCAATCAATTACATCAACAAAAAAATAATGGAGGCCAAAGATGATGTTGTCGTAATAAACAAAGCCGGAGAAAAATTAACTACCGAGCATTTAATCTGGGATCAAGGCAAACAGATTATAACAACCGATAAATTTGTGAGCATCACAACTGCCGATGAAACATTGACTGGCAAAGGGTTAGAAGCTGCAGAAGACTTTTCAACATACAAAATTCTTCACCCATCAGGAGAATTTTTAATAGACGATGAACCTCAAGACACAACAGATGAAGATACTGAATAACATAATGGAAATGTTCTGGCTGGCACTAGGTACAGTATTAATTTTCGTATTAGGATACCTATCATTAGAAAATGGGTTCGATTGGACCTACCTCTTAATTATTGCCATGCCATTCGGTATGTTTTTCGCGAGAAGAATTATGAGAAAGAAAATGGAGAAGATCGACAAGTAAGTTTTATTATATTTGAAGTTGCTCTAAGCATAAATGGAAATCATAGATTTTGTTGTTATTTTTATCACGCTTCTTTTCTCTGCCTTCTTTTCGGGCATGGAAATCGCCTTTGTATCTTCTAGTAAACTTAAAATTGAAGTAGAAAACAAAGAGGGTAAACTTGCCGCTAAAATCTACTCCAAATTTTTAAAAAAAGAATCAAATTTTATTGGAGCCATGTTGGTGGGCAACAACATTGCTTTAGTTATGTATGGTGTATTAATGGCTAAGGTTTTAGAGCCTTGGTTAGTCTTGTTTATAAGCTCTAGTATAGCAGTCTTATTAATCCAAACACTTATTTCCACACTGCTCGTCCTCGTCTACGCAGAATTCTTGCCGAAAACAATATTTAGAATTAACCCGAATAAGGCTCTTAACTTTTTCTGTATACCGGTTTGGGTTCTTTATAATTTACTCCGCCCAATCGTATTCGTAACTATAGGGTTATCTAACCTAGTTTTAAAAGTAGCCCTAAGAACAGAAATAAAAGAGAATAAACCTGTTTTTGGAAAAGTCGACTTAGACAACTACCTACAGCAGGTATTAGACCATTCAAAACCAGAAGAAGAAGTAGATTCAGAAGTCCAAATTTTTCAAAATGCCTTGGGGTTTTCAGATGTTAAAGCAAGGGAGTGCATGGTACCTCGAACAGAAATCGTGGCCATCGAAATTAAGGCGGAAATAAGTGATTTAAAATCAAAATTCATCGAGACAGGTCTTTCCAAAATATTAGTTTACAAAGACAATATCGACAACATTATTGGCTATACGAAATCTTTTGATTTGTTCAGAAAACCTGCTGCAGTTAAAAATATCGTAATCCCTATTTCGATAGTTCCTGAAACAATGCCTGCTAATGAAACGCTAGATATATTTATTAATAATAAAAAAGGAATTGCAGTCGTAGTCGATGAATTTGGTGGAACTTCTGGAATGATAACCCTAGAAGATTTAGTGGAAGAAATTTTTGGAGAGATAGAAGACGAGCACGACAAAGAACTTTATACTGAACAGGAACTTGGAAGTGGAATATTTAAATTCTCCGCACGCCTCGAAATCGATTATCTAAATGAAAAATACAAGTTAGGCATTCCCGATTCAGATGAATACGAAACGCTTGCTGGCTACATAATAAATAATCATGAAAGCATTCCCGAAAAAGGAGAAGCTCTAGTAATCAAAAACTTCCAATTCGAGGTTTTATCTGTCTCTCAAAACCGTATTGACGAAGTTGTTTTAACCCTTGCTGAACAAGAAGATTAAAACCTTTCAATTCTCGTAATGGAGTTGTATATTCGCAGCCTTAATTTTTAAAATATTTGGGTACTATGGCTATGATTCAAGAAATAAGAAACCGTTCAACATTGCTAATGGTTGTAATCGGAGTAGGAATGCTGCTTTTTATAGGAGGCGATTTCTTTTCTTCAAGTAAGGGTCCTTTTAGCAGCAATGGCGAAACAGATGTTTTAATTGTTGATGGTAAGGCCATTAGTAACAAAGAATATCAACTAAGAATTGACAAACAAATCGGAAACAATCCTGTTGGACAGACTCAACGCGAACAAATAAGTAATGCCGTTTGGAACTTGTTAATTTCTGAGTTCGTGTTAGGACAAGAATATAATGAACTTGGACTTAATGTTACCGGAGATGAATTGTTTGCAGTAATTAGCAGCGGATCAAGTAGGATCTTGAAACAACAATTTACTGATCGTGATGGAAGAGTTGACCCTAATTTTGCTGATCAATTTGGCAGATTAGATGGGACCAAAGTTTTGGCTGCAGTAAAACAAACAATGTCAAATCCTGAAACAGAAGATCAATGGTTAAAACTGGAAGAAAGCCTATTAAATGAGCGATTTCAAACTAAATATAATACGCTAATAAAAAAGGGTATTGCAGTTACCACTGCCGAAGCCGAGGAAGGAATTAAGGATCAAGGAACGCAGGTTTCCTTCTCTTACATTTTGAAAAAATATGATGAAATAGATGACAATTCTGTTGAAGTTAGCGATGCAGATTTGCAAGCCTATTACAACAAACACAAGCATGAATCCGAGTATATTCAAAAACAAGCAAGCAGAGGAATCGAGTATGTTGTTTTTCAAGTAAGCCCATCTGTAGAAGACATTGCTGCTATCCAAAACGAGTTAATCGAATTGAAACCTTATTTTTCTGAAGAATCTGATGACACTTCTTTCGTTAATGAAAATGCCGAAACAGCATATAATGTTCGCTATTATAATGAAGGTAGTTTTCCTGATAATGTTGACTCAATTATTTTTGCTGGCGACACAGGCTTTGTATTCGGGCCATACTTATCGGCAAATACATATCAATTAGCAAAAATTATTGGTGCTAAAACTTCGCCTGACTCTGCTAATGCAAGACATATTATGTTACAAATTGCTGATGGCGATACTGCAACTACAATGGCTTTAGCTGATAGCTTGGTTAAAGTCATTAACAGTCAAGATAACTTTGAAGCATTAGTACCTGATTTTTCTAAAGATCTACAAACTGCACCAGAAGGCGGTAATTTAGATTGGTTTACCGAGCTCAACTGCCCCGTGCCTGACAAAAAATTTGCTGATGCTTGTTTTACAGGAGCAGTTGGTCAAATTCAAATTATCCAATCAGCTTTTGGTGTACACATAGTCGAAGTTATAGAACAAACTGTACCGAAGGATAAAAAGCTTATTGCAATAGTTGATAGAGCTCTTGAACCAAGCAAAATGACTAAAGACAACGTATACAACGAAGCTAGTGAATTCTCAATTGCAAACGGAGATGTTGCTTCTTTTAGAACTGCTGGTAACAAAAAAGGAATTAGAGTTGCAGATAACGTTCTTGAATCTGATAAGGATATCGCATCACTTGAATCATCAAGAGCTTTAATTCAATGGGCCTACAAAATGGAAGTTGGAGATATTTCAGAGCAAGTATTCGAATTTGGTGATATGTTTGTTGTAGCCCACCTTAAAGAAATTAGAGATGCAGGCACATTAGACCTTAACGTGGAAAGTGTGAAACAAGGTGTCAAATTACAAGTAATTAATGAAAAGAAAGCTGCGGCAATTGCCTCTGATATGAGCAAGTACACGGACATTAATAGTGCTGCTTTGGGAATGGGAAAAGTTGTTGAAACAGCTTCTAACGCAACTTTCTCGAGTTATTCTGTGCCAGGAATTGGTACTGAAACGGTACTGCTCGGTGCTATCTTCAATTTACAACAAGGGCAGCTTTCAAAACCTATTTCAGATAGAAATGGTGTTTACCTAGTAGAGATAAACTCTGTTACTCCGCCTGCTCAAGGCAATGCTGCCGTTGTTAAGCAGCAAATGACATATAGTGCTGCTGCGCAAGTAGATTACACAGTTACAAACGCTCTACAAAACAGTTGTGAAATTACCGACAATAGAGGTAAGTTCTTTTAACTAAATATCTCAAACATTTTTGAATGATTTAAGAGCGACCGTTGGTCACTCTTATTTTTTACGCCTAATCGCGTATTCAACCAATTCTATTAAACTAGTCTTGGCCTCTGAATCAATAAAATCGTCTAACAAAATCAATGCTTCAGATTTATAATTTTCCATTTTCTGCGCAGCATACTCAATACCTCCGCTATTAATTACATAATCTATAAGCTCAGCAACTCGTTCCTTGTCTTGGTTATGGTTTTTGATTGTATTTATTATTCTTCGTTTTTCCATGAATGTTGACTGGTTCAACGCATAGATTAAAGGCAAAGTCATTTTCTTTTCTTTGATGTCAATACCTGTAGGTTTTCCAATTTTGTCGCCAAATCCAAAATCGAACAAATCATCCTTTATTTGGAAAGCGATTCCTATCTTTTCTCCAAACGCCCACATCTTCTCCACTGTCTCTTCCTTTGACTTAACTGAACTCGCTCCGCAAGAACAGCAAGAGGCTATCAATGACGCTGTTTTCTGCCTTATTATTTGAAAATAGACGTCTTCCTTAATGTCTAATCGTCTCGCCTTTTCAATTTGTAGCAACTCACCCTCGCTCATTTCCTTAACAGCCTTAGATACAATCTCGAGCAGCGCATGCTCTTTCTTTTCAATCGCCAATAGTAACCCTCTCGACAGTAAAAAGTCGCCAACTAAAACAGCTATCTTATTTTTCCATAATGCATTAATGGAGAAAAATCCCCTACGATAATTCGCCTCATCAACTACGTCATCATGCACCAATGTTGCTGTATGCAGCAACTCAATTAGCGTAGCGGCAGTGTAAGTTGACTCTTGAATCTTACCACAAACTTTAGCCGCAAGAAAAACGAACATAGGCCGCATCTGTTTTCCCTTACGCTTTACAATGTAACGCGTAACTGTATCTAACAAAGCCACATTACTCTTCATTGAGCCCTTGAACTTTACTTCGAATGCCGCCATTTCAGAAGCAATTGGAATTTGTATTTTATCTAATGACACCGGAAATACTTTTATTTTAGGATTGCCTCATTTTTATTCGCCAACTGGCCACAAGCCGCGTCAATGTCTTTACCCCTGCTTCTGCGCACATTAACTACTAAGTTTTTACTTTCGAGGTAAGTCGCAAAATCATCAACTTTCTTAGGAGCAGCTTGCTGTAACTCACCATCATCAATTGGATTGTATTCAATGATATTAATCTTACAAGGGACTTGCTTGCAAAACTCAACAAGTTCTTGGGCGTCTTCTATTTTATCATTAAATCCCTTAAAAATAATGTACTCAAAAGTTGGGCGAATATCC
Source organism: Flavobacteriales bacterium (assembly GCA_018669945.1). Lineage (GTDB taxonomy): Bacteria > Bacteroidota > Bacteroidia > Flavobacteriales_G > NORP312 > NORP312. The sequence continues at coordinate 9,160 of JABHTA010000107.1, forward strand.
GTTTTCTCATGAAAGTAAACAAGTGACTTCCCTAATGCGCCTAAAGAATTCTGCTCGTTAATCGGCATAATATAATCGCGCTTCTTATCATTCGCAGCGTGCAATGAAAGGGCAAGGTTAAATTTCACTTCATCATCCCCTAATTTTTCAATCATTTTAGCAATACCAGCTGTTGAAACAGTGATTCGTTTAGGTGACATATCTAACCCCTCGGGTGATGTAACATAATCTATAGATTGAAGCACATTTTTGTAATTCAGCAACGGCTCACCCATCCCCATGTAAACAATATTACTCAACGGAATATTATGATTTTGTATCGCTTGTTTATTTATCGCCACTACTTGATCATAAATTTCTGAAGCGTCAAGGTTTCGTTCTCGTTTGAGCCTTCCTGTGCCACAAAACTTGCACGTTAAACTACACCCTACTTGCGAAGAAACGCACGCTGTAATTCTCTTAGGTGTTGGAATTAATACCCCTTCTATAATGTTCCCATCAAACAATTTAAACGCATTCTTTACTGTTCCATCTTTACTAACTTGAGATTCAGCAATGGTCATTTGACGAATCAAAAAGTCTTTGTTCAACTGCTCTCTAATAGGAATCGACAAGTTGGTCATGTCATCGATAGCACCTGCGGATTTTTTCCATAGCCATTCATGCACCTGTTTTGCGCGAAACGGTTTCTCATCTATCCCTACGAAATAGGTCTTAATCTCCTCAAGCGAAAGCTTTCTAATATCTTGTCTTTGCTCTGGCATCATAGTGCGAAGATAATCTATATTTTTGTGTCTCGCTATGAGAAAGATTTCAGCTGATTACATCTATCCGATTTCTTCAAGCCCCATTAAAAATGGTGTTGTTGTTATTGATGAAAACAGCAAAATAGTAGACCTTCTATCGTCTACTGATGGATTAGAAGATGTTGAAATATATGACGGGCTAATTTGCCCAGGCTTTGTAAACACGCATTGCCATCTAGAACTTTCCCACATGAAAGGAATAGTTAGCGAAGGCCGAGGACTAGTTGAGTTTATTAAAGAGCTGATGAGCCAGCGCGAAGCTGATCCAGATTTCATTCAGCAATGCATTGCTGACGCCGAAACAGAAATGATTACTAACGGCATTGTCGCTATAGGTGATATTTCTAATAGCTCTGATACATTCGCTCAAAAAGCTAAAAACAATTTATACTACCATACATTTATTGAACTGTATGGATTTATGGATGAGCAGGCTGCAGAATCATTTGATAATGGTTTAAAATTAATCGCAGAAAACAAACTTTCTAACTATTCACTAGTTCCTCATTCGCCTTACTCAGCTTCTCGACAACTATGGAAGAAAGTGTGTAAATGGAATATTGAAAATAACGGAATTATTTCTTTTCACAATGAAGAAACCGAAGACGAAAACAGACTATTTCTTGAAGGGAAAGGTGGCCTAATTGACCTAATGCAATGGTTCGGGTTGGACACTTCATTTTGGACGCCAACCGGAAAAACCTCCTTGAATTCTATAAAAGATTTACTTCCAAAAGAACTCAAAACCCTTCTGGTACATAACACAATAACAAGTTCAGATGAGCTTTTGTCTTTAAACTTAAAACTTGATTCTCCATACTGGTGTTTATGCCCGAACGCAAATTGGTACATCGAAAGAAGGATTCCTAATATTGATGATTTTATAACATCGAATACAAAAGTTACACTGGGCACAGATAGTTTATCGTCTAACTGGGGTTTATCCATTCTCTCTGAAATGAAACGGATATATAAACATTATCCTAAAACTCCTACTGCAACATTATTAAAATGGGGAACGCAAAATGGAGCCAAATTACTTGGTATTGATAACGCTTATGGGTCTTTGGCAAAAGATAAATCACCAGGAATTAACTTGATTAGTAGTTTGAAAGCTGGAGAAATTACTGATTCTAGTGAAGTTGTAAAGCTGGGATAGTTTACCGTAAGGCATCATTGAGTTTTTCTATTTTGAATATGGCATTGATATACATCTTCTTGAGAAAAGGAAGAAACAACGCTTAATAAGAAAAGTAAACAGAAAATTAGTTTTTTAAACCCGTTGGCAAACTACCACTCTTCTTCTTTTGATTCTGCTCCTTCGGCCAGGGCAGCATTCAAACTTTCAACTATTTTGTTTAGCTCCTCATCCATTTGAACTAAATAGGAAGCATACATTCTCTTGTATTCCGATTTGTTAGCTGCATCCCATTTTTCAGCAGGGTAAAACGTTTGCTGCTTCTTACCAATGTTTGTAATAGCATACTTGTAGCGGCCATCTTTGCATGATATACTAATATCATATTCTATCATGCCTGCCTGTGTTTTAGTGCCTGTAACTTCTTTCTGATCCCAAATTCTAAATCTCGCTTTACCAATCAATTTACCACCTTCGAGATCTTTTGTTCGAATTACATCAGCTGGATTTTTATAATAAGATTTCATCCAAACTAATGCTTTACCATACAACTCTGTTGTTGTACCTTTTGTTTCGACAACACCACTATAACTAATCAAGTTGGTTTTAGAATCATAGTTGAGCGGGGGAACTTCAATTTTAACTTCTTCGTTCTTTTTCTTTTTCTGAGCCATTAATGGCACAGCGAAAACGAATGCTAAGGCAATCAATACAAATCTCTTCATGGTCATAATTTTGAGCGACCAATGTAGGAATGATAATTGGGAGAAAAAATTCTATTTATTAACAAAAAATGCTTCGGCAATACGCAAATCTGAAGGCGTAGTAATTTTAATATTCTCACGATTACCTTCTACTAGATTTATTGTTGCGCCATTCGCTTCAGCAACACTAGCATCATCAGTGAAATTTGGATGATAAGCCTGCTCAAAAGCTGTTTTAATTACTCTTACATCAAAACATTGAGGCGTTTGAACCAATTTATAACTTTCACGTGAAACAGACTGAGAAATATTTCCATTAATTTTTCTAATCGTCTCATGAACATCAATTACCGGAATGGCATTACCCTTATTCTCTGCGCCATCATAACAGCGAGCAAGTGTCTCAACGCTGACCAGCGGACGCACACCATCATGAATCGCTACCACTCCTCCATCCTCATCAATAGAATTTAATCCATTCTTCACAGAATGAAACCGCTCTAATCCGCCTTTAACAACCTCATGAGCATTATTAAAATTATGCTTTTTACATAATGTATCCCAAACAGGTATTTGATTTTCAGGCAGTACAACTGTTATTTTAATGCTGGAATCAAAACGCAAAAAAGCCAATATTGAATGCATCAATATTGGCTTTCCTTTTAATTCAATAAATTGTTTCGGAGTTGAAGACTCCATTCGTTTGCCGCTTCCACCAGCAACTAATATTGCATGTTTTTGGGAAGCCACAAATTATAAGATCAACATCGCGTCTCCGTACGAATAAAATTTATATCCGTTAGCTTGTGCTTCTTTGTATGCTTTCATTGCAAAATCATATCCAGCGTATGCTGCAATCATCATTAATAATGTTGACTGTGGCATATGAAAATTAGTAATCATACAATTCGCAATGTTAAACTCATAAGGCGGAAAAATGAACTTATTAGTCCACCCTTTAAAAGGTTTAACCTCACCTATGGTAGAAACTGAAGACTCTACAGTTCTCATTACAGTTGTTCCAACTGCGCAAACTCTTCTCTTTTCAGCTTTGGCAAGATTAATGCTGTTTGCGGCTGATTCCGTAATCTCTATTTCCTCAGAATCCATTTTATGTTTAGTAAGATCCTCAACCTCAACTGATCTAAAAGTACCTAAACCAGTATGCAATGTGACTTCCGCGAAACCAATACCTTTAATTTCTAAACGTTTCATCAGCTCTCGGCTAAAATGCAGCCCAGCAGTTGGAGCGGCAACGGCTCCAGTTTTCTTTGCGTAAATTGTCTGGTATCTTTCTTCGTCTTCCGGCTCTGCTTCCCTACTAATATATTTAGGAAGAGGCGTATTACCTAATTTAGTTAATGCTGCTTTAAACTCATCATACTCTCCATCAAAAAGAAAACGTAAAGTTCTACCTCTTGAAGTTGTATTGTCAATTACCTCAGCTACTAATTCGTCATCTTCACCAAAATAAAGCTTGTTTCCAATTCTAATTTTCCTTGCTGGGTCGACCAACACATCCCAAAGGCGACTCTCCTTATTTAATTCTCTAAGCAAGAAGACTTCGATTCTTGCACCCGTCTTTTCTTTGTTCCCATACATTCTTGCTGGGAAAACTTTGGTGTTGTTCAATACCATCAAATCTCCATCATCGAAATAATCGATGACATCCTTAAACATTTTATGCTCGATTTTACCAGTATCACGATGCAATACCATTAATTTCGACTCATCTCTATTGGCTGAAGGATGCTCCGCGATGAATGACTCGGGAATCTCCATTTTGAATTGGGATAATTTCATTTTCTAATCTTAAGTTACGGCTCAAAATTGAGGAATGCGAAAGTAATTATTTTAATACTAAAATGATAGATAATTCTACCCTTCCCAAAGGTTTTTAACAAACCCATCTATTTCATGAGCATTAGCCAAAGAATAATCTCCGATTTTAGTTCTACAGAGCTGAGATAAATGCCCACCATTCTCCAGTTTGACGCCAAAATCGTAGGCGATAGACCTTATATATGTCCCTTTGCTGCATGATATTCTAAAATACACATTTGGCATTTCAATTTTTTCAATCGAAAAAGATGAAATTAAAATAGAACGTGGAGATAATTTTATCGATTTTCCTTTTCTTGCTTCGATATAAGCCTTTTTTCCACCCACCTTTTTTGCAGAAAACACTGGAGGCATCTGCTCTGATTCGCCAAGAAAAGACGCTGCAGTTTTATAAATGTCTGCATCAGTAATGTTAGAAAAATCAAATGTATTATCAATTTCTGTTTCTAAATCATACGAAGGTGTTGTTCCACCAAGTGTTATTATACCGGTGTATTCTTTCTCTTGTGCTTGGATAGTGTCGATTTGCTTAGTTAATTTTCCCGTACAGATAATCAACAAACCAGTGGCTAATGGGTCTAGTGTACCTGCATGGCCAACTTTTAATTTCTTTACGCCTAATTTTCTTTTCAACTGATAACGTAGTTTGTTTACTACATCAAAAGAAGTCCATTCAAGGGGCTTGTTTATTAGCAAAATCTGACCATCAAGATACTTTTGGTCCTCTTCTGCAAGCACTATATCCATGTTGTAAATATCGCAATAGCCCCTGCAATAAAGCAGTAAATTGAGAAGTACATCAGTTTGCTATTCTTAACCAAAGCAATCATCCATGTGCACGCTAATAATCCGGAAACAAATGCTGCAACAAATCCTATACCCATGGGTAGAGCCGCATCAGCTGTCAAAACGAATTCACCTCCCAGCATATCCTTTGCCATTTTTCCTAAAATTAATGGAACAACCATTAAAAAAGAAAACCGTGCCGCCTTTACCTTATCAACCCCAAGGAGAACAGAAGTAGCAATCGTAGCCCCGGACCTCGAAATACCTGGCATAATAGCAATTGCCTGTGAAATTCCGATAATTACGGAATATATATTTGATACTTCTTTAGTTGTGTTTTTTGCCCTGTCAGCTAGAAACAATAGCACCCCTGTTAGCAAAAGCATACAGCCCACCAATAAAATTTGTCCTGAAAAAAGCGATTCAATCTGTTCATCAAATAACACCCCGACAATAGCTGCAGGAATCATAGAAATGACAATCTTCAACGAAAATTGAGTTTCTTCATTCCATTTAAATTGAAACAATCCTTTTATGATTTCGGCAATATCATTTCTGAAAACAACTATTGTACTTAAGGCTGTAGCTGCATGCAAAACAACTGTCATCATAAGGCTTTCTTCAGGTAGCGACTCATCACCCAAAAGAGCCTTTCCTAGCTCTAAATGACCACTACTACTAACTGGCAAAAACTCTGTAAGTCCTTGAATTATCCCAAGAATTATCGCTTCAATAATCGACATAAAGAGAATTTAGTCTTTAGAAGATTCTTCTTTTGGTTTTTTCATTATTCCATAAAGCACAACTCCTAACCCTAATAATATGGTTAGCGGAGCAACCGTAATTCTTCGTTCACTAAATATTTCATTATAATTAAACTCTTCTAAACTTTCGGCACCACCACCCGCCATAAGGAAGAACCCTATGATAATTAGCAGCATACCGCCAATCATGAACTTGTAATTTTCTTTTCCTAATGGAAACGCTTCGTTATTATCTTCAGCCATAATTTCTTTTTAATACAGTTCTTCCGGTTTCATTCTCAAATACTTTCTCACTGCAAAGAAAGTACTTATCCACGTAATAAGTATAGCTACAATGAAAACACCACCAAATACTATCCCAAACATTTCGATATCACGCATATCTAAGAAGTCTGGGAATTTAGCTTCGAAATAATAAATCATTCCCATTAATATTCCGTTCGCCAATATGGCCGCATATATTCCATAGCTAACTCCTTGCCCTAAAAAGGGCCTCCTAATAAATCCTTTTGTTGCACCAACTAACTGCATGCTTCGAATCAACAGTCGTTTGGAGTAAATACTTAATCTAATACTATTATTAATAAGCACGATTGCAATAAACGCAAGAATAGCAACGATAATAGCAGAAATTAAACTTATCTGTTTGATGTTCTTATTTACTGCCTCGAGTAAGTTTGGGTTGTACCAAAATTCATGAACACGCGCATCTTTTGCTATGCTTTCTTTAATCCAAGCAATGCTATCAGGGTTGGCATAATCTGCCATGATTTTTACATCGATTGAAGATTTTAAAGGAATATAACCCAAGAATTCAACTGCATTTTCACCGTGGTCTTCGTTGAAAATATCCATTGCCTCTTCCTTCGTAATATGCTCTGTTGTTTTTACATAAGGTTCTGAATCAAGCGATTTTTGAAACTGAGTGATGTCTGCATCTTTTACGTTATCTTTCAAAATTACGCTAAAACCAATATTCTCCTTAATGTAGGTTGCTGCTTTATTTACATTAAATACCAATAAGCCAACAGAACCTAAAACCAACAAAACAAGCGTGATACTAATAACTGAAGTTAACGCTAGACTTCTTGATGCTCTTCTCGAAAATTTTTGTCCTTCTGAACTCATAGCAATAACGCAAAAATAATAATATAATCAATCGCCAAACGTTCGGTTTTCATAGCTTTGCATCCTTTAATAGGAAAATGATTGAATGCAACAAGGAGCTACTATTTTTAAACCGCAAAAAAGGCAATTCAAACATTCATTTATTCTCTCATTCAAGCACTAAAAACACGTAGAATGGAATATGATTTTCAACGAATTGAGAGCAATTGGCAAAAGTATTGGGCTGCTAACAAAACGTTTAAAGTCGCAATCAATTCTGATAAACCGAAATTTTATGCGCTTGATATGTTCCCATATCCTTCTGGTGCTGGTTTACACGTTGGGCACCCGCTAGGATATATCGCTTCTGATATTTATTCTCGTTATAAAAGATTAAAAGGATTTAATGTGTTACACCCAATGGGCTACGATTCTTTTGGGCTTCCTGCAGAACAATACGCGATTCAAACTGGTCAACACCCAGCAATTACAACTAAGGTTAATATTGAAGGGGGGAAAGACAAAAATGGAAATTTGATTCCTGGATACAGGAAGCAAATGGATCAGCTCGGTTTTTCATTTGATTGGGACAGAGAAGTAAGAACATCGGACCCGAAATATTACAAATGGACACAATGGATCTTTCTTCAACTATTTGATTCTTGGTACAACAAAACGAGTAACAAAGCTGAGCATATTTCAACTTTAATTGTAGCGTTCGAAACAAACGGTAACACAAAAGTAGATGCTGCTTGTGATGAAACAGAATCATTTTCTTCTACTGAGTGGAAATCAAAATCGGAAGAAGAACAACAGACGTTATTGTTGAACTATCGTCTTACTTTTTTATCTGAGGCGGTTGTAAACTGGTGCCCTGAATTAGGAACCGTATTAGCTAATGATGAAGTAGTTGGAGGTGTATCAGAAAGAGGAGGTTACCCTGTTGTTCAGAAAAAAATGACACAATGGAGCATGCGTATTACAGCCTATGCTGAACGCCTTTTACAAGGTTTAGACACGATCGATTGGACAGATTCAATTAAGGAAATTCAGCGAAATTGGATCGGAAAATCAGTTGGTGCTAGTGTTAATTTTGCTATCGATGGTCATTCTGATTCATTAGAAGTTTTCACGACTAGGCCTGATACGATTTTTGGCGCTACTTATATGACCTTGGCTCCCGAACACGAATTGGTTGCCCAAATAACAACGAGCGAACAAAAAGAGATCGTTGAAGCAATTGTATCTGAAGCTGCAAAAAAATCGGAGCGAGACCGCATGAGTGATGTAAAAACCATTTCTGGAGCTTTCACCGGGGCGTATGCATTACATCCATTTTCGGGAGAAAAAATTCCCATTTGGATTGGCGATTATGTATTAGCAAGCTATGGCACTGGAGCAGTAATGGCAGTTCCAGCCCATGACTCTCGTGATTATGCTTTCGCAAAGCATTATAATATCCCCATTATTCAAGTTGTTGATGGTGGAAATATTGAAGAAGAAAGTTATGATGGCAAAGAAGGCAAACTGATGAACTCAGATTTCTTAGATGGATTAAATGTTAAGAAAGCAATTAAACTGGCTATCTACGAAATCGAAAAAAGAGGTTTAGGCAAAGGTAAAACAAACTATCGTTTGCGAGATGCTGTATTTGGTCGCCAAAGATATTGGGGCGAACCAATTCCGATGTATTACAAAAATGGAATTCCTTACCCTATTGATGAAAGCGAATTGCCTCTAGAGTTACCCGAAGTTGACAAGTACTTGCCAACCGAAGATGGCGAACCACCTTTAGCTAGAGCTGATAATTGGAAATACAAGGGCGAGTTCGATTACGAACACTCAACCATGCCTGGCTGGGCAGGTTCCTCTTGGTACTTTTTACGCTACATGGATTCAGACAACGAAAACAATTTCGTAGATAAAAATCTTGCAGAATATTGGAACCAAATTGACCTTTATATTGGTGGTGCCGAACATGCAACAGGACACCTATTGTACTTCCGTTTTTGGACCAAGTTTTTTAAAGACATGGGATACATCAACTTCGATGAACCCGCAAAGAAGTTGATTAATCAAGGAATGATTCAGGGGAATTCGCGATTTGTTTACCGGGTTAAAGGAGAGAACAAATTTGTTTCCTATGGCTTAAAAAAAGAATACGAAGTCGCACGACAAAATGTTGACATTTCAATCGTGGATGGAAACATATTAGATATTAGCTCATTTAAAAAATCAAGAGAAGAATACACAAACACTGAATTTATTCTTGAAGATGGCAAATATCTCTGCGGCAGTG
>JABHTA010000227.1 GCA_018669945.1 Flavobacteriales bacterium
CCTGACCGCCAATTATTCATTAAACTTTAAGCTATGAAAGCACCAATCATCGCGCATCCTGCCATGATCCTGTTCTACTTATTTTCATTTACCGTGGCAAATGCTCAAGTGATTAATCCACCTCCGCAACAAGGAGCTTACAAAAGAAGTTCTACAGGAAATCGCGCACCCATTATGCACACCAGCATCAGAGAGGCAGATGTTATGTGGAGCAAAAAAGTATGGAGGCGAATCGATTTAAGACAAAAAATGAATTACCCTTATTACTACCCTGTTAATCCCATTGCCGACAGAAAAAGTTTATTTGAAGTCATCTCAGTTGGACTTTTCACAAATGGAACTCTTACCGCATACGACCCAGGACCTTTGGGCGACAACGATCAATTTGATATCGCTTTATCAACTAAAGAGGCGAAAAATAAAATAGAGTCGTATGATAGTGTAGAAGTATATTTAATTGAAGAAGATGAAACCATCCTAGTGCCCGACACAACTATAATTACTTCCGCAGATGTTATAATGTATGAGATAATAGAAGAGTGGTTTTTTGATAAGCAACGCTCCGTTATGGATGTGAGAATCATAGGAATATGCCCTATGATAGAGAAAAAAGATGAAGAAACTAGAGAAATTAGGGGATTGATGCCATTATTCTGGATTTACTTCCCTGCTTTGCGATTCGAACTCTCTCAATACAAGGCATTTAACCGACAAAACGGGGTAAGACTTACTTACGAAGACATGCTTCAAAAGCGGATGTTTTCCAGCTACGTAATAAAAGAAGATAATGTATACGACCGATTTATTAACGAATATACCGCAGGTATAAATGCTTTGCTTGAAGCTGAAAAAATTAAGAACGAAATATTCTTTTACGAGTACGACCTATGGCATTATTGACTAATCTATTTTCTACATTTGCCCTAAACTAAGGCAAATTGAATAAACTATTTCCTCTCTTCTATCTGGGCTCTATTGAATATTATTCTAAGCTCGTAGAGCACGGTCAAATTATTTTTGAGCAGTACGAAAATTTTCCAAAACAGACGTATAGAAATCGATGCGTAATTGCCGGACCTAATGGAAAACAGAATCTTTTACTTCCTGTGCTCAAAGGCAGAACTAAGCAACTTGTAAAAGATGTGCGCATATCTAACACAGAAAATTGGCAAAAAATTCATTGGAAATCTCTTGAAGCTGCCTATCGTGCTTCCCCTTATTTTGAGTATTACGAAAACGAATTTTACCCCTATTATCATACAGAATTTAATTCATTACAAGAATTTAATTTGAAACTTCATGAAACGATAATTCGACTTTTGCAAAAAAACAACTCATATTCACTATCAGATCGATACGAACCTGTAAATGGAGTAGATTATCGTTCTTTTTTCAGCACAAAAACTCAAACAAATAACAAGAATCTTAAAGAAAAAATATACATACAAGTTTTTAGCGACCGAATGGGTTTCTTGCCAAATCTCTCCATTTTAGATTTGCTCTTTAACGAAGGTCCTAATGCTTTAGCCTATCTGAGATTGGTATAATTATCATCCGAAAATTGGTGCTTAAGTCATTTTTCGGCAAACTATAAAGACTATATGTATTAAGACTCATAGTAGTTAAATTACTTTTCCAAAGAGATAGTAACTTTATCAAATGCTTAATTGGTGTAATATGGGCAAGCTGCGGCAATAATTTCAAGAAGTTTAAAGGCGCCTAAAAATATGAACTCTACGTGTTTTATTAAATACTTCCCAAACAATCAAGAGTATACCGTAAAAGTCAAACCAAATTAAATAAGGGATAGCATACAAATAAACCCACCATATCCCTCTGTTTACAATGAAGCTTAATAAAAATCTAAAAGGTCAGATTTTCATCTTCCTCATCAACCATATCAGCCGCATCAATTAAATCAAACTTATGGCTCAAATTAAGTCTTAGCTGTGTTTTATAATCGTCTTGCAACCACTGTAAATAGTTTTTGGTAGTACTTGCCAAACATTGCGAATACGTTCGAACGCGATATTCTATATCACCCTCGAGTAATTCAGCTAAAATACGAGCATCATATACATCTTCGCTATTATCCATACACATCTGCGCATGTTGCTCTACAGAACGCGTTATTACTTCTTTTGGTCGTAAACCTTGAGATAAAATCGACTTATATTCTTTCTTTACGTTAAAGAAAAAATCTTTTGTTTTAGCAAATTGATCGCGTATCTCATCAGGCATTTCATATTTGAAATTCTTCTCAATATCTTCATCGCTTTGCAGATTTTCGTAATATGCGAAAGGTGAAATAAAAATCTCTTTCCAATCTACGTATTCGTCCCACATTCCAAAGCGTAGAGCATTATTGCCTAAATCGATAACATCAAACGATTTTTTCTTTGGTAAAATACGAGAGCCCCTGCCAATCATTTGATGATAGAGTGTTAAAGATTTTGTCGCTCTATTAAGGATTATACTCTCCACGGTTGGCTCATCAAAACCCGTTGTAAGAATACCAACTGAGGTAAGAACAGCATCTGGTTTATTCTTAAACCACTCTAGAATATCCCTACGTTCTTGCGCTGTATTAGTACTATCTAAATGTTTTATCGCATGACCAGCATCTGTAAAAGTATCTCTAACATGCATAGATGATTGAATACCACTATTAAAGATTAAAGTTTTTTTACCAATACTTTTTTCTTCATAGGCGTAAAGTAACTTTTCTTGCATCATTACATTGGCATAAAGTCTTTCCGAAGAACGAACCGTATAATCTCCTGTAATACCAACTGTTAAAGATCCTAAATTTACATTGTAAGTATACGTATTTGCCTTTGCTAAAAATCCTTTTTCAACTAGGTCTGCTATCGAGTCTCCAATAATTAATTCATTATAATTAGAATTCATTGGAAGCTTAATGCTTGAACTTAAGGGAGTTGCGGTAACCCCCAAAATAATACTCTTATCAAAATATTTAAAGAGTTTACTAAAAGAATTGTAATGGGCTTCATCAACAATAACCAAACCAATGTTATCCATGCTAAACTCTTCTTCTTGTAAGCGATTGTTAAGCGTTTCAACCATCGCTACGAAGCACTGGTACTTATTTTGATCTGGAAGTTCTTTAACACTACTATCGATAATCTTATTGAAGATTCCAAATTCCGTCAACATCGAAGAAGTTTGTGTACACAATTCGATACGATGCGTTAAGATTAAAACCTTCTTTTTAGTATCGTCAATATATCTTCTAGCAACCTCGGAAAAAATAACTGTTTTTCCTCCTCCAGTTGGCAACTGATATAAAATATTGTGGTTTTCTGGCGCAGCATGTAATCGCTTAAGAAGCTTCTCAATCGCATCGTGCTGGTAGCTATACAGCTCCTTTTTTGTTTTTTCTTCTGACACTTTTCAAGTAAAAAATCGTGCAAATTTAGTGAGAATAAAGAGTTTTCAATACAATTATTGAAAAAATTTATTGTTAATTTAAAACTAGTTTTTCTCTTGCTTCTTGAACCTTTTTGTTAGCTACATATTCATCATAAGTAACTGGCTTATCTACAAACCCTTGTGGCCCTATTTCAATTATTCTATTGGCGATCGTTTGCGTAAACTCATGATCATGAGACGTAAACAATACAGTGCCAGGGAATTCTTTTAATGAATTATTAAAAGCCGTAATAGATTCCAAATCGAGATGATTGGTTGGCTCATCTAAAATTAAGAGATTTGCTCCAGTTAACATTACTTTAGCTAACATGCAGCGAACCTTTTCACCCCCAGATAATACGGACACTTTTTTAAATGTTTCTTCCCCTGTGAATAGCATTTTACCAAGAAACCCACGAATAAAAACATCATCTTTTTCTCCTTCAGAATATTGCCTAAGCCAATCGATAAGGTTATCACTAGAATTAAAATATTCTTCATTCTCATTAGGCAAATAACCTGGCGTAATGGTTTGTCCATAACTAAAGTTTCCGCTTGTTGGCTCTATCTCTCCCGCAAAAATTTGAAAAAGTGTTGTTAATGCTAAACTACTTTTACTTAAAAAGGCGACCTTCTCGCCTCTCATTAATTCAAAGCTTAGGTTTTTAAACAATGTTTGTCCGTCATTTTCGACCGTTAAATCACTTACACTAAGAATTTGATTTCCTGCATCACGATTCTGCTTAAATATAATTGCTGGGTATTTTCGAGTTGAGGCCTGAATAGAATCGACCTTAATCTTGTCTAATAATTTTTTTCTACTCGTTGCCTGTTTGGATTTAGAAGCATTTGCACTAAATCTTGCAATAAAATCTTCTAGCTCTTTCTTCTTAGCATCTGCCTTTTTATTAGCTTGAGAGCGTTGCTGCAATGCCAACTGTGTACTCTGATACCAAAAAGTATAATTACCAGTAGAGACGTTTACTTTCCCGAAATCGATATCGACAATATTGGTGCAAACTGTGTCTAAAAAGTGCCTATCGTGCGAAACAACGATAACGGTGTTTTTAAAGTTCAATAGAAAATCTTCTAACCAAGATACTGTGTGAATATCTAAATCATTGGTAGGCTCATCGAGAATCAAAATATCTGGATTACCAAACAACGCTTGAGCCAATAATATTCTCACTTTTTGCGCACCGCTTATGTCTTTCAATACTTTATGGTGATTCGCTTCTTCAATACCTAAACCACTCAGTAACATCGCTGCATCAGATTCAGCATTCCAGCCATCCATATTAGCAAATTCTTCCTCTAAATCTGCAGCTACCATTCCATCTGCTTCGGAAAAATCTTCTTTTGCGTAAATAGCATCTTTCTTTTGCATTACCTCCCAAAGCTCTCTATGGCCCATCATTACAGTATTGATTACTGTAACTTCATCAAATTCGAAGTGATCTTGCTTTAATACTGCCATTCTCTTACCTGGTTCGATTGTTATGTGACCAGAATTTGGGGACATATCACCAGCTAAAATTTTCATAAAAGTTGATTTACCCGCTCCGTTTGCACCAATAACACCATAGCAGTTATCGCCAAAAAATTTGACATTTACTTCATCGAATAAAATTCGTTTACCAAACTGGAGGGATACGTTTTGTGCTTCTATCATAATAATGAGTTTGAGCGTGCAAAAGTAGTGTGTTTATTTGGTTTGGCAATAGCAGAGAATCTTTAAATAGAGACATTTAATTCTCCTGTATACTTTCCTATAATTGCCTGACGATATTTTGGCAACTCACTCAAACCTTTGTAGGCAATCTCTTGCATAATTCTGTTACTCAACATGAATGAAGCAGTATTACTTCCAAAATCGCGAATTATACACTGTTGAATTGGTTTTAATACGTCTTCAATCAATTTATCTTTTGCCTGTCGTTTCGTTTTCATTTCCACAAACTCTTCATTTGATAACCTCTTAATTGCAGAGTTTGTAGTTGAAAGGCTTAACTCCCTTGTTTCCGCTATAAGATCTTTCAGTACTAGTTGAATCCGCTCTTTAAATGCTGAATTATGCAAACCTCTATAAACCGTTTTAAGCTGCTTCCACTTTTTCAATTGCGAATGATCAACCGCCACCTCTCGCAGATATTCTTTATCTAACACAAAGAAACTTGGTTTATTAACTTCCTCAGATACTTGCTCTCTAAAATTCATCAAGCCGCTATAGATATGCCACTGGTACTCTGTTAAATCTTTTTTATCCTTGTCTTTTAACCCATTAGACGCTTCCTTTTCTGCATAATCGTTTAACTCGTATTGCTGATTCTCTTCTGCTATATATCCAGCAAGTTGATCAGAACATTTTTCTTGAATTTGATTTCTCAACTCAATAAGGTACTCAACATCTTCTGCTGCATATGTTAATTGTTGGTCTGTCAGTGGGCGCTTAAACCAATTGCTTTTCTGAGATGATTTACTACAAACAATATTCTGCTCCTCCAACAATAAGTTTGTTAATGATATTGCAGGATAATCCATCAACCTAGTTTGAATAACAATATCA
>JABHTA010000172.1 GCA_018669945.1 Flavobacteriales bacterium
GATTTAGTTGTATATCGTGATGCAGTGTCGTATTCCATCCGAAATTGGCCATTAAAGTCACTATGTAAACTTACTTCATAATCCAAATATGGAGGTAGAAACTGCTCATTTACTAGGTTATATCCATCAGAGTCACCTAGTCGCAAAGCTTCTCTTGAGCTAAAAAAGTACTGTCCATTAAATGCGATATCATTCGCTGAATTTTGCCAAAAGCCATAATAAACGTCTAAAATAGTAGCTAAGTACTGAGCCTCTATTCTTCCTTCTCTTTCCCATTCTGGTATCATCACAGAAATCCAATAACCTTTCGCTATAGCTGCGTCAGCAGCTGTTCTTATCTGCGCTTGATATTCTGGAATTATTTCAGCAATTCCATAGTCGTGAACAAGATGAAGAACTTTTTCGAAAGTTGCATCCCTAAAAACATTGTTAATGTATTCTTGCGATCCATCAACCATAATTTCTTCCGCATAAATGACCTGATAGTTTAGGTTAATGTTTTTTGTTTTTATGATAGCTTTTTCACCTCTATGTTCGTCGTCAAATAGATATAATGTGGCCTTGTTTGTCCCCATTTTGTTAGCAATTTCACTTTTTGCTGTGCCATAAGCTGAAGGGTAGTTTTGTAGATAGAATTTTAGAACATCGACAACCTTGTACACTTTATTGTTGGAAACACCGCTTTGTGCTAGTATATGAATTGGTAAACCGTTATTAGCAATAATGTTGATGTATTTAGAAAAGTGTTTTCTTAAATCCGCGTGCGCAGAGTCAGGAACGGCAGATATGGATGATGTTTCTTCAACATTGTCCAAGCCAGAGCTATCTTCTTTTTGCTTGATATTGATTTTTTGGCAGGCAAAAAATCCACAGACTACCCAGGTAAATATGATAAATTTTTTAATCAAAACAATAGTAATATCCTTAGTGAATAGGTTAAGAAATTTGGATATGTGTTTTTTGCAAAAGGCAGTCTGTAATCGTAATTTATTTCTGGCTTAAAGGCAATCATCTTATCTCCTTCATAGGGCAGAATAATTCCAAAACCACCATTTAAACTGGGCCTAGAAATCGGGTTTGTGTAGATAAATTGAGTTTTTCCGTTCGTAATTTCGTCTTCGCTATCAGGAATGTCAATTCTAGTTTTTAGCCAAAAAAGATCATTAATTCCAATGCCTGTTGAGGCGAATAAGCTCAAATTAGGATTTTGTATTAGGTAATAGTTGAAACTATAATTAAGGTTGATGATGCCATAATTTTTATAGATATCGGCACTGCTTATTACTAGCTGTTCATCCGTCCATTTGTAATGCGTTAAGTTCTCAAACTTTTCTTGTTTGATACTATAATCAACCCTAATTATATTAAAAGATTTATCTACTTTTTTAATTTTCAATAGAGCTCCGAGACCAACACTCGGAGCAAAAGATTCTCCTTTTGAGCTTGTGGAATTTGTTCCAACATTAAGAGAAAATCCGTATGTAATTACTTTCTCTTCTTGCGCAAATAATGCACCGCAGCAGAGATAAATGGAAATCAATAATATGCCAGAAATGTTTTTCACGGTAACTCAAAAATATAATAAAAAGAGGGACCGAAGTCCCTCTTATGCTAATTATACTGTTGGATAATATTATTCTTTGGCTGAAATTTTCAGTAATTCGTTCGCTTGAATTTCGGTGATGTATTTTTTTACACCATTGTCGTCTTCGTAGGAACGATTAATTAGTTTTCCTTCTACAACAACTTCGTTTCCTTTTTTTAAGATTTTTTCAACGATTTCTGCTGTCTTTCCCCAGGCAATTATGTTGTGCCATTGTGTGTTTTCGATACGTTCGCCTGCTTTGTTTAAATATGATTCGTTTGTAGCAACGGAGAATTTCGCAAGTGAATTTCCATTCTCTAGTTTTGTAATTTGCGGGTCGTTACCTAAATTCCCTATTAGTTGTACTTTGTTTCTAATTTTCATAACATTTAAAATTTAGTTTATTAATAATTTATTTTTCTTGGTAGAAATAGTTTGAAGCGCTTCCGAAAAATTTCTGAGACAAAGGTGTGGTGTCTGAAAAAGAATAACCGTATAGTAAGTAGTTGTAGTTGTTTGTATATGATTGTAATCGTTTGAAAACGAATAACTGTCTATTAGCCAAGAAGATATGTTTTTGCTTAGCTTTATTATTTTAGTTCTTAAAGGAATGGTTTGATTGAAAAACTGATATATTAGGTAAAAAAAATTATCAAATTTTGCAGACAAACCTTTAATCTATTTCGTTGGCAAAGGATAAGTTCTAGCTTCGCGTTAGTAAATGGGAGCTCAAAATAAACCGATAATGAAATTTGGAGAATTCGTTGCCTTAATGGCCATGATGATCTCGTTAACTGCATTATCAATTGATGCAATGCTCCCTGCATTAACTGAAATTGGAAGTGATCTTGGAGTAACTGAGGCTAACGACAATCAGTTAATCATTTCCATTTTGTTTTTAGGCTTGGCCTTTGGTCAACTTTTTTACGGACCATTATCTGATGGTATTGGTCGTAAACCTTCCGTTTATATTGGATTACTGTTTTTTGCTATAGGATGCTTAGTATCAATTTTTGCAGAAAATCTAGTTGTAATGTTGATAGGCAGGGGGCTGCAAGGATTCGGATTGTCAGGCACTAGAACCATAAGCGTAGCAATTATTCGAGATCGCTTTAAAGGGGCGCAAATGGCCCAAGTAATGTCGTTTGTAATGGCTACTTTTATTATTGTTCCCACTTTGGCTCCGTTTTTGGGGCAAGGGATATTACTTATCGCTCATTGGCGTTTTATTTTTTGGACCATATTGGGGTTAGGTTTTATTCTTTTTTTATGGTTTTCGATAAGACAGCAAGAAACATTACCCAAAGAGAAAAGAACCAAATTTGAAATCGATAAAATGGCAAGCGCAGCAATTGAGGTATTTACAACAAGAGTTTCAATTGGATACACTATAGCAGCCGGCTTTATATCTAGCGCATTTGTTGGTTTTTTGAATTCATCACAGCAGGTTTTTCAAGTGCAGTTCGGATTGGGAGAACAGTTTCCTATGTTCTTTGCAATAATCGCACTTTCTGTTGGCACAGCCTCATTCATAAATGGCAAAATGGTAATTAGATATGGAATGAAAATAATGGTTCGAATAGCTTCTATTTGTGTCAGTGTTCTTTCTATTTTGTTTCTAGGCTTAATGTTGGGGTATATCCAATCACCATCCTTGCTTTTGTTCATGATATACTTATGTACAACTGTTTTTTTTGTTGGAATTTTATTCGGCAATCTTAATTCTATGGCAATGGAACCGCTTGGCCACATCGCTGGAATGGGAGCAGCGATTGTAGGAGCTTTATCAACTTTTATATCTGTACCTTTTGGTACATATATTGGTCAACTTTATGATGGAACCGTGCAGCCGATGGTCCTTGGGTTTGCTTTTTTCGGAACGCTTGCAGCTTTAATAATTTGGATAAGTGAAAAATCCACTGCAGAACAGAAATAGAAACCTAACTTTGTCTTTACGATGAAAAAAATTGGTTTAACTGGAGGAATAGGTTCTGGAAAATCTACTATTGGTAGAATTTTTAAAACGCTTGGTATTCCTGTCTACGATTCTGATAAAGCGGCTAAAATACTTATACAAACCAATAGTGAGATTAAAGATTCATTAATTTCAATTTTCGGAGAAGCCGCCTTTGTCGGAGGGAAGTATAACAAAGAATTTGTCAGTCAACACGTTTTTGATGATAAAGAAAAATTAATGCAACTTAATTCAGTTGTTCATCCAGAGGTAAAAAAGCATTTCGAAACGTGGTGTGCTGAACAAAGCGAGAAAGGTGCTATGTATATCATTAAAGAGGCCGCCATTCTTTTTGAAAGTGGAGCATCCCAAGGGTTAGATAGCGTGATAGCCATTAATGCTTCTGAAGAAGTTAGATTAGCTAGAGTTATGAATCGTGATAGAGTTGAACTTTCTTCTATTCAGAAAAGGATAAATAATCAATTGACAGACGAAGAAAGAAGTAGTCGTGCAGATTATGTAATTGACAATTCTGGCAAAACGTTAGTTACGCCTCAAGTAATTGGATTAGATAAAATTTTTAGAACAACATAAAATATGGCTAAATTTTGTTTTATTAATGGAGAGATATTGCCATCTGAAAAGGCAGTAATAGGAGTCGATGATTTGGGTTTAACAAGGTCATATGCGGTTTTTGATTATATGAGAACTTATAACGGTAAGCCATTTTCGATTAAAGACCATCTGACCCGACTCAGAAATTCAGGAAACTCGCTTCACCTTTCGCTGAATTATACGGATGATGAGATATCAGAATTTGTTGCTGAATTACTGTCGAAAAATGAGATAAAAGAGGCTGGTATTCGTTTTTTGCTAACAGGTGGAAACAGTATTAACAATATAAGTTTTGAAAAGCCTAACTTCATTATTGTATTAGAGGATTTACCGAGCTATCCTAATGAGTACTACACAAATGGAGTTAAGTTAATCACTTATGAGTATCAACGCGAGGTCGCCGCGTCTAAAACTACCGATTACCTTAACGCATTGCGTCTTTCTCCTATAATCAAGAATGCTAATGCATTTGATATGCTCTACTATTGTGGAGATGAAGTACTTGAATTAACTCGAAACAACATTTTTATAGTAAAAGACAAAAAAATAAGCACACCGAAAGAAAATGTGTTGTTGGGTATTACCCGCAAGCATGTAATTGAATTGGCGCAGCGTCAATTTTCAATGGAGGAGCGAAAAATCACTTTACCTGAATTATGGGCTGCCGATGAAGTTTTTGTTACTGGCACAACAAAAAAAATTATTCCGGTTAATAGAATTGATGATGTAATTTATTCAAAATCTCCCGGAGAGATTACTAAAAAAATGATGCAATTATTTAACGAATTGGTTAATGATTAACTGTCTAGCCTTTCTTTGGCCAACTGCACTTTTCCCTTAACAACTTCAATTAGTTCACTTACCGTTTCTTTTGTATAACCTTCTGTAGAAATAGGATCGCAGATAGTTAATTTTAGCTTACCCGGTATTAGCTGGATTTTGGTCGCCGGAAATATTTTTTCTGTACCCGAAATAGCAATCGGAACAACCGGCACCCCAGCTTGAATGGCCAACATAAAAGCTCCCTTCTTAAAGGTGTTTAGTTCGCCATTTTTACTCCGTGTACCTTCAGGAAAAGCCAATATACTTTTGCCATTATTAATCATTATTGCAGCTTCTTTAAGGCTTTGTATTGCCATTTTTCTATTCGACCTATCAATAAGAATCATGCCTGTAGCGAGAACATACCACCCTAAAAAAGGCATCCATTGTAGCTCCTTCTTGGCTATAAAATACAAAGGACGAGGAACAGCGCGAATTATCGCTGGTATATCAATATAAGATTGATGGTTTGCTACAAAAACGTAAGGTTTCGATGGAATAATATTATCGTTTTTAGAAAACTTTATTTGAGCACCTGGAATGGCCAAAGCACCATGAACCCATATGTTCTTTTGCATCCAAAGAGCAGCTCGACTATTAAATGTAAGCAAGGAAAGGATAATTGCTCCCGTCATGCATATCGCAGACCATAATCCCCAAAAAACAAAACGGAGTGGACTAATTACGGCATTCATTTATGCGGCTTTCTTTTCTGCAGCAATTCTACGCAATTCCATCGCTTCTTTAATATTCTTTGAGTGTTTGATATGATGAGGTACTTCCTGAACATCCCAAACTAAGCCAACAAAAGATAGCATTTTAGTAATGTAGTAGGTCGGGTCAATTTCCCACCAAAAGAAACCCTGACGGGTAGAGGCAGGGTAGTAATGGTGATTATTATGCCATCCTTCACCCATGGTAATTAACGCGAGTATTAAATTGTTCTTTGATTCATCTCCTGTTTCATATCTAGCTTTACCAAAGTAATGCGTTAACGAGTTAATAGTATAGGTTCCGTGAAACAGAAACGCTGTACTCAAAAAGAATCCAATTAGTAAAGTCGACCACCCAGAGCTAATTGCTAACCAATCACCTCCATTAACTTTAGCTCCTAAAAACAACATAAAAACACCAAGTACTAAAGGCGGTACCCAGTGCCATTTATTAAGCCATATTAATTCAGGAAACTTTGCATAATCTTTAATACCGTCAAAGTGTGTTTCATTGTAATCTGGACCAAGGAACCAACCAATATGACTGTACCAAAAACCGTATAATTTCATAGAATGAGGATCTGCAGGTGTGTCGCTCGTTTTGTGATGAATTCTATGGTGAGCGGCCCACCAGAGCACACCTTTTTGTATGGTAGTTTGAGCACAAAATGCAAGCACA
>JABHTA010000198.1 GCA_018669945.1 Flavobacteriales bacterium
AGTGGGGAAAGCAGGATTCGAACCTACGAAGGCGAAGCCAACAGATTTACAGTCTGTCCTCGTTGACCGCTTGAGTATTTCCCCAGCTATTAATTTTTTAAAGAACGATTTTACTTTCGTAAAACTGAGCCGATGGAGGGATTCGAACCCCCGACATGCTCATTACAAGTGAGCTGCTCTGGCCAACTGAGCTACATCGGCATCGCTGTTATTTCAAGTTTTTAGTCAAAAAAAAACAGACCCCGATTTTAAGGGTCTGCAAATGTAGAAAACTAATCTTGATAAAACAAAAGAAAACTTTATGGTTTTCTTTTGTTTTATCATTCTATTTATGTTAGTACTGAGCGTTGTTTTTCTTTATGCTTTTTCAACTGACTCTTTATCGCCTCCAAAGTTGTGTCGACTGCCTCTTCGAACGACTTACATTGTCGTTTTGCGAACAACTCTTTACCTGGTGATTGTAACTTAATCTCAGCCACTTTGTTTTGATTGTCATCAGCTTTTTCAACTCGCAAAAACACTTCGCCACTCATTAATCCATCGTAAAAATGTTCTAACTTATTAACCTTTTCATTAATAAAATTAACTAACTCTTTATCTGCATCGAAATGTATGGCATGAACTGTAACTTTCATAGATATTATAATTTATGCTCTTGGATGAGCTTGTTTGTATATAGATTTTAGTTTGTCAAATGTATTATGCGTATAAACCTCCGTTGCTGATAAATTCGCGTGACCTAATAACTCTTTAATAGAATTTAAATCTGCCCCATTATTAAGCATATGTGTTGCAAACGTATGCCTTAATACATGTGGACTTTTCTTAGTTAAAGTTGACACAAAACTAAGGTAGTGATTCACTACACGATAGACAAGTTTTTCGTATAGTTTTTTGTTATTTTCAGTACACAACAAAAATTCTTTGGTTAAATTATTTTTTGTTTTTGTTTCCTTATACTTCATCAACGATTTATTTAACTCCATTGTAAATGGAATGATTCGTTCTTTATTTCTTTTTCCTAAAACCTTAATGGCATTATTTTGATAATTGATGTCAGACTCTTTAATATTTATTAACTCTGATAACCGGATTCCAAGAGAATAAAGCAACTCTATAATCAATCTATCTCTTTCTGCCACAAATCCTTCTCCAAATTCTTCTGAATCTAATAATTGAAGCATACTTGATTTTTCCACGAAAACAGGTAATCGTTTAGATTGTTTGGGAGGGGTTATTTTAGTCATTGGTGTTTCACTAATTAAACCTTGGCGCTTTAAGAACTTGTAAAACGAGCGGAGAGAAGAAATCTTTCTATTAACCGATTTAGCTGAAAGCCCTTGGTTCATTAGATTCACAACCCATGTTCTGACAAATTGGTGCTTAACTTTAAGTAAATCCGTTAAATCGAATGCCTTTTCTAAGAAAGTGTGAAATTGTTCTATATCTGTTTTATAAGATATAAGAGTATGTTTCGAAAATCGTTTCTCAAACTCTAAATACTTGTAAAACTTAAATTTGGGCATAAAAAAAGGAAACCATCAGTTTCCCATTTTACGTTATATTTTAAAATTTGTTGCGCTAATTAAGCCAAATCTCCATGCACTTTATTTACATAAATTGCTTTCAGTTTTTGCTTACGCATTACAACAGAAGGCTTATCGAATTGCTTACGTGCACGTAGTTGCTTAATCACACCTGTACGATCAAATTTCTTCTTGTACTTTTTAAGTGCTCTTTCGATGTTTTCTCCTTCTTTTACTGGTACTATTAGCATATCTTCTTGTTTATTGGGGTGCAAATATATAATTTTCTTTTCTATGAAAAACTATTCTCTCAATAATTCTCTAGAAATAACCAACTTCTGAATTTCTGAAGTTCCTTCACCTATCGTACATAATTTCGAATCTCTATAAAATTTTTCTGCAGGATACTCTTTTGTATATCCATAACCACCATGAATTTGAACTGCTTCATTAGAATTTCTTACTGCAACTTCTGAAGTTAAGTACTTCGCCATCGCGGAAACTTTAACGACTGGGAATTTATTATTTTTTAAATAAGCCGCCTGATACAATATTAATTCAGCGGCTTCTACTTCTGTCGCCATATCAGCTAACTTAAACCCAATTGCTTGATGCTGAGAAATAGGTTTGCCAAATTGCTCTCTTTCTTTCGAATATTTAATTGAACAATCTAAAGCCCCTTTAGCTATTCCTAATCCGAGGGCGCCAATTGATATACGTCCACCATCCAAAACTTTCATTGCTTGAATAAAACCTTCACCAACTTTACCTAAAATATTAGCCTTAGGCACTCTACAGTCATCAAAAAACAGACAAGCTGTTTCGGACGCTCGCATTCCTAATTTATCTTCTTTCTTCCCTCCTGAAAAACCAGGCGTTCCTTTTTCAATTACAAAAGCTGTCATACCATGAGAATCACCTTTCTCTCCTGTGCGCACAATAACAACAGCGATATTACCTGAAATGGCATGCGTGATGAAGTTTTTTGATCCATTTATTATGTAATCATCGCCATCCTCAACTGCAACAGTTGCCATGCCGCCAGCATCGGAACCTGTGCCAGTTTCTGTTAAGCCCCAAGCTCCAATATGTTCAGCTGTAGCTAATTTCGGTAACCACTTTTTCTTTTGCTCATCATTACCAAAATACATAATATGACCCGTGCATAATGAATTATGTGCTGCAACAGACAATCCAATTGAACCACATACTCTAGCAATTTCTGATACAACAACAATATACTCATCATAACTCATTCCTGATCCACCATATTCCTCCGGAACTAAAACACCCATCAAGCCAAGATCACCTAATTTTTTAAACACCTCTATAGGAAACTCTTGTGATTCATCCCACTTCATCATGTTAGGTCGGATTTCCTTTTCAGCAAAATCTCTTACCATTTGCTGTACCATTGTTTGATTCTCTGTAAATGAAAAATCCATAGTTACTCAATTTTTAAATAGGGTGCAATTTTAAGATATAATTCCTCACTGACCAAATTAGAACCTTGAATATCAGCCACTGTCTTGTAGTTACCATGTTGCTTCCTGTAATTGATTATTCCGTTAGCTGCATTTTTACTTATGTAAGGATGACCAACCAATCTCCCCCAACTACATTCATTGATATTAATCTTAATCATTTTTGACGTATCTAAAGTAAGTTGT
This sequence comes from Flavobacteriales bacterium, assembly GCA_018669945.1. Lineage (GTDB taxonomy): Bacteria > Bacteroidota > Bacteroidia > Flavobacteriales_G > NORP312 > NORP312. Next base: position 3,197 of record JABHTA010000198.1, read on the forward strand.
TCGGAAATCTTAGAATAATTTTCATCTGTTATTCCATAAACATCTTTTAGCTGCACCAATTCTAAAAAACCACCAAATTTATATCGTTGTTTAAGAATTCTTTGGGCGAACGTTGGGCCAATTCCATAAATCGTTACCAATAACGAAGAATCTGCTGAATTTAATTCGACCTGTTCTTGTGCATCCTTCTTGTAACTAGTTTGCTCTGATTTATTAAATGCTGTTTTAATTGGAACCTTCTTTCCGTTCTTAAAGGCGATTAAAAACGCTGAGTCAAAACCTGCTTCTTTGACCTTCTTTAACATCAGTTTAGCCTCAGGTTCAGAATGTAATTCGCCTACTGTATATTTATAATAGTTTTGCTCTTGATAAAATGACACCCCTTTTAGGCCTTTAAAGTTCGATTCATCCATATCTAACAATTTAGATGAGCTAGTTAACTGAACTTTAACAACCATTTCATCTCCAGGAATTACAATGTATGGTTTCCATTTGTTGAAGAGCTCAGGTTTGATTCCATAAATTTTCCCTACATCATCTTTTGTTCTGAATTGCCCTCCTTTAGATTCGAAGTTGTAAATAATTCTGATCTGCCAATCTTTTAAACCCAGCATTTTCCATTTATCTTCTTCTAAATGATTAGGATTAAATTGAAAAAGTGATATTTCTTTTTTGTAATTCGTTGTGGTTTTTTGCAGATCAGATTCTGGTATAATAATATGAGGCTCAAGTTGGTCATAAAGATCTTTTTTTATACCATAAATTTTCTTAACATCTTCTTTCTTTCGAAATTGACCTCCTTTAGATTCATAATTATGAATTGTTTTAACCTGCCATTCCTTTAACCCAAGCATCAGCCACTTTTCTTTAGATAAATTATTAGGATTAAAATCAAATAA
>JABHTA010000225.1 GCA_018669945.1 Flavobacteriales bacterium
AAATCATTAAATGTATAGAATAGCATTCTGAAAACGGCTGTCTTTCTGCCAATGGGAACATAGAATTAATAACAAAAACATTCTTAAATACATCAAACTGCCTACTAGGTGCTGAAGTTCATGCCGAAGAAAATCATAGTTAATATAACTAAGAAATCAGCAGCAATCGGTTGTATAGTGTATCTGTTCATTTTGGCATTTTTCATCTACCTAGATCGTTCACAACTGCAAAATTTTATTGTTAATAAAGCAGGCCCATCGAAGATCGGTACATTATTGACAATAGCATGGGCTGGATGTTATTTGTCTATCGTTGGATCATATATACTTCTATTCATTGTGAAAAGTTGTCCAATAAGAATCTTAGCATATATTTTCACTTTTTTCACTTTGCTAGTCTGTTTCAGCACCAAAATTGCACATGCAGAATATTTTGGAATTACCGAAGCAAATACAATTCTTGAAGAATTTCAATGGGCAAAAGAAGCTTTTCGCGCATATTATATCAATTATTTATATGCTGGAGCTGGGTCAATAATTTTTATTGCAGCAATAATTAAGCTTATTAGGGTGGTTAATATTCCAAGAGTGAATAGCAAGGTCGCAATGTTATTTCCATTATTTTTTGGCATAGCGACCATTATTACCTTTAGAACAAATGCTTATGTTACTCCTTTCTCTCCTCTTGTTGATGTCCCTTTATTAACTGCTTATGCTTCGACCACGATGCCACATTTTGGAAAAAGAAATAATGTCTTGTTTATGGCTGCCGAAAAGCCAAAAGCAAAACATATTGTATTAATTATTGATGAGACAGTGAGGGGTGATTTACTTCAAATAAATAATGACACATTAACAAACACCCCCTTTTTGTCAAGCATAAAAGAAACTTATCTGAATTTTGGAATTGCAGCTTCTTCATCAAACACCAGTCGATCATCTAACATGATCATGATGAGTGGACTAACTCCACAACAATTACCTGATGAAAACCATAAATACGCGTCAAACCCTAACATTTTTCAATATGCGCAACAAGCAGGATACAAGACATACTATGTTGATGGGCAAAACACAGCTGACAATCCGCAAAACAATATGACCAAGTACGATTTTATGTCAATTGACCATTATAGGCAAATATTTAAAATATTTCCTAATATTGAAACTTACGAATCTGATTACAAAATTACTGATCAAATCGAGAATATTCTAAAATCAGATTCTAATACTTTTACATATGTAATTAAATACGGTTGCCATTTCTCTTACCAAAACCGATACCCAATCTCCCAAGAAATATACTCTCCAGCATACGCAAATAATGATGTATATACTGATCGAGGAACTGCACTAAACACCTATTATAATGCAATATCATGGTCAGTTGATGGTTTTTTCAAAGAGCTATTGCCAAAAATTGAAGATAAAGAGGTATTAATAATCTATGTGTCAGATCATGGTGAAAGTATTATGGAACAAGGTGATTTCTGCGGACACTTTCAATCTATCGATCCTCCAAACGAGCAGGCCAATATTCCATTTCTTATTTTTGAATTCGGATTAGGTTCAACATCTATAGTGCAAAATCTTCGTGACAATCAGAAAGTAAATAATAACAAGTTAAGCCAGTTTCAAGTTTTCCCTACCTGTCTGTATCTTATGGGTTATGAAAAAAGCAAAGTAAATCTAATCTACGGGCCTACTATAATAGATGCTCCGATTTATCCTAGAACGTTTTTATCGGGGGTTATCTATTATCCAGAATACACGTACATAAACGTTTACGATAATAATTAGCGTTATATGAAAATTCTTTCACGTATAGATGGTTACAATTTTCCTTATTTATTGTCTGATAATGAATCTTACGCTGAATCTTTATCTTTTGTTCAGAAAATAAAGTTTAATCTTAAAGTGAAACTCGAATTTTCCAAAGCTGAGCAAAAACTTAAAGAATCTATTAAAAAAGGAATCTGTTATTATGGTCCATTTAAGGGTGAGTTTGGCCATTTTACTGCTCATACTCTGCCTTTTTTAATGTACCTCCACAACAAGGATGTAAAAATCATCTACTGTGGAATGGAGCTTCATAAGCCTTTTATGATTGATGAAAATGGAAATTCTATTGTTGATGAATTTATCATTTTGAGAGATTTTTTTGCAGAAGTATCACCCAGCACAAATACGACTATACCGCCAACCGATGTAGTCTTAGAAATTGATAAATTTAAAAAAAGAGCCGAATCCTCGGGATTACCATTTTGGAACATCGGAGATGACTTTTATTATTGGTTTATACATCGTAATTGGTTACTCAAAAACCACACAACGGTCTATAACATTGGTAATCATTATAAAACAAAAGAAGAAAATGCCTGTTGTATATTTCCTCGTTCAAAAGGTGCTGCTAAATCGCACAATAATGGAGAAAGATGGGATTATGAAGCTCTTGTGAACTTAATCGCCCCACATTTCGACAAAGTCTATATATGTGGGCATCCATCGCAAGTTGCAAATCTAAATATAAACAACCCAAAGGTTGAATTTGCAGTAAGTGCAGACAATAGCGTTATGCTGCATAAAGTTTCTAATAGTAGGCTCATTATCACTCAACATAGTGGGATTAATAATGTTGGTGAGTTTGTAAATACGCAAGTACTTATAATATACAAAGGAGGCAGGACGGTTTCTGATATTGGTAGTATGAACAACACCTTAAGATTTAGAAAATCCCTAGGAAATAAACTACCTTTGGCTTTTGCATTTTCTGAAAACGAAATCGTTTCGTATATAGAAAAGCAATCTGAAAATAGTTAAAGTAATGCAAAATAGTATTAGTCAGTTTATCGAATTGGTGTCAAACCTAAAAATAGCTGTAGTTGGTGAAACTATTATTGATGAATTTGTAGAAGTGCAGTATCAGGGGCAGTCTATGAAATCATTCTGCCCTGTGTTTCGTTTTACTGAGGCAGAAAAACAGGTTCAAAATGGGGGTGCGGGAGCAATTGCATCGCACTTAAAAGACTTTGTTAAATCTGTGGATTTAATTACCAACTCAAAAGAAGAAATTATAAAGACCCGGTTTATTGACAAAGACGGGAAGAAAAAACATCTAGAGTTAAACAAAATTGACAACACCAATTTTGATAAAATTAGCATAGATACAAAAAAGTATGACGTTGTTATTGTTGCCGATTTTGGTCATGGTTTTTGCGACAAGCTGGAAATAGAGGGTGGATTTCACTTGATGTGCCAGACTAACTCAAATAACTTCGGATTCAATCGATTAAGTAAATGGAAAAAACATAGAAAGCACAGCATCTGTCTTGACCTTAGAGAAGCTAGCCTTCAAGTTAACGAACGATTTGAAGAATGTTCTGACCAAAAAGCAATAGAAATTTACGATTACGAAATAAATTGCGATGATCTGTTTGTTACACTAGGAGGAAAAGGAGCTTTATTAACTGAAGGTAATAACGTTTATAGACAACCCGTTTTCAAGTCTAATATTGTTGATACTATTGGAGCGGGAGATACTTTTTTTGCCTTTGCATCACTTATGTCGGCAATAGAAATTTCACATGAAAACAAATTAATGATTCCATCTCTAGCAGCGAGTTTATCAACTACATGGCTTTGTAATGAAGAATCTGTTACTCGCGAAAAACTTCTCGATTATGCAAATCAACATTTACAATAAATTCTATAATGAGTACTTTACTGGAAAAGAATTTCAAGATACTTTTTCTAAAAGTTTAGATTTATTGAAAAATAGAAAACGAATTTTCTTTGTGGGCAACGGTGGTTCTAATTCCATTTGTTCGCATATGATGGAAGACTACGCAAAAATTGGCAAGTTCCAAGCATTTACTTTTTCAGACCCAGCGTTTATCACCTGTTATTCTAATGACTACGGCTTCGATAATGCCATGAAAGAGTGGCTAGAAGTCTACTTCGAGAAAGGTGATTTATTGGTCGCGATCTCTTCCTCTGGAAGCTCGGAAAACATTTTAAATGCCGTAGAAAAAGCGCAAGAAAAAGGCGGAGATGTTCTTACACTAAGTGGGTTTTCCTCTGACAATAAATTACGAGCTAAAGGCAATCTAAATTACTATCTAGAAGTTGAAAATTACGGAGTTGTTGAATGTTTTCATCAGGTAATTTTACATGCTATGTTGGACGAATATGCTCTAAACAAATAGTTGATGCAAAAAATAATAAGCAAAGTTTTAATAACCGGTGTGGCAGGGTTTATTGGTTCCAACCTTTTAGACTACCTATACGAAAACACGGCATGGCAAATTGATGGTGTAGATAATCTAAGTACTGGTAACAAGAAAAATATCGAACATCATCTTAATGATAACCGATTTACTTTTCTAGAAAAAGAATGTAAAGATCTAGCTTCTTTAAAAGATTACGATATTGTTTTTCATTTGGCTGCATTACCGCGTATCCAACCTAGTTTCGAAAGAGTAAACGAACACGTTGAAGCTAATCTATATCAAGCAATTCATTTAATTGAATTAATGATTCTAGACAGTCATTATCCAAGGTTCGTTTTTAGCGGGTCAAGTGCAATATATGGCACCCCCGAGCAAATACCTACGCCTGAAACAGAAAAGGTAGATTGCCTTAGCCCATATGCGTTCCAGAAATATGAGTTTGAAAGGTATTTGGAGCTAATCTCGACTAGGTATCCCTTGAATTATATCTCTCTAAGATATTTCAATCCATATGGCAACAGGAGCTTTAACCCAGACAATTCGTTCAGCGCCTACAGTAGTGTTGTAGGCATTTTCTTAAATCGGAAGAGGGAAGGCAAACAGCTACTTGTAACTGGTGATGGGCAACAAAAAAGAGACTTCATCCATGTTGCAGATTTAGCCAAGGCGAATTATCTATCTGGCATTCATCCGGAAAAGCTGAACACTGCTTTTAATGTCGGTTTAGGCGAAACACTAAGTGTTCTCGATTTAGCAAAATTGATTGATGGAGAGAATTTCGAATTTATTGAAAAAAGAGAAGGAGAATCGGAAATTACCTTTGCAGATACTGCCAAGATACGCTCCATTTTAGGTTGGGAACCATCAATGAACATCAAAGATTATTTAGCAATAGAATTAGCATAACATGATAAATGGGTTTGTTTGCGGTGTTTTTGACATGTATCATGCGGGTCATGTTATGATGCTGAAAGAATGTCGAGAAAACTGTGATTATCTAATTGTAGCGATAAATGAAGCGGAAAATATTGACACAAAGATTAATCCTGGTAAAAAGCTCCCACTCTACTCTATCGAAGAGCGAGTTATGATTATGGAGTCCTGTAAATACGTTGATAAAGTCCTCACGTACAACTCGGAAGATGAACTCCTAGCTCTAATGAAAAAGTATTCCCCTGATATCCGATTTTTAGGAGATGATTATCGCGAGAAAAAAATAACAGGATCCGAACTTAATATTCGCATCCATTATACAGATAGAAGTCATGGTTTAAGCACTTCAAAATATAAAAGGCGATTAATGAATGAAAACTAATTTTAACAAAAAATGCTCGCTTTTTCACTTTAATTGGTTGTTTTAGTGCAAAAAACGCATTAATTGACACTATTTTTCGGTGTTTTTTGTCAAAAAAACAAAATTTTAAATTCTCGAAATTCTCCGAGCTATCTCTATATTTGTTAAAGAGTAATAATTAAAAGTTTTGGAGTTTAAAGTTACATTATTATCATTTCTTATTGGAGTCAGTGCGATAGCACAAAATTGCGGGTACGTTATTGAAGAAACAATAACTGCTATTTCGTGTAATAATTCTTGTGACGGGATTACCTCTGTTGCAGTATCGGGAGGAAGCCCTCCATACGTGTACACTTGGAATAATGCTGAAACTGTTAGCTCTATTTCAAATTTATGCCAAGGAACTTATATAATGACTATTACTGGGGCAACAGGTTGTGATTCCATTTTCACGGCAACAGAACTTATTAACCCTGAACCACTATACGCTAATGCTACAAAAACTGATATCTTCTGCGGTGTTATGGGTAGCGTTTCGGCTAATGCTTCTGGTGGTAATGACTCTTACATGTACATGTTTACTGGCTACACAGACTCCATAGGTCGCCCCACCTTTGAAGGTTTATCCGAAGGAAGCTACACGCTCTCCGTTGGTGACCGTCTTGGTTGTGCCGCAGATACTACTGTTTTTATCACTGAAGTTGATTGTATCGAACCACTTGCTAGTAAAGCTTTCTCCCCAAATGGTGATGGAATTAACGAAAAGTGGAGCATTGCAAATTTGGAGTTATTCCCTAATAGTAGCGTTTATCTCTACGACCGATGGGGCCAGAAAGTTTTTGAAAGCCAGGGATACTATGAACCTTGGGACGGTCAAGGAGTCTTTGGAACCGTGCCGGCTGCTTCTTATTATTACGTAATTATTTTAGATGAAACGGATAAAGGCGGGCAAGTCGTAAAAGGAAGTGTTGCGGTAGTTAGATGAAGCAAACTATCCTCTATATTGTTGGTTTCTCTTTTCTATGCCTCTCTCTTTTTGCTCAACAAGAAGAAACGTATACCCAATATATATTTAACAAATATGCCTTAAATCCAGCTTTTGGAGGAACAAGCAAGTGCCCAGATATTAAATTTGGGACAAGATTACAGTGGGTTGGCTTTGAAGGAGCTCCTGTAACATCCTTTTTCTCCTATCACACAGCTGTTGGATACCAAGACCAAAGGAGTAAAAATTGGCATGGATTAGGAATCTATCTGGTTGACGACAGAACAGGTTTTTACAATTCAACTGCGCTATATCCATCGTACACTTTTCATGCAAGAATGAGTCGGCGAGTTGTGGCTTCTGCCGGCTTTTTTATAGGTATACGGAATTTTACATCGGGTATTAGTGGAAACATTGACCCTATAATGACCCCCACGACAAGAATGATATTTCCAGACCTCGGGGGAGGAGTTTTGATATATAGTCCCGAATGGTTTGTTGGTCTCTCAATTAAACAAATTTATACCAACACCGCCAGCACAACAAGTTATAATGGAGCAACAGAGAATCTATATAAATTTAGATCTCGACAATATTATCTAACCCTAGCGAAATGGTTTGAAGCTTATGCCTTCTCATTTTCTTACACACCTTCAGTGCTAATTAAATATCACGAAACTGTTAATCCATCTATAGATATAAGCATAATGTTTCATTATATAGAAAATAGACTTAACATTGGAGCATCGTATCGTGTCGGTGATGGCATAGCTGCAGTGCTACAATTGAACTTGTTAAAAAAACTTTCAGCAGGTTATGCTTATGAAATTCCTTTAAGCAAAATAAGTAAGGTGTCTGGGCAAACACATGAAATTATTCTGAAATGGGACCCTTGCTGGTCTACCAATAATCACTTTGGAAAAGTTAACTGCCCCAGCTTCTAATGATTATGACTTGGGAACATCTTAACCACTTTGTCGTATTCAATATCAACGACAATTGAGTCGCCTAAAATTCGCTCAAGTTTAGTGTGATTACCCTTGCGATAAATAGCCCTTACGTTATCCTCAAAAACAAAGTGCTCGCGAAGTTTTATCCAAACTTTTATTTCATTATTCATCTCCACAAAAATAAATTTTTATTCAATTACCCAACCCTTTTACTTTTTCTCTCGTGTCATGAAATAGAGCAGAAGTTAATAATTCGAGAATTGAATAGGAAAACCCAGGAATAACGAGTATCTTAGTAGCAATATCAGGATTTCTTCCAATTGGTTTAATGTTCAATGAACATCGATAAAAAATTAATACGCTCTTGTGCTAAAAATGACCGAAAGTCTCAGTTTTTGCTATACAAAGAATGTTATCGATTACTAATGAGTGTTTGTTACAGATATAAAAAAGATAAAAGTGAAGCCGAAGCCCTTATGAATATGGGCTTCATGAAGATTTTAACCAAACTTGATAAATACAACGAAGAAGGTCCTTTCGATGCCTGGTCTCGCAAAATAATGATAAATACCATCATTGACGAGTACAGAAAAAATAAAAAAGAAAAAGAAAAAATTGAATATACAGACTTTCAAGAATCGACATACGATCAACACAATGTAGATTACAACGAAGCCGACAAGCAATTTAATGCCGAAGAAATGAAACTAATGTTGTTGAAACTACCCGATATGAGTAGAAAGGTGTTTAACCTATATGCCGTTGACGGTTATTCGCATAAAGAAATTGCCGAGCTGTTCAACATCTCAGTCGGCACTTCTAAATGGCACGTATCAAACGCTAGGTCGGAATTGAAAAAACTAATTGAGAAAAAGTTAAACCCAGTAGAACTAGAAAACTAATGGAAAGCAATAACATTGACAAGCTGTTTAAGGATAAGCTCTCTTCCGAAGAAGTAGAGTTTAATCCTGCTGCATGGACGGCTGCCGAAGAAATGATTGCACAGCAATCTGGCAAGTCAGCTTGGTATAAAGGAAAAGTATTTTTATCCGTATTAACTACTTCAATAATTACCCTTGTTGGTGCGGCTTGGTTACTTTCTCCTGAAAATTCAACCAATTTAATAGAAGAAGAAAACATAAGTTTTGTTCACCAAGAAGTAATTGATAACGTTGAGTCTACCGTCTCAATTGTTAAAGAATCAATTCCAGAAGAAAGTCCCAAGGACAATATGGCTTTGCAAAATGGAGTTAAACAGAACTCTAAAGAAAGTTTTAACTCTAGTAATGATGTGGGGAAATTTAAATCAAACGTACATACAACGGCAAACAGCCCTACCAAAATAGTGCGAGATTCAAATATTGGATACAAGAACACAGGAGTAAATAAGAATTTAGTGAATAGTTCTGCAAAAAATGGAAGTATTTCAACTCATTTTAAAATCAATGTCCGGGAAAAAGAAATAATCAATCTTGATAATATCGCCCTCATTGCAACAGAAAAGCTTAAATCTGCAAAAGATTATTCTCAACCTATAGAATTACCTATTAACGACAGAGGTCTCAGTATTCTAAGAAACTTCGACCTTCGCCTAATTATTGGTGGTGGCGTAGTATGGGGTTTTAGAAACCCACAATTGGCAGACCCTGCTGGAATAGGTTATAGTCCAACCGCTGGCTTCAACATAAAATATCTAGCTAATAGTGAATTCTCGTTTGAAGTAAATGTACTGTACAGAATGAGAAAAGGATTGAGTCATGAAGCACTAATGCTGCCGGTTATGTCTAATGATGCAATTGTAGCACAATCACTGCATTATCTTGATGTACCGTTCTACTTAAACTATCATTTCGATAGGCATTCGGTTCAGTTTGGTATGCAATACTCGTATTTGATAACTACTAGACTAGAAACGACTAATAATGCCGATAATGTATCAACTATTGGGTGGGACAAAACTGACTATTTCTCAAACAACGATTTAGCTGCTCTAATAGGTTATCACTTCATACTAAATGAGCAACTGAATATTGGTGCACGGTTCAATTACGGAATATTCGATATCACGCGCAACCAGCCTTCGGCTTGGGAGACCAACGATAAAAACTTACATCTTAATTTCTTACTTGAATATAAACTATCGAAATACTAACTTGCAGCCCCAACTATTGTAAACACAACTTTGTTTGTCCATATAATTACTAGAATGAAACATATTGATACTCGTATCGTACCTATGCAACTGAAAAATAAAATTACTCCTATGAAAAAGGGTTTGACTTTAACTATTTTACTTATTGCAATAACCTTTCTCGCTTTGTTACCAAGCAATGTTAGTGCACAATGTGAAAATTCCGCTCGAGGTGAGTTTTACCCCTTACTTGGAATTCAAAATTCTACGAACGGGAAAGATGGTCGCCTTACAGTCGCTAAGTATCAAAATATTGCAGGCAGTAATTTTCCTTATTTCATAGAGTGGAGAGAAGGGAGTATAGAAGGAATTGTTATTAAATCCGGAGAAATATTAGTAAATTTAGATGCCGAACCACAGGGTGAAGACCCAAGAATATTAGAAAATTTAGAGGCAGGTACCTACTATCTTATTACATATGATAGTTCTGTTAATTGTAAAAAAGTAATAACCCAAACCATCTTAAAATAATTTGGAGATACAATCAAAAGATATGCGGTTTATAAAAACATACGTAGATAAACATTTGAGTAGGGGCATAATGCTATTGTCAATACTCTCATTATTATTTGGGACTATTAATCCCCTAACCGCCCAGATATGCGATAAAGCGTTACCAAATAATACTAATGCTTTCTTCCCTTTCATTGCTGTAAGTAACGAAAGTTGCCCTGGTGCTTCCGATGGTCAATGGCAATTTGCTGCTTATGACCTTTTTTGCAGTCAAGTTGGGGCACCAGCTTATCCTTATAACTATTCAATTTATTTAAATAATGTTTGGCTAACCGATGGAACGGCAACAGCTTGTGGTTTTGGGTTCTCCACTCCATTCTCTATTCCAAATTTAACCGCTGGTGATATTGTCGCATTATCTACTTGTGGGAATGCTGGTGAGCATGAAACTGCGTCGTTCACAACTATTATTGAGCCAACAGGTCTGCCAAACGAAATACTGATTAACCCAACTCCAACTGGAGCTATTTGTAATGGCCTACCGTTGACCTTATCCGCCTCAGAAGTTGCGTCAGGTAATGCAGATTGGAATACTAGTATGACCTATCAGTGGACTGTTGGTGGTGCTCCTATTCCTGGAGAAACAGGAAGCTTGTCAGGTGCGCCTGCGCCTGCAGATTTAATCGTAACTGCTGCAGGTGTTTACAATGTTATTGTTGAAAATGGTTGTACTATTACTGATCCTATTTCAGTTACTGTAACAGATATTACTGTAACTGTATCGGCTGTAACAACAACCGGTGTTGAATGTTTCGGAGAAAACGATGGAGTTGTTACAGCAACTGTGGCTGGCGGAACTGGGTACACTTATGTTTGGGATGATCCTGCGGGACAAACAACAGCTGGGGCTTCCGGTTTATTTTGCGGTAATTATAATGTAACCGCAACCGAAACAACCTCTGGATGTACTGCCACCGATGCCGTTTCCCTAACCTGCCCTCCTGCTAACATTACTGCAACTGCAGTTACCAACTTACCAGAAAGCTGTCCTGGCGCGAGTAACGGGACAGCTACAGTTGCTGGATTTGGTGGGACTACTCCTTATACGTACACGTGGGATAA
>JABHTA010000251.1 GCA_018669945.1 Flavobacteriales bacterium
CTGGTAGTTTGACAGACCATTACAATCCACAGAATAAAACGATTAATTTAAGTAACGATGTATATAACGGAAGGAATGTAGCAGCAGCGGCTGTTGCAGCACACGAAACTGGGCACGCTGTGCAACACGCAACAGCATATTCTATGCTGCAATTACGGTCCACTTTGGTTCCCGTTGTCCAGTTTAGTTCTAAGATGATGAATTACATTTTTATGGCTAGTATCTTTTTCAGTTTTGCGTTGCACTGGATTAGCAATGATTTCATGTTAACTATAATTATTTTAGGACAAGGTTCGTTGGCATTATTTAGTCTAATAACGTTGCCAGTTGAATTTGACGCGAGTAATCGTGCACTGATTTGGTTACAATCAAATAGGCATGGGATTGTTGATAGAATAGGATATGCTAAGGCAAAAAATGCTTTGACTTGGGCTGCAATGACCTACGTTGTTTCTGCGTTGGCAGCTGTAACTCAGCTGTTGTATTGGGTTATGATGTTTGTTGGACGAAGAGATTAGTTGCAAAAATTAGCTGGTGCATTGAATTATTTTGATGCTGCCGTGCCCCACGTTAGCATGGATATTGCAATCTCACTTTTGATGTTACCTTTGTTCACCATTTAAGTTACATTATGAAAAAGTTGCTGGTTCTATTTAGTATTTTACTCCAAACGGTTCAATCTTTCGCTCAGACTGAAGAATATATTGATGTTGATTCAAAAATTACTGAAGTTACAGTTTTTCTAAGAGGGGCCCAAATAGAGCGAACCGGAAGTAAGTTGGTTGACCCAGGCGTCAGCAAAATGCGGTTTTCATATTTGTCTCCCGATGTCGACCCAAATAGTATTAAGGTGACAGCAAAGGGGGCAATAACCATTCTGTCTGTAACGCATGGTATAGATCACTTACGTGAAGGAAGAACACATGCAAGAGTAAAAATGTTAGAAGATTCGATTCAAATAATTGAAAAGAAGATTAGTTTGAACAATGTTTTTTCATTGGCTTTAGATGAAGAGTGGAAAATGATTGTAGCCCATAAGCAAGTCAATAATAACATGGGTTTCGATATAGAAGATTTAGACGATCTAGCTATTTATTATAGAGAATCTTTAAAAAACATTGCAATTGATAAGCAGAAATTAACTCAAAAAAACTTCTCTTTACGTGAAGTTCAAAGCAAGTTAAGAAGGCAAATGGGAGAATTAAATGCTAAATGGAACAAAGCCACAAGTGAAATTATAGTTGAGATTTCTTCAAAGTCTCGCTCAGCGGCAAGGCTAAACCTGAGTTATGTGGTTCGGAATGCAGGTTGGGTACCCAATTATGATATTAGAATTAAAGACAGTAATAGTCCAATGACATTGAATTACAAAGCCAAAGTTTATCAAAATTCTGGTGTAGATTGGAAGGACGTGAATCTTAGCCTGTCTACCGGAAATCCTATGAAAAACGTAACAAAACCGATAATTTACCCTTGGAGATTGAGCTATCAAAGCGATTATCAAGAAGGATTTTATAGAAATGATAAAACTGATTTCAAAAGATACTACGCTGAAGAGGATGATGCTGAAGCAATAATGGAAGCGCAGGCAGGAGTCAAAATATTGGAAGACAATAAGGATGCGCTGACATTATCTAGTTCTACGCAAATAGCGCAATCTCAGGTGAATACTAGATTTGAGATTGCGATACCTTACTCGGTAGCATCTGACGGGAAGCATCATGATGTTAGCATTCAGACATATGAGTTGCCAGCTGAGTATCGTTATTTTGCTGCCCCTAAATTAGACAAAGAGGCATTTTTATTAGCAAAAGTAACAGGTTGGGATAAATTGAATTTATTACCTGGTCGAGCCAATATTTTCTTCGAAGGAACCTATACAGGGAAATCAATAATTAACCCTAGCAGCACAAATGACACGTTAGACTTGTCTTTGGGCAGAGATCCAGCAATCGTAATAAAAAGAGAAAAAATTGAAGACTTTTGCGAGGCGCAAACAATTGGTTCAAATAAAACAGAAACTACAGGCATCAAAATTACAGTACGAAATACAAAATCTATTGCAATAACTTTAGATTTAATGGATCAAGTGCCTATTTCAAGTAACAAAGATGTCGAGGTTGAGATAATAGAAATTAGCAGCGCTAAACAAGACGAGAAAAACGGCTATTTAAACTGGGAAGTGAAATTAGAACCTGCTGAAGCTAAGACGTTTATTATAAAATTCGCTGTTAAATTCCCTAAGGACAAGCGCTTGAATTTATAAGTTCCAAGCATTAATAGTGAAATTTATTCGTAACTTTTTTTATCTTTCGCTTCGCTAAATAGAGTCGTAATGGAAAAATTTGATTTGTGTATACTTGGTGGCGGGCCTGCGGGGTATGCGGCGGCAATGCGAGCGATTGATTTAGGAAAAAAAGTTATTCTCGTAGAAAAGGATAAGGTTGGAGGTGCAGGGGTGTATAATGGCGCACTTTCTTCTAAAACACTTTGGGAGTTATCTCAAAAGGTATATGCGGTAAACAAGACCGTTGTTTCTACTGGTAGACAAAAATTTGAGATTAGCTGGGAAGAGGTACGGCGAACAATGAATGAAGCTATTTTCGATCGAAAATTTCAGTACTCATGTCATTTAAAGTTATTACAGACAGAAACGGAAGAAATTGTATTTCGTTACGAGCGTGGCTTTGGTAAGATGTTGAATCCGAACCAGGTTGAGGTCACGAAACATAGCGGAGAAAAGAAAATATTTTATTCAGAAAATTTAATAATAGCAACAGGAAGCCACGCAAGCAAATTGCCAAATGTAGCTATAGACGAAAAAATCATAATGACCAGTGATGGTATACATCAGATTGAAGATTTCCCGAAAAGTCTGGTGATAGTTGGAGCAGGTGTTGTTGGGTGTGAATTTGCCACGATTTTTTCTAATTTCGGAAAAACTAAAGTTTACTTGCTTGATAGAGCTGAGCGAATTCTGCCTTTTGAAGATGAAGATGTTGCCAAATTGGTTGCCGATAATTTACAAGAGAAGGGAGTGGAAATATTCCATTCTGTAACTCTAGAATATATGAGCCACAAAGATGGGGGAGTTGAGTTTGAAGTGTCTTTGCCAGATGGAACGAGGGAAATAATGCAAGTTGAAAAGGCGATGATTTCTGTTGGTCGTTCTCCAAATGTTAAAAACATTGGGATGGAAGAGGCTGGCGTCAAAATGAGTAAAAGAGGGGTTCATATTGGCGATGACGATACGAAAACTAATATTCCAAACATATATGCTGTGGGAGATGTTACAGGAAGGGTAGCATTAGTAAATATGGGCGAATTAGAAGCTAGGCACGCAGTTGAACTAATGTTTAAGCAAACAATGGAGAAGCTATCTTACGATAATATCTCAAGCATTATGTTTCTTGATCCAGAAGTTGCTGGTGTGGGCATGAGTGAACAAGACTGTCACGATAAAAACATTGCTGTAAAGGTTGTGCGAATCGATTATTCATGTATTGCAAGAGCTATTGCAATGCGTAAAACACAAGGGTTCTTCAAAATTATTGTAACCAATGATAAGGAGATGAAAATTCTTGGTATGCGTGCTGTTGGCGAGCATGCGTCAAGCGCAATTCAAGGAGTAGCATTGCTTATAAAAATGAATATGGGGATTAGTGTTTTGGCAGAATTAGTGCATCCACATCCCTCAATTATTGAAGGAATACAAGAATGTGTAAGAATGCTGATGAATAAGTCAATATTTAAATCATCAGTATTTAAAGATAAGTTGAAGTGTTATAGCTGTGTTGATGGAGTTTGCACACCACTTCAGAGATTGTAATTGGAAGACTAGTTGCTAAAATGATAACTTTCCCTAACGCAAAAATCAATATAGGGTTAAACATTCTTCGTAAGCGAGCTGATGAATTTCATGATATTGAATCATTATTCTATCCAGTGGCTTTTTTCGATGTTTTAGAGTTAGTTAAAAGCAAGGATTTTGAATTTACATCTTCAGGTCTTGATATTCCGGGATACACAGCTAATAACCTATGCATAAAAGCTTATAACATGATCAAAAACGATTATTCGATTGGTACTGTTAAAATGCATCTGCATAAAGTTATTCCGATGGGGTCTGGTTTAGGCGGAGGGTCTTCCAATGGAGCATTTTGTATTAATATGTTGAATGAACTTTTCGAGCTTAACATTCCAATAAAAAAAAGGATAAATTACGCAGCTCAGTTGGGAAGTGATTGTCCTTTTTTTATTGAAAACCGTTCGGCGTTCGCTACTGGAAAGGGAGAGATTCTGCGCCCTTTTAATGTTGATTTATCAGGTAAATGGATTATTTTGGTGAACCCTAATCTTCATGTAAGTACAGCAGACGCATTTAGCGGTGTTACTGTAGATGATTCGAAAACTGATTTAACCGATAACTTAACAAGTCCACTTAGTAGCTGGAAAGAATCAATAATCAACAAATTCGAGACATCTGTTTTTAGGAAATATCCACAGATTGAATCCTTAAAAAAGGAGTTCTATAATAGCGGTGCAGTATATGCATCTATGACTGGGAGTGGTTCGACTATCTATGGAATTTTCGATCAAGAACCAACCGTAAGTTTTAACCAGTTTTTCACATGGAAAGGAAGGCTTTAAAATCTATTTCGGGGCTTTTTTATAGATATAAATGGATATCAAAGCAAAGCACGCATTCGGTATCCAAACTGCAATAAAAGGGTCTAGACCTGCATTAGTAGCGTATACAGTGGTAACCTTCATTGCAAGGATATACAATACGCTTACACCCAGTCCTAGTGCAATATGAATTCCCGTTCCTCCTCTAATTTTTCTACTTGCTACAGCAACCCCAATTAATGTCAATATATAGGTAGCAAAAGGCATAGATGATCGCTGATAGAGTTCTAACTCGTAGTGCGTTACTTCATCGGAACCAATTTGTCGCTGCTCTTCGATGAATTTCTTCAGCGCAGGAGTCTGCATAGTTGATACTTGAGTATAACTGCGCTCAAAATCTGAAGGAAACATATTGGTTATGAGGGTATCGATACTAGTTCCATGAATTATTTTTTCACCCAGCCCATTTATTTGGCGAATAGTATAACGTTCAATTTGCCATTGATTCCCAACACTATCCCACCTAATGAAGTCTGACATCATCTTAAATTTCAATTTGCCGTCTTTCCATTTTTCCCAAGCAAACTTATATCCAATGTCTTTCAAATTATTGTATGATTCCATGTATATCATTTCGTCAGGAGTAATTTGCTTGTGTATGTTCTTCATTTTATAGCTTGAAAAGCCATTAACATAAGTCTCCTCGAATTGCAGTCTTGTTTTGTTTGCCTGCGGCACCAAGTAATTATTAGCGTACCAAGATAGTGATGCTAAAATGGTTGCAGCAATAAAGTAAGGGACAAGCAAGCGATTAAAACTCACACCGCTGGTAAGTATGGCAATTATTTCAGTTCGTGCAGCTAGCTTGGCGGTAAAGAATAGAACTGCAATAAAAATTAATAGGGCGCTAAAGAGATTTGTGTAGTAGATTATAAAATTGAGGTAGTAATCGATTACTAAAGCTTTTGTTGACGGTTCATTGGTTAGAAAATCTTCTAATTTTTCTGAAATATCAAATACTACAGCAAGGGACATGATAATTCCCAAAAGGAAAAAGAACGTGACAAGGAAATTCTTAACAATATAAAGGTCTAGTTTTTTCACTATATTCTTTCAGCTACTTTTTTTACCATTGTGCTCTTCCAAGAAGTGAATGTACCTTCAATAATCTGCCTTCTTGCTTCATTAACCAACCATACATAGAATGCTAAGTTATGAATACTTGCTATCTGTGCTCCGAGTCGTTCGTTTAATGCGATTAGATGGCGAACATAAGCTTTTGAGTATTGCAAATCTACAAATGAAGTTCCGTTAGGGTCTAATGGAGAGAAATCTTCTTTCCATTTTTCATTTTTCATATTCATTATGCCATTTTGGGTAAAAAGTTGACCATTTCTAGCATTTCTGGTAGGCATAACGCAATCAAACATATCAACTCCTAACGCAATGTTCTCTAATAAATTGGCAGGCGTACCAACTCCCATTAAATATCGTGGTTTGTCCTTAGGAAGTATTTGGCAAACCAAATCTGTCATGGCGTACATTTCTTCGTGGGGTTCACCCACAGATAAACCACCGATAGCGTTTCCTTCTCTTTCAAAGGATGCAATTGTTTCTGCAGATTTGATCCTCAAATCTTTATAGACACTTCCTTGAACAATAGGGAAGAATGTCTGGTCGTAACCATATTTTGGTAAGGTTGAATCGAAACGATCACAACATCTTTTTAGCCAACGATGTGTCATTTCCATACTGCGTTTGGCGTAGTTGTATTCGCAAGGATATGGCGTGCATTCATCAAATGCCATAATGATATCCGCACCTATTGTTCGTTGCGTATCCATTACGTTTTCGGGGGTAAAGAAAAGTTTAGAGCCGTCAACATGAGACGAAAACTTAACCCCTTCTTCTTTTATTTTTCGCTGGCCCGCTAAAGAATAAACTTGGTATCCACCACTGTCTGTTAGAATCGGCTTATTCCAGTTGTTGAATTTGTGAAGACCTCCTGCTTTTTCGATAACATCTAAACCTGGCCTTATATATAGATGATACGTATTACCTAAGATGATTTGGGCCTTAATGTCTTCGTCTAGTTCACGTTGGTGGACGCCTTTAACGGTTCCAGCAGTGCCAACAGGCATAAAAATAGGCGTTTCTATTTTTCCGTGCTCTGTTGTTATTGTTCCCGCTCTAGCCTTTGAGGAGGCATCTTCACTATTTAATTCGAATTGCATTCTGTACGCTGATATTTTGAGACAAAATAAACGAAAAAAGCCCCGCAATTGCGAGGCTTTTTAAATAATAAGCAGTTGTTCTTAGAATTTAGCAATTTTTTTAGTGAATACTTCATCTTCAGTTTGAACATTAACGAAATATACTCCATTGCTTAAATCAGAAAAATTAATTGAACCAGCAGTGTTGTTGTTTGTTTCAGTTATAACTAACTGACCAGAAGTGTTGTATACAGCAAAGCTAATAGCTTCATGGGTTTTTACATCATAAACCAATTGGTCGTCACTCATAAATAGTGAGGTAATCAAATTGATTTCTTCAATTGCAGCGGGTTCAGGAGTGTTTACCGTTTTACAAACTTGATTGTTAGCTAGATTAGCATCTGGAGTTGGTAATCCAGCACCGTTACTATATCCTAAGAAAGTAACACAAAGATCAACTTCGCCAGAGTTCATACCTGTTGTAGAATAACTTAACGGTGTCTGAAGAGATAATAATCCAGACCCAGAAGTAATATCTTGTGTAATAGGAATGTAAAATCCAACTGGCGTTGTACCGTCTAAAGAAACAGAAAATACAAGAGAAGAGTCTCCTGTGTGCAATGTATCTGCAACAACTTCGAAAGTGAAGTTAACATCAACAGTAGAATTGCCAGCAATTGCAGTTACAGATGAAGCGGGTTCAATAATTTCGGTTACTTGAACATCTGGCCCAATAATTTGTGCCATTGAAACAAATGATATGGTTATAATTGATAACGCACTAAGTAAAGTTTTTTTCATGGATTAGTTTTAGGGTTTATAATTTTGCTTAAATATAGCAGTTTTATATCTAATGGTTTATCATTTCTATATCTAGTCCATTTAAATGACTAACAAGTAGATGTGGAAACCTTTATGTATTCAAAAATCTTTACCTTTAAAGTCCTAGTAGTTTTGGAATCGTGGGAATAATGGAATTCATTTTTTGGGTATTTGTCATTGCTGCAAGTTTGCAGGTGTTTATCTATGCCATTGTTTTTGGTTCACTAGCGTTTGCTAGTAAACGTAATGCAAAGGTAGCAAAGGAGCCTGTTTCTGTGGTAATTGCTGCACGAAACGAGGAGAAAAACCTGTTAGAAAACCTGCCTTTAATTCTAGAACAAAATCACCCAGATTTTGAAATTATCGTTGTTGATGATTGTTCTTCTGATGACACACAAGATGTGCTACGTGCTTTTTCTATGAAATATGACAACTTTAAAGTCACAACCTTAAAAGAAACAGTCAATTTTTATGGTGGAAAGAAATTTGCAATTACATTAGGGATTAAAGCTGCAGCAAATGATCTTATCGTGTTTACAGATGCAGATTGTAAACCTAGCTCTAAAGAGTGGTTAGCAGCGTTAAGTAATGGATTTAATGAAGGAAAGGAGATTGTATTGGGGTATGGTGGTTATGAAAAGAAAGCTGGTTTATTAAATACACTCATTCGTTTTGACGCTATTTATATAGCAATTAAATATTTGTCTTTTGCGAAATTAGGAGTTCCTTATATGGGTGTGGGCAGAAACATGGCGTATCGCAAAGATTTATTCTTTAAAAATAGAGGTTTTGCTAGTCATCAGCACATCAAATCTGGTGATGACGATTTGTTTGTTAACGAAACAGGTAATTCTAGTAATACTGAAGTTGTAATCGGGTCACTAGCTAATACAATTTCGAAACCTAAAGAATCATTTAATGATTGGTTTCATCAGAAAAGAAGACATATGACTACAGGTAAACAATATAAAGCAGCACATTTATTTTTGTTAGCGGCATTAACTGGCAGCGTTGTTGTGTTTCATGCAGCTTTCTTAGCTCTCATAATAGTCGGGTTTCAATGGAATATTGTATTGGGAATATTTGGGGCTAGAATGTTGATCCAATTATTGATATTTCAGCAAAGTGAAAAAAAGATGGGCGAAAGAGGTATTTGGTATTGTGCACCAGTGTTTGAAATATTATTAATACTCATCTATCCATTAATTACACTATCTAATTTAGTTATCAAACCAGGAAAATGGAAGACGATATAAATTCAAATTTGTCAGATAAGGGTAAGCAAGATTACACGCTGGTGAAAAAGGCGATTGGCGGTGATCAGATGGCTTATGCTAATTTGATGAACCGATACCGAGATTCTATTTATTTTATGTTGCTTAAGATGGTTAATAATCGTGAAGATGCAGATGATTTAACAATCGAAGCATTTGGCAAGGCATTTAAACGTTTAGAGCAATACACCCCTAATTATGCATTTAGTACCTGGTTATTTAAGATTGCAAGTAACAATTGTATCGATTTCATTAGAAAGAAAAAGATGAAATTGTATTCCATAGATAAGGGGATATTTGATGATGAAGGTGGCGAAATTCAAATCGATTTAAAATCGAATACACGCGACCCCGAGGAAGAATTAGTTCGGCAGCAGAAGATTAAGTTGATGCGTAGTGTCGTTGAGCAACTAAAACCCCGATATAGAGAATTGGTTGATTTACGTTATTTTAAAGAATATTCTTACGAAGAAATTTCTGCTGAACTTGAAATCCCTTTGGGAACTGTTAAAGCTCAGCTTTTTAGAGCAAGAGATTTCTTATACCAGATTCTGAAGAATTCTAAAGATAAAATATAAGTGATAGCCATGCAAGGCCTAGAGCTTATTCTCAAGTACTTCCCCGATTTAACTGACCACCAAAAGCAGCAGTTTTCGCAATTAGAAAGCTTGTATGCAGAATGGAACGACCAGATAAATGTAATTTCTAGAAAAGACATCGACCAGCTGTACAAGCGACATGTTTTGCATTCACTGGGGTTGGCTAAAGTAATTCAGTTTATAGATGGTACTTCTTTGTTAGATGTTGGTACAGGTGGTGGTTTTCCGGGTATTCCTTTGGCTATTTTATTCCCTAAATGTCGATTTCATTGTGTCGATTCTATTGGTAAAAAAATTAAGGTGGTAAACGAAGTTGCCGAAGCAATTGGTTTAATTAACCTAACTGCAGAACACCAAAGGGCCGAAAAAGTTAAAGACAAATACGACTTTGTAATTAGCCGCGCAGTAACCCGAATGAAACCCTTTATAAATTGGGTGCATGGCAAAACATTAAAAAAGAACAGTAATAAACTGTTAAACGGAATTCTCTACCTAAAAGGCGGTGATATTATAGATGAACTTGCCGAAATAAAAAGAGATTACAACGTATTTAACTTAAGCGACCACTTTACCGAAGAGTTTTTCGAAACGAAGAAGGTTGTTTGGGTGAAATTGTAGGGGAATAGGGTCAATTAAAAATGATTCA
>JABHTA010000038.1 GCA_018669945.1 Flavobacteriales bacterium
AGACAGCGCAGTTCCAGCAAGTAATCCCCCACCACCAACGGGTGTAATAATTACGTCTAGATTTTGGTGATTTTGAAGTAATTCAATTGCAGCAGTTCCCTGTCCAATAATAACTTCCATTTGATTAGAGGGATGTAATGGTGTAGCTCCGGTTTTCTCGATTATTGTTTCAACAGTCAATTCGCGCGACTTAAGCGTTGATTCACATTCTGTGATGACACCTCCATAGCCTTGTACCGCCTGTTTTTTCGGAAGTGGTGCATTTTCAGGCATAACAATGTATGCTTTTACGCCAAGTTTTAGCGCAGCCAAAGATACGGCTTGTGCAAAGTTCCCAGATGAGTGTGTAACAACACCTTTTACTTTTTCTTCGTTAGATAATTGAAGAATAGCGTTAGCCGCACCTCGCATTTTAAACGCTCCCATTTTCTGAAAATTCTCGCACTTAAAAAAAACTTCAGCACCAGAAATAGTATTGATCGTTTGTGATGTTAGCACAGGAGTATTGTGAATGAAAGGAGCTATTCTGGTCGCACATTCAATTAGTTCTGTTTTAGTTGGAATCATTTGTTTCTATATAACACTAAAATTTAACATCAAATAACTTCCAACTTAAACCCAACCCCATGAACGTTGGTAATTTTTATTTTTGAATCAGCTTTTAGGTATTTACGAAGTTTCGAAATAAAAACATCCATACTTCGTCCAAGAAAATAATCATCTTCTCCCCAAACTAGTTTTAATGCAGTTTCTCTTTCAAGGATCCCATTTCGATTGAGACATAGAAGTTTAAGTAGTTCAGCTTCTTTTTTAGTCAGTAGCTTTTTAGCTGTTGGGTGGTTCAATTCTAACGATTGTGGTTTGAATTCATAATCTCCTATAACATGGACATTGATGTCATCTTTTTCTGTTTCATACGTGCGTTTAAGAATTACTTTGATTCTGAGGATCAACTCTTCCATACTAAATGGCTTGGTAATGTAATCATCACCACCAAGCTTAAATCCTTTGACTCGATCAAGTTCCATAGCTTTAGCTGTAAGGAAAATAATTGGTATTTTTTTATCAGTTTTACGGATATCTTTAGCTAATGAAAAGCCATCTTGTTCCGGCAACATTACATCGAGCAAACAGAGATCAAATTTACTCTGCATGAAGGATTCATACGCTGATTTTCCGTCTGTATTTAGCGATATTTCATATCCAGCTTGTAATAGGTTGTCTTTAACTACAAACCCCAAATTTGGGTCGTCTTCAACTAATAGTAAGTTATATTTCATATTACAGGAAGTCTTAAGGTAAATAATGCTCCGTTGCCAAGTTTACTATCAACAGTAACGGATCCATTGTGCTCTTCAATCATTGTTTTAACATAGTTTAAGCCTAATCCAAATCCCTTTACATTGTGTACATCACCTGTTGGTACTCGGTAGAACTTATCGAAAACAAGTTTGATATTTTCTTTGGCTATTCCAATTCCATTGTCTCTAACAGAAATTTGTATAGAATTAAGTTTTGATTTTGTTTTGATAGTTATTTGAGGTTCGGATTTGTAGCTATACTTAATTGCATTGTCTATCAGATTTTGTAAAATATTGGCTAGGTGTATTTCATCAGCCAATACTTCAAATTTTGTTGCAGCTAAGTCGAAATTTACGAGGGCATTTCTCTCTTTAAAAGTTAGTTCAAAACTAGTGGCGATATTCTTAACCAACTGGTGGACATTGACTTTAGTCTTGTCGAGAGTGATTTCCTTATCAAGCATAGCAATCTGTAATACCCGTTCGACCTGATTTTTTAATCGATTATTCTCACTATGAATTATTTGAGCATAACTAAGTAGTCGTTCTTTGTCCTTAAGAATTTCAGGTTTCATAAGTACTTCAGCAGAAAGGGAAATTGTAGAAATTGGGGTTTTAAATTCGTGAGTCATGTTATTGATAAAATCGTTTTTGATTTCAGATAATCTTTTCTGTTTTAAAATAACTGAAATTGTGTAAGCGAAAAAAACTATCACGACTAATAAAAATAATGAAGATAATAGCCAAAAACTCATTTGACTAATCATCGCTTTGTTTCTATTTGGGAAGTATACTCCGAAATAATGGCCATCTCTATCCCATTTAATTTGAGGTGCTGAAGTCTCTGAATTACTTCCATCAACAGCCAACATTATTGTTTTTTTAAAAATAACGGAATCAGAAAAACAATCATATATGCCATATTCAAAATCGATGTTTAACTCTTGTTTTAAGAACTCACTTTTAAGTAATGACTCGAGATAAAACGGATTTAAAGTGTCGTTAATAGCTACTTGAAAGTAATTTTCTGTTACCTTTTTAACGGGATCAACAAGAAAAGAAGAATCATTATTGTGGATTAGAATCTCGCGACCTACGTTTTTTAAAGCTTTTGTAATATCGTGGTCTAACTGCTTTTGCTCTAGTTTATATGCTTTGCTAACCCAAAATATTTGAGTAGTAACCAAGCCAATTAGTAATACACTAGCTAAAACAATAATTATTCGAATGGTATTCCGATTCACAATTTAAAAGTACGAGAAACGAATAAAAGAGAGAGTGATTTAACAGATTTTTAACAGCTCCGCATATACTCGGTGAACCGGCAACCCCATTACGTTAAAATAAGATCCTTCAATTTTCGTAATACCTATCTGCCCAATCCATTCTTGTATACCGTAGCTGCCTGCTTTATCATAAGGTTTGTATGTATCAATGTAATAATCGATTTCATCATAAGTAAGCTTTCCGAAATGAACTGAAGTAGTATCAGAAAATGTATACTCGTTGTTCATAGATTTAATCGAAACTCCAGTAATAACTTCATGGGCTCTGGCAGAAAGTTTCTTCAGCATTTGACTCGCTTCAGTTTTTGTTGACGGTTTACCTAAAATTTCATTATCAACACAAACTATTGTATCCGCAGTAATAATGATTTCGTTGCTAAGGGGCTTAAAAACAATAGATTTTAGATTGGCTAGATACTCAGCAATCTCTTTATTTGATAGTCCGTTTGGATAGGTTTCATCTACCTCTTTAGCAAAAACATCAAAATCTAAATTAAGAGATGCAAGTAATTCTTTTCTTCTCGGAGATTGAGATCCGAGAATTAGTTTTTTTCCTTTTAGTTTCAATTTTTCTTTTAACACTAGAAATTTTGCTGTTCCATGTATTGTCGAAGAATTTCTGAAAAAAGTAGCGCATATAAAATTCCAAAAAGTGATATCGCTTTATTAAAATTACTTGCTGTAAGGTATTGTTTTCGTTCTTTGCTTTTAAATGTTATGTAGGTTGTATAGATAAGAGGTAGGAAAATAAATATTGCAACATACGAAAGCGAAATTTGGTCTCTTAAAAACATTTGCTGGACAATAATCACACCGATAATAACTGTGAGATAAAGAAACGCAATAATTATTTTAGCTGCAGTTGTTCCCCATTTAATAGGCAGTGTTGACGCTTCATAAACTTCGTCCCCTTCCATGTCAGCTATATCTTTAGTTATTTCTCGAGCAAAAGTCATTAAAAAAGCAAAAACAGCGTATCCAATAGTCCAATATGCAACATAATTGAAATTAAAATCGAAAGCTTCAATAAGTTGGGCATACATCACTTCAAGATCTCTATTAAGAAGAGGAACTTCATATAGCCCTACCATCAGAGGAATAAGAGCCGCCATCATGGCAATAATAATATTGCCAGCGAGCAAATCGAATTTGAAATTAGTAGAATAAAACCATAGCGATAAAATCGCAAAAACTTGAATAAATGCTAAGTTCCAATTCCCAACCACGTAAGCAACGTAAACACCAATAGCGAAACCAAATATGTTCATAACAACATGAGCTCCCATGGCAACTCGCCTTTTTATGTGCTTCCCGATAATTATTTTTTCAGGCTTATTAATTCTATCAATTTTAAGATCAAAATAGTCGTTAATAACGAAGCCTGCTGCTGCAATTAAGACTGTAGAAAGTGATAATAAAAAGAAATCTAAATGAGTCATCACTAGATCAAAGCCTTTAGCCTCAACAAGTGGTTTAATAATAAAGTATCTAAGGAGGTATTGCGTTAAAGCAATAATTATTAGATTCTGAATTCGTATTAGTTTTATGAATGGTATAATTAAGTTCATTACCAACCGTAATCTTTAAGTTTATCACTTTCAGTAGAAGTGTCAAACCATTTTTTTTGAGATCTCATAACCATTTCTATAGCTTCACGAACGGCACCGTTTCCTCCTTTTTTAGTAGAGATAAAATGCGATATTTCTCTAATTTCAATTGCAGCATCAATTGGGCATGAAGGAAGAGCAACTTGTTTCATAACTCCATAATCGGGGATATCGTCACCCATATATAGGATATTTTGGGGTTTAATATCATAAGTTAGGCAGTACTCGTCAAGTGTGCCAAGTTTGTCATGGGAACCAAGATACACATCGAGAATTCCCAAATAGGTAAAACGAGATCGTACAGTTTCTGATCTTCCGCCACTAATAATAGCAACATTATAACCTTTCTTTTTAGCTAACTGAAGCGCGTAACCATCTCGAGTGCTCATCCTACGAAGTTGTTCGCCATCGGGCATGATTACAACTTGGCCATCTGTAAGAACCCCATCTATGTCGAAAATAAATGTAGTAATGTCTTTTAACACTTCTAAATAGCTACCCATGATATTTGTTGATAATACTTTCTGAAACGAATTTATATAAATTGTAGTATTCAGGATTATTCTCAAGCAATTTTAAGTGTTTTTTAATCACTTTTTTATCGTTTCTGATGGCTGGTCCGGTTTGCATTTCTTTTGGCGAAAAACTATCAAGTTGCTGAGTCGATTCATTAATTAGTCCTTTAAGAATTGAGAAATCAATATCGTTTTCAGAAGTTATCTCTTCCGCGATTCCGTAAAAATAATTCGAAAAGTTATTAGTGATTACAGCAGCCATGTGAAGATATTCGCGCTGCTTGCCGTTAAGGTGAACTACTTTATTCGAAATCTTGCTGAATAGATCTATCAAATCCTTTTTAGTTTCTGTGTTAGATGATTCTATGCAACAAGAGACATTAGAGAAGTTTATTGAATGTTCTTTTTTTATCGATTTGATTGGCCAACTTACACCGATATTGTTACTGCAATTTTTAAGAACGGCAATATCAATTGTTCCTGAAGTGTGGATTACAATTCCTTTACTATTTAGGGAATTTGCTATTTCTTCTATAAAGTCATCATTTACTGCAATAATGATTAAATCAACAGATAAATCGAGATTATCAATAGCCGCTATAGCTTTTGCTGAAACTTGAATTGCTAACTCGTTGGCAAGGTCAAAGTTTTTAGATAGAATTTGAACGATAGAAATATCCTCAGCATGGAACGCTTTTGCAAATTGGGTAGCTACATTTCCTGAGCCAATAAATGAAATAGTTTTTATCATTTATTAGCTTGCATTCGATTAACCATAGCAATGATGCACCCAACCATAAAGAGAAAACAGCCAATCCATAGTACATTAATCATTGGAAATTGAATTGCTTTCATAACCATGAAGTCATTTTTGACACTGTTTTTCTCTCTAACGGAGATTTCATATTTGTTTTCTGATGGAATTATTTTGTTTAACGAAAGAATTACTCCTGCTTCTTCTAATTCATGTGGCATACTTAATATTTTACCCGAATCTATGTTTTCAATAACATACATGGGAGAAGCTTTAGAAATGTTTCCAATTTTATCGATTACAGAAAATTGAGCAATGACTTCTATTCTAGTTGAGTCATTAAGACTATCGATAGAAACTTTATTGTTCACAAATACGGAGTCGAGCTGGTATTTGAAATTACTTGTGAAAAATGATTCTCCAACTTTCATTTGCCTAGTTGCTAATTTGCCATATTTCTCCGGGTCAGTTTCTGCAGGCATGCTTAGATCTGCATAAGTAACATGAGTGTATATGTCCTTATATAAGAAGTGCCTTGTGTCAGGCTCAGCAACATTACCCATTTGTGGATTTAATTGAATTCGAGGAGAAAGGGTAAATTCGGTAATATATTCGCCATTAATCTTATTCATGTATTTTACATCGTAAAAAATGTTGACGCCTTCTTTTCTCTTCCCAATGAATGTGACGTAATAATCCTGGAGCTTAACGGTATCGTTTTGATACAGTAAGATATTTTCGTTATTTTTAATATCACCCAAACTCTCTAAGTCTATTGTGGAAGAGTTTTCCGAAATAACGATACTCTTTGAGGTAGAAAGCAAAGCTCCGAGCATTATTAGTGCAAACCCAATATGAGCGATTGAAGAACCTGCTTTGCTGATGTTCCCTTTGAGAATTCGTACTAAATATTCTATATTTCCAGTAATGGCAAACATTGCCGAGAATAGCATTAAAATATAGTAAGGGTTTGCGTAACCGAAAGCAAAGACGAACAACCCTGTTATTATTATAGAGGAAAGAGAAGAAATGGTTAGCTTCCGAAAAACAGCTTTCCCATCACTTTTTTTGTACTTTAAAAATTGGGTAAAAGCGATCATACAAGTTATTACAATAACTACGGGTATCTGAAAGGAGTGATAAATATCAAAGCGTTCTTGGGCGCCAATATCTAAGGCCATTTTGGTTCCAAATATCAAGTTGATAACAGGCTTAGATGTCATTATTGTTATGTGAATAGCTGATAGTGATAAAACTAATGTGCCAACAAACATCCAGAATTCACGAGATGAAAATGCATCATCTTCTGCTTTGGGAAATTTCTTCAAATTGATGAAGAACATAACCAAACCAAGTGCAAAAAAGAATAATAAATAAGAGAGGAGGTGGCCGTACATGCCTAAATCGGTAAACGCATGTACTGACGATTCGCCTAAAATGCCGCTCCGTGTCAAAAAAGTAGAGTATAGCACCAAAATGAATGTAAATATTGTCATAGCGAAAGTTGTAGGGGCAGCATTTCCTCTAGTTTTTTGTACATGCATTACGTGCAATGCGCCAACAAAAGTTATCCATGGAACAAGAGAAGCATTTTCAACTGGATCCCAAGCCCAAAAGCCCCCAAAACTTAACGCTTCATATGCCCATGCACCTCCCATTAATATGCCAATACCTAGAACCATTACACCAAATATTGCCCATGGAAGAACTGGCTTTATCCAACCTTGATAATCTCGTTTCCACAATCCTGCAATTGCATAGGAAAAGGGCACTAACGTAGAAGCAAACCCAAGAAAAAGAGTCGGTGGATGAATGGTCATCCAGTAATTTTGTAAGAGTGGGTTAAGGCCTCTTCCATCCAATTTATCGAGATAATTTTCGCTAGAAAACAATGGTATATTTTGAAATTGAGGATGTTCTCTAAGCAGAACTGTAAAGGGGTTACTTCCTAGTTTATAATCGAGTACAACGACTCCTAGAATCATGGATGTCAAGAAGATCTGTACAGATGAAAAGACCGTCATTACGGTAGATTCCCAATTTTTAGCACTTCGAATAAGTAAGTTACCCAAAATTACGTGCCAAAAAGACCATAAAATGAAGCTTCCTTCTTGTCCTTCCCAAAAGGCTGAAAATACATATCGAAGTGGTAATGAGTTGCTGCTGTGCTGCCAGATATAATGATACTCGAAATAGTTGTTTAGCAGCATAAAAAACAACATACCAACAACACCAATAACGCTAATAGAATGGATTCTAAATGCTAAACGACCAAGATCGCTCCAGCTATCTTTATGTTCCTCTGTTTCTTTGGAACTCTTGAAATACGCATAGGTGCTTAACAATGCAGCTACAAATGAAACAATCACAAACAAGTTTCCTAGCTGTCCAGCCCAAAGATGTTCTCCGGTGTACTCCATTAATCAGTGTAAACTTGTTGGTTACCATCATTATATTTTGACGGACACTTCATAAGCATATCGGTAGCATGAAATTCTTCGCCTACAGCTTTTCCTTTTAATACTATTTCTTCAGATCGTTCAAAGTCTTGTGGTTTGCTCTGATTCAGAACCACTTTACATTCTTTTCCTTCTTTGTCTGTCATATAGAATGACATTAAATTTGGGTCTATTTCTGGTTCGTAAATCAGCTCTTTTTCTTTATTGAAATAACCTACTACTTGAATTTTTGAACCTGGATTATCAAAGGCTTCAGTAAAGTTCCCGTAAGTACTTGCATTTCCAAGTGAAGTTGTAATGACGCCAATGGCAACTGCAATAATTACAATGGCTATGATGTGTGTTTTTTTCATTTCTCGTTTACTTCTTTCTCAAGTTTACTCAGCTTTCGGTCTATCATTATTGTATAAACAACTAGACCCATAAAGACGGTGCACAATACGGCAATAACAACATAAATTTTACCGTTTTCGAGCATTGCATCTGCCATCTCTATTTCACTAGGTCGTGCACTTACAGTGCTACTGATAAGAATAAGAGAAAGTACGGTTAGCGATTTTAGTATTTTCATTAGATATTGTTATTGATTAATTCTGTTTCTCTTTGATAGCTCAGTTTCTTGATGCGCACTCGAAGGGTTAGAAACCAGACTCCTATTAAAGTCCAACCTATAATGGCAGGGTAGAAAACGGTTCGCATTGTATTATCAATATCCAAATCACTAAATGTTCCGTTGCCCCCGTTCCCTGGATGCAAAGAGTCTGTCATTCTAGGTAATATGTATAAAAATACAATGAGTAGAATGAAAGCGAAGATGTTGTATACAGAAGATACTTTGGCTCTTTTTTGTTCTTCGTCCATCGAGTTACGCAGAACAAAATAGGCTAGGTAAATGAGCATTGTAATTGCAGTTCCATTTAGCTTAGGGTCATTTACCCATGGAGCACCCCAAGTGAATTTTGCCCAAATCATTCCAGTGAGAATACCAATTGAGCCAAACATTATTCCCACGTTTGCCGACTCTGATGCAATGATATCGTGATCTGTTTTCCCTGTATTTAGAAACATAATACTATAGACCCATGAAACACCGCACAGAATAATCATTGAGAACCACATCGTTACATGGAAAAATAGATTTCTGATAGATTCGTGTAGAATTGGTAAAGCCGGAACTTCAATTAAAAAACCGAAAATAATAGTATAGAGAACTAATATTACGGCTAGTATTTTCCACCAATGCTTCATGCGAAATTAATCGCGCCAAAGGTA
>JABHTA010000229.1 GCA_018669945.1 Flavobacteriales bacterium
ATTAAACATGATATTGCTATTTATGCGGCACATACCAATTTAGATAATATTGTTAGTGGGGTAAATAGAAAAATTGCCGATAAATTGAATTTAAGAAACGTCTCCATCTTGGCTCCTAAAAGCAATATATTAAGTAAGTTAGTAACGTTGTGCCCTATGGATAAAGCTGACGAAGTTCGAGATGCATTATTTAATGCTGGTGCCGGTAAGATTGGGGAATATTCTGAATGTAGTTATAGTTCTATAGGTGAAGGTACGTTTATGCCTTCCGCAAATGCATCTCCCTATATAGGTGAGAAAGGTCAGCGACATACGGAAAAAGAAACTAAAATTGAAGTTGTATTTCCAGCACATCTTAAAGGCAAATTATTGTATGAGCTTAAGGTAGCTCACCCATACGAAGAGGTGGCTTATGATATCATACAATTAGAAAATAATTGGAACGGAATTGGTTCTGGAATGATTGGCGAGTTGGAGGTTGAAATGTCTGAACAGAATTTTTTGAAATATATTTCTGATGTTTTTAACGCAAAATGCGTGCGCCACACTTCTTTGCTCAAAAAGCCAATTAAGCGAGTGGCAATTTGCGGTGGATCGGGTAGTTTCTTGATTAAAAATGCGATTGCAGCTGGAGCAGATGTTTTTATCACTAGTGATGTTAAGTATCATGAGTTTTTTGATGCTGATAATCAAATAGTTGTAATGGATGTAGGGCATTATGAAAGCGAACAATACACAAGTGAACTTTTCTATGAGATTATTAGTGAAAAATTTCCTACATTTGCACTCCATTTGACAAAAATGGATACAAATTCTATAAAATATTATTATGGCGGAGACTAAAACCAAAAAGAGTACTGAAGCACCAGCAACAGTTGAAGAAAGACTTTTGGCTTTATATACTTTACAACAAATCGATTCTAGAATTGATGAAATTAGAACGGTTAGAGGAGAATTACCTTTAGAAGTTCAAGATTTAGAAGATGAAATTGGTGGATTAGAAACTAGAATTAGTAATATAAACGAAGAAATTTCTGGAGTTGAGCAAGATCATGCGAAACAAAAAAATACAATTGAAGAGTCTAAAGCTTTAATTAAGAAATACGAAGATCAGCAAAACAAAGTTAGAAACAACAGAGAGTTCGATTCTCTAACTAAGGAGCTTGAATACCAAAACTTAGAAATACAATTAGCTGAAAAAAGAATTAAAGAGGCTGATTTTGGAATCACTTCTAAGAAAGAAATTTTAGCTGCAGCCCAAGAAAAATTAGATTCTAGAGGGGCAGATCTAAAACACAAAAAAGATGAGTTAGATGGTATTATTGCTGAAACTCAGAAAGACGAGGAGTCTCTTTTAAAGAAGTCGAAGAAAGCAGAAAAGGTAATTGAAGAGAGATTAGTTAGAGCTTATACCAGAGTTAGAACTAATGCTCGCAACGGCTTAGCTGTTGTTAGAGTTGAGAGAGATGCTTGCGGTGGTTGTTTTAATAAAATACCGCCACAAAGAACACTTGATATTAGTACCCACAAAAAAATTATTGTTTGCGAGCACTGTGGTAGAATCTTAGTTGATGATACTATTCACGATCAAGTAGTCGTTACAAAAAAATAGAATATTCAATATTAGTAGCATAAACAAAAAGATATATCTTTGCGTTCCGTAAAAAATTAGAAAATGGCAAATCATAAGTCAGCATTAAAAAGAATTAGACAATCAGAAAAGAAAAGAGTTGCGAACAAATATGTTCACAAGACAATGCGTAATGCTTTGAAGACTCTTAGGGAAGAAAGTGATAAAAAAGTCGCTGAAAAAGCCGTTCCAGGTGTTTTCTCTATGATTGATAAATTAACAAAAAACAACATTATTCATAAAAACAAAGCTGCTAACCTTAAGTCTGGTTTAGCAAAACAAGTTGCTGCGCTTTAAGTTGTTGGTTGAATACAAGATAATTTGAAAAGGGCTCCATTTATGGGGCCCTTTTTTTATTTTTGAAATTATCAATGTCAGAATCACTATCAATAAAGTCTTGGGCAGAAGATGATCGACCTCGCGAGAAGCTTGTTGCAAAAGGCCGTGCTGTGCTTAGTGATGCTGAATTAATCGCGATAATTATTGGATCTGGAAGCAGAGACGAATCGGCAGTAGAATTGTCTAAACGAATATTGCACAGTGTAGATAATAATCTAAATGAATTAGGTAAAGTCTCTATACCAGACTTAATGAAATTTAAAGGGATAGGAGAGGCGAAAGCAATATCGATATCCGCTTCATTAGAGTTGGGGAGGAGACGAAAAGCAGAATCCTCGCAAGATAAACCTAAGATAGCATCGAGTAAAGATGCATTTGATGTTATTTATCCGGCTTTGGCTGATTTACCTCATGAAGAGTTTTGGCTAATTCTATTGAATCAAAATAATAAGGTAATTGACACCGTTTGCATTAGTCGAGGCGGAGTAGCTGGAACGGTTGCAGATGCTAAAATTATTCTTAAGGCGGCATTAGAAAAACTTGCCCCTTCAATTATATTAAGCCATAATCATCCGTCAGGCAATTTAAATCCAAGTAAAGCAGATAGAGATTTAACCAAGAAATTAAAAGAAGGGGCTAAATTGTTGGATATTTCTGTTCTCGACCATCTCATAATTGGCGATACTAATTACTTTAGTTTCGCTGATCAAGAATTAATGTGATGTTAACAGTATACTCCAATCAAATAAGTAATAGGCTTGAGCATACTGTCAAGCTACTTTTTAGCGAGGTCATGAACTATAAGTTCAGCATCACAAATAACTTAGATGAATTTAATGCGGCCAAGGGAGTTAGAATTAATTATTCTCCACTTGATATAAAAGATGCAATTCAGATTATTCCTTCAGGATTGCTGTTTGAGCGATCAATTGAAGAAAAAAAAATCGTTTTGGGTAAGTGGGAGAACGAGACAATCTTGTTCCCAAATAATGGAACACACATTCCTTTTGATTTATTGTCGGCAACATTCTATTTAACCTCTCGATACGAGGAGTATATTAATATGAAGCGCGATCATTATAATCGATTCTTACCAGAAGAAAGTATTGCATTTAAAAACGATTTTTTAGAGAGACCCTTGGTAAATATATGGGATCAAAAACTACAAGAAGTAATCGCCAAATTCTTCCCAGTTAGTGCAATTCCTGAAAGAAAATATGAATTTGTTGCAACGATAGATGTAGATAACGCCTACGCATATAAGGAAAAAGGTGTGGTACGAACGCTTGGGGCGTTAAGTAGATCAATTTTAATTTTTGATTTCAAAGATTTTGTTAATAGGTTCAAGTGTCTTTTGGGGCTTACTCCCGATCCATTCGATAGTTTCGACAGACAGTTAGAATTTCAAAAAAAATACGGATTCAAAGTGGTATATTTCTTCTTAGTAGGTGATTATGGATTAAACGACAAAAACGTACCGATTTCGAGTAGGAAATTTCAATCTCTAATTAAGCATGTTGGGGATTACGCATCTGTTGGTGTTCACCCTTCGTTTGCATCTAACGAAGAACCGGAAAGAGTAAAAATGGAAATGGATCGCTTAGCTAAAGTTGTTCATGTTCCTATTACAAAAAGCCGTCAGCATTTCTTGACTTTATCTTTTCCAAATACGTATAAAACACTTATCGAAAATGGTATTACAGATGACTATACAATGGGTTATGCTGCTAAAATGGGTTTTAGGGCAAGTATATGTTCACCCTATTCATATTACAATTTACTAGACGAACAAGAGGAAGCTTTAACTGTTCATCCTTTTGCGATAATGGAGGCAACTATTCGCCATTATATGAACAAGCCTGAAGAACAAGCAATGAGTTATATGTTACCTATCATTGAACAAGTAAAAAAAGTAAAAGGTACCTTAAATGTTGTTTGGCATAATGACTCATTAAGTGAGCTTTCGCCATGGGAAGGTTGGTCCAGTCTCTACGAAAAAATGCTAATAGCAGCCGTTTAGCTTTTAATTACTCGTCTGTTTATTTAACTTTACATCTTACAGATTTCATTAAGATGGAAGTACATATATTAAACAAGAGTCAATCGATTTTCAATCAATACATTGCAGAGCTCCGCGATGTTAATATCCAAAAAGATAGTTTACGATTTAGACGAAATCTTGAGAGAATTGGCGAGATATTAGGATATGAAATCAGTAAGACATTAAATTATGAACGAAAGGATGTAATAACCCCTTTGGGTAAGGCCAATGAAATCCTTTTAGATGAGGATATAGTGCTCGGTACAATTCTTCGTGCAGGACTGCCTATGCATAATGGGTTGCTAAATTATTTTGATCAAGCTGAAAATGCTTTTATTTCAGCTTATCGCAAGCACGAAGATGATGGTACTTTCAAAATTCGAGTTGAATATTTTGCAAGCCCGAGTTTACAAGACAAGGTACTTATTTTATCGGATCCCATGCTGGCCTCGGGAAAATCTATGGTGCTTAGTTATAAAGCCATGTTGAAAAACGGAACACCAAAACATACTTATTTGGCAGTCGCAATTGCTAGTCGAGAGGGTTTAGATTATGCTCGAGCACATTTACCTGAAAACACAACTATGTGGATAGGAGCTGTAGATGATGAATTATCATCTAAATCGTATATAATACCTGGTTTGGGTGATGCTGGTGATTTAGCATTTGGAGAAAAATTATAAGGACGAGTGGGCACCGAAATACTGCAGTTAGTAACAAGTTTTTTATTAAGCAGCACAAAGTTTTTGTTTGCTCCTTCGGCAACGCTTGGGTTGGGTTATAGCTATTGGGAGACGATTGCTATTACAATAATAGGAGGTTGGACGGGAGTGATATTTTTCTTCTATTTTGGAAAATTAGCTGTTGATTGGTACATGAAGAAATATGGTAAGAAAAAGGAAAAATCAAAATTCACCAAAACGAATAAGATGATAATAAAGGTTAAGTCTAATTTTGGTATTATAGGATTAGCTTTCATTTCACCTGTTACTATTTCAATTCCCGTGGGTTCTATTCTTGCAGCTAGGTATTTTGGAAACAATAAGCTTGCGGTATATTTTTTAATGGGATCTATTGTGTTTTGGTCGTTTCTATTAACTTCAATATCATTTCAATTTAAAGGCTTATTTTGAAAAAGTACACTACGCTATTCTTCGATTTAGACCATACTTTATGGGATTTTGACGCAAATTCTAAAGAAGCACTAACCGAGATTTATTATAATTTTAATCTAGCGGAAAAGGGTATAGTATCTTTTAATGAATTCTTGAGGGTCTATTATAAGATTAATGATAGGATGTGGGAGCAATATCGAAAAGACGAAATATCTAAAGAGGAGTTACGTAACGATAGGTTTTACGATGCGCTAATGACATTTAAAATTGAGGATAGAAAATTAGCTAATGATATTGGTGATTACTACGTAAAAACATCTCCTTACAAAACCAACTTATTTGATGGTTGTCATGAAGTTTTAAGCGAATTGAAAACTAGATACAATCTTCATATAATTACAAATGGATTTGAAGAAGTGCAACATATTAAACTTCAACAAAGCAACCTGACTCAATATTTTGGTGTTGTTATTACTTCAGAAAA
>JABHTA010000033.1 GCA_018669945.1 Flavobacteriales bacterium
AAGAATCTTGGTCAGTACAAGCGCTGATTAGAATCGTAATTAATAATATTAAAATAAAGTTTTTCAAATTGATTACAACGTAAGGCTATACCAATATGGTATATATTCTTTATGGTTATATATTCAAAAATATATATAAAGAGTTGAATTATAAATATCTAGCTAATATTAAATAATTGTAAACGTTTGTAAACGTCTATGGGTGTCGCCAATAAAAGTTAGTGAGTTCAAATCTGTTTTTATTCTATAAACGATCTATTTACTCTATTTAGAGGATCAATAACCAAAGAACTTTATCCTAATAATTTTTCAAGAAATAGTCAAATAAAAAGCCCATCTCTTATGAGATGGGCTTTTCAAATATATATCAAAAGTGTTGTCTATTTTAACGTGCCGTTTTGTTCAGCTTCTTTGTCATATTTTAGCATCTGATTCATCCACCAAACCATCATACCAATTCCGATACCAATAAGTAACCAATTGAACCAACCATAAGGCCCTGACCCTAAAGCTCTTAATCCCGCGTACGATGCCGTTGCTAAATCTCCAATTCCGTACATTACATCTGTATATGACATGATATTCTTAGTTTTGTTTGCTACAAATTTAGAAAATCTTAGCACTAAATAAATATGTTGGTAAACTTTTTTCGTTCAGACCGCACCGTTGTGCCGATTACACTTTTTTCAATCTGTTTTTTGGTTCAAATTTTTTCTGTTTTTACTGATGTCGATTTTGAATTGATTCAATCTCAGAGTGCTTTGCAATTATCCATTGATTGGATAAATGAAATAGTATTTGTTGGTGCAACGCTAGCAGTGATTTTGGTCTTTGTCACAACGATTTTAATAGGCGTTCTTGTGAATAGTTGTGATATTACAATAAGAAAATCTTTCTTAGTTTCTTTTGCATTTTTGTTGCTGGCTCTAGGAGTCGGAGAACATTTTTTTGTCTCTATTCAAAGTATCTCCAATCTCTTGTTGGTAATTATGTTGTTAAGGTTGTTTCGGTTACCAAATTCTTCTGGGTCGAAATCGATAATATTCGACTCTTCTGGCCTTATAGGTACTATGTCAATTCTTGATTCTGGTAACGTTTTCTTGATGATAATTGTGTGGGTTGGAATAGTTTCATTTAAGTCGGTTACTTTAAATGACTGGATAATTTCTTTGTGTGGGTTTTTTCTTCCGTTTTTATATTTAATAGCTGGCTTATACTTTTTTGATTCATTTCAAGAGGTGAATAATTGGTTGCCCACGTTTTCAATAATAAAGATCCAAGATTCTAAATACATTGTTTTACTTGGTATGGCGCTTCTGTTTATTCCCGCTCTGCTGGTTTTTATTGGTAATTATGCACAAAAAGCATCTGTAATTAGGAAAATGTTAGGTATTGTTCTTTTGCTTTTTGTTATTTTAACAGTAAAAATGATCTTTAGCGGAGGGGAGCTATCAATTACGACCATACTTATACCTACATCAATAGTAGTTGGCTTATTTTTCGATCAAATAAAAAAAGTCATTATAGCTGAATCCTTAGTTTTGTTGTTTCTCGCGGTGTCAAGTTATTACTATTTTGTAGCTTACTTTTCGTAAAAATGCATTTCGGATATGTATTTATGAACTGGTTCTGTCAGTAAATAACGTACGTCTTTTTTATCTTTTATTGCGTTTCGAATAAAGCTAGCCGAAATTTTCATTACAGGAAGATCGTGCATTTTTACCTTTTCATGGATAAAGTTAGTATTGGTATGCTCATTAGTTTGCTCTTCAAAAGTTGGAGTCCTTGGATAAACATACAGTGCACATCTGTCAATAATTTGTTCGTAGTTCTTCCATTTCGAGAAGGTTCTTAAATTATCTTCTCCCATTATTAAAACGAAATCGGCATCGCTATATTTTTCTTCTAAATAAACAAGCGTGTTTATTGTATATGATGGCTTTGGTAAGTCAAACTCAATGTTCGAAGCCTTGAGTTTATTGTTATCAAAAACGGCTTCTCGCACAATAGCTAAACGATGATAATCTTTCAATAAGGATTTTTTTTGTTTGTGCGGATTTTGGGGAGTTACTATCAGCCAAACTTCATCCAGATCGGTATAGTTTGCCATGTAGTTTGCGATAATCATGTGGCCAACATGAATGGGGTTGAATGTACCAAAAAATAGACCTATTTTTTTTTTAGAAGCCATTACTACTAATAATCAAGAACGAATTCCTTAATTAATTTTTCAGCATCTCCAATGGCATGAGAAAGCTGATCATTAACAACGATCTTATCGAATTTTGTAGCGAAACCCATTTCGTTTTCGGCTTTGTCTAGTCTAAGTTTTAGCTTTTCAGGAGATTCGGTTCTTCTATTGGTTAACCTTTCTTTTAAT
This sequence comes from Flavobacteriales bacterium, assembly GCA_018669945.1. Lineage (GTDB taxonomy): Bacteria > Bacteroidota > Bacteroidia > Flavobacteriales_G > NORP312 > NORP312. Next base: position 2,381 of record JABHTA010000033.1, read on the forward strand.
GATTCAATAGAAGGGGGCATTATAAAAACGGCTAATGACTGGTCCCCAAATATTTTTTTAAGGTTAAGCCCTCCAACCACATCCACATCAAAAATTACGTGATTTCCTTTGCTCCAAATTCGATTTATTTCTGACCGGAGTGTGCCGTAAAATTGATTGGGATAAACTTCTTCGTACTCCAAAAACAAGTTATCGTTAATTTTAGTTTTAAAATCAGCAGCAGACAGAAAAAAGTAATCTTGCTTATCAATTTCTTTATTTCGCTTTTCTCTACTCGTTGCAGATATGGAGAATTCCAACCCCAAATCCATACCCAGCAGATGCTGAACTATTGTAGTTTTTCCGGCTCCCGAAGGTGCTGAAACGATTATGCATTTTCCTTCTTCCAATCTACAAAACGTTTAAAACTTGCTCTTTAATTTTTTCGAGTTCATTTTTCATCTGAACAACTAATTTTTGAATCTCAGAATGGTTTGCTTTGGAGCCGATAGTATTAATCTCTCTTCCCATTTCTTGCCCAATAAACCCAAGCTTTTTTCCTTGTGCATCCTTTTCATTCATCGTTTCGATAAAATATTCACAATGAGCCCTAAGCCGAACTTTTTCCTCAGTTATGTCATACTTTTCTATGTAGTAAATTAATTCTTGCTCGAATCTATTTTGATCGACCTCTATTTTTAATGAGTCAAGATTGGCAGTTAATTTTACTTTAACTTTATTAATTCTATCATTATCTAACCCTTCAATTTTGGAAAGTAAATTGAGTATGGTTTGTAAACGCATTTTAAAATCATTTCCTAATTTTTCGCCTTCTTGAATTCTGAATTCATTGAATTTCACGATAGCGTTTTCGATCGTTTTCGAAACCGTGTCCCATTCTCCTGTTTCAATTTCAGGATGCGAAGTTTTCATCACATCGGGCATTCTGAGTACTTGACTAAGTAGCGAAGTTTTATTTTCATTAATGCTATCCGCAAAGCTTTTTAAATCATCATAGTAGTTTTTCGCTAAATCAACATTTATTGTTGCTTTTGGAAGATCAGCATTGTTTTCAGTATAAATAGAAAGTTCCGATTTACCACGGATAACCGCTTTCCCAACGAGGCTCCGATAAGAATGTTCGTTCTCCCGATAGTGACCGCTAATTCTTGTATTTAGATCAAGCTGTTTGCTATTTAGTGAGCGTACTTCAACATTTATTTTTTTGTCTTGGTATTCCCCTACAGCTTTTCCGAAACCGGTCATCGAACGAATCATAATCTCAATAATTTTTGCAAAGATAACTATTGATGATTAAGATTATTGAGTGCTTAAAGATTAATGAATGTTTTTGTGCTTTTTTGAATTAGGCTTGCTAACCAAATATACACTGGTAAAGATAAAAACTGTTGCAACAATTTTCACTGTGGTTAAGGTGTCTGCACCGAGCGATATAGAAACAATTGTTGCTATAATTGGCTGCAGATACAGGTAAATACTTACTACCGATGGATTAACTTTTTTCAGCGCATAAATATTTAGTAGATAAGCTAGAAAAGTGGTTCCGATAACCACAAAAGCGACCTCTCCGACAATTTTTTGGGGCATAGCAGACCATTTAATTGCTGCAAATTCAGATATGCCCACAGGAAAAACGAAAACTAAACCGAATGTAAAAACCCATTTTATTACAGTTAAGGGCCGGTACTTTATCATTAAAGGCTTTGCTATTACCAAATAAACTCCATAAGAAGCTGCATTTATCATAACCATTACATCTCCCAAAAAAGTATCATTTCCAAAACCAAATTTGTTTGAATTTTGGCTTACGAAAATCAGAGTACACGCACCAATTAGCCCCACTCCAATGCCTACTCCTTTCGTTAATGAAATTCTTTCCTTTAACAGAAAACTAGAAATAAGTAAAACAAGAATTGGGTTACTTGTCATAATTATGGAAGCATTAATTGGGCTTGTAATGTCTAGACCTTTGAAGAATAATAATTGATTGAGAGCAACACCAAAAAAACCACAAATAATTAACCTTGGGATATCTTTTCTATCAATCTTTTCTTTGTTGCCACATATGTGAAAAATCCAAAAAAGAGAAAGCGCACCGAGAACACGCAGTAAAATAAAACCAAACGGTTCAATATAATTAGGCATTACATCTTTAGCTACAGTGTAGTTAATTCCGTAGATAATGTTTGCAGCTAAGAGGGCGAGATGAGGTAAATACTTGTTCATATGCTTATTGAAGGATATTTATCATCTCCTCAATTGCTTTTTTTGAATTACCAATCACAATATTATCTTGAGTAATTAAGACTGGCCTTTTTAAAAAGGTGTATTCTTTTAATATGTAGTTTTTATAATCGTCTTCTGTGAGATTTTCCGACCCTAAATTGAGCGATTTGTATTTTATCGCTCTTCTGCTGAATAATGACGCGAAAGAGCCAGACAGTTTTGCCATTTCATCAATTTCTTGCAAAGTAATTTTGTTAGTTTTGATATCCTTAAGTTTCACCTTGTCAAGGTTGAGCTCTTTCATAATTCTTTGACAAGTAGAGCATGTGTGTAAGTAGAAAAACGTTTTCATGATATCCAAATTTGGCACAAAAATACTTGAAATATAGTGATAAGTGATTCCCGAAAGATATTGAATTTCTTTTCCGTAAAACGGATTATCTTTCCAGTAGTTATTGGGTTAGCTGGTGTTCTTTATTTATTGTGGAGTTCTTTAGATCTTGATTCAATTCAACAAATGAATTGGGGAGACTCCGCAATTTTTTGGATGCTAATTGCTGTATTCATGATGGTAATTAGAGATTTTGCCTATATGTATCGAATTAGAATCCTTACCAATAATGAAATTTCATGGCGTAATAGTTTTGATGTTATCATGCTATGGGAGTTTGCCTCGGCAATTACACCATCGGTTGTGGGAGGAGCTGGTATTGCAATTTTAATTATTAATAAGGAAAAAATATCTTTAGGTAGAAGCACGGCTCTAGTTATGACAACTGCTTTTTTAGATGAACTATTCTATGTAATAATGGTGCCTGCTGTCATCTTATTGGCGGGGATTGAAAACATCTTTCCAAACGATAGTGGAGGTACATTTTTTGGCTGGTTGCTGAGCATTCAGTCTCTGTTTGTAGTTGGTTATGGATTTATATTATTATTAACCTCCGTAATGCTGTATGCTACTTTTTTTAATCCACAAGGAATTAAGAATCTGCTGGTCAAAATTTGCCGTTTAGGCGTCCTTAAACGTTGGAGAAAAAGTGTAGAACAAACAGGAGACGACCTTATCGTTACTTCAAGGGAATTGAAAGATAAGCCTTTTATTTTTTGGATAAAGGCATTTGGAGCCACATTTTTTGCCTGGACAGCTAGATTTTGGGTAGTCAATTTTATCATCTTAGCTTTTTCTCAATCAAATTCAATTTCTCATTTTGGAATTTATGCTCGTCAGCTTATTATGTGGGTAGTTATGTTAATTAGCCCAACCCCAGGAAGCTCGGGTGTTGCAGAGGTTCTGTTTCCACAATTTCTTGGAGAGTTTATTTCCGGAGCACCGTCAGAAGTACTTGGCGTGATTTGGCGAGTATTAGGCTACTGGCCTTACTTATTAATTGGAGTAATCGTCCTTCCTAAATGGATACAACGTGTATTTTTAAAACGAAAGTTAATCAAGTTTAAAAGTCAATAATAATTGTGGAAATTAGTATTTTCGGCCAAAATTGTGAGATATGAAAGATAATATGAGATTTGGCACGAAAGCGATTCACGGAGGTCTTGAGCCAGATGCGGCAACAGGGGCTATTATGACACCAATTTATCAAACATCAACTTATGTTCAAGAGAGTGTTGGAGACCATAAAGGATACGAATATTCAAGAACATTAAATCCCACTAGACATGCCCTAGAGAAAAATCTTGCAGCCATAGAAAATGGAATATTTGGGGCTTGTTTTGGCTCAGGTTTAGCCGCCATGGATTGTGTTATCAAAATGCTTAATCCAGGAGATGAAGTTATTTCAACTAATGATTTGTATGGAGGATCTTTTAGACTATTCAAAACTATATTTGAGAAATACGGAATTAAATTTCACTTCGTATCTATGATAGATACTTCTGCTATCGAAGAAAAAATTAATTCAAATACAAAACTGATTTGGGTTGAAACGCCAACAAACCCAATGATGAATATTATCGATATTAAAGCGGTTTCTCAAATTGCAAAAGGCAACAATGTATTGTTGGCTGTTGATAACACGTTTGCAACACCGTATCTTCAAACCCCTTTGGATTTAGGTGCTGACATCGTCATGCATTCCGTAACTAAATATTTGGGTGGTCACTCAGATGTAGTGATGGGAGCGTTAATTTGTAATGATGAAAAAATTGCAGAGGAAATTTATAGAATCCAGAATAGTAGTGGAGCAGTTTGTGGGCCTCAAGACAGCTTCTTAGTGCTAAGAGGAATTAAAACATTGCACTTAAGAGTGCAAAGACATTGTGAAAATGGAGAGAAAATTGCCAAGTGGTTGGTAAATCATCCAAAGGTTGATAAAGTGTATTGGCCAGGGTTTGAATCTCATCCAAATCATGCTGTTGCTAAGAAGCAAATGAAAGGTTTCGGAGGTATGATTTCTTTTACGTTAAAAGGAAATAGTCTTGAAGCATCTCACGAAATTGTAGCAAAGGTTAAAATCTTCTGTTTGGCAGAGTCACTTGGAGGTGTAGAGTCATTAATTGGACATCCAGCGACTATGACACATGCTTCTATTCCTAAAGAAGAAAGAGAAAAAAGTGGAGTAGTAGATTCGTTAATTCGACTTAGTGTCGGTGTTGAAGATGTAGAAGATTTGATTCAAGATCTAGATAATGCAATGGTATAATGGCTACAGGTAGTAAATATGTTGTTATCGGACTGGGCCAGTTTGGTGAAGCCATTGCAAGAAACCTTTCCGCAAAAGGGGTGGAGGTTTTAGCAATCGATAATAATGAAAATCACATCGAAGCAATTAAGGATGATGTTGCGATGGCAGTAACTATGGATGCTACTGATATTCGTGCGTTAAGAACCCAAAATATTCAAGAAGCCGATGCCGTTGTAATGGCAATAGGGGAGGATTTTGAAGCGTTACTATTAAGCACTGTTTATGTTCAGGAATTAGGAGCCAAAAGAGTTATAGCAAGGGCTCACGGGCGTCAGCAAAGAATGATTTTGGAGAAAATTGGAGTAGAAGAAATTTTATCTCCCGAAGATGAGGTTGCTAAAGTTGTTACCGAGCAACTTCTCAATCCAAGCGTACTTTCATTTTTAGAATTACCCGATGATTACGAAATTGTTGAGATAAAAGCACCTCAAGGAATTATTAATAAGGCAGTTGGGGAAATTAATCTTCGAAATAAATACAAAATTAACCTTGTAACTATAAAACGTAGTTATGAGAAAACGAAGGATGGAAAGGCAACCATCGAGGAACATATCTTAGGTGTTCCCACCACAGAAACAATGATTTATGATACAGATAGTATTGTTGTTTTCGGTTTAATAAAAGATATCGAAAGGTTTATAGATATCAATTAGGCTTCCAAAACCTATACGCAATAGTTTGTCAATACTTATTTTTCCTTTTAGCAACTCGCATAAATGCAGTATATTGCTGCGCTTTATTAAATGAAAGGATAAAATTTTTGATATGAGGATGATAGGATTGTTTATTGGAATTACCATGATGTTGAATGCTTATGGTCAAAATGTAATAGTGAAATGCGGTGCAGATGAAGCATCATTTGAGTATTTATTAAATCACCCAAACGAGGTGGAGCAAATAAATCAAGCACGAGAAGAATTAGCAAATTTCAGCAACGACTTCATTAATAATGGCGTTAGAACTTCGAATAATTATGTTATTCCAGTTGTCTTTCATATAATTCACGAAGGTGGTCTCGAGAATATTTCAGATGAACAAATATTGGATGCAATGTTTGTTCTGAATCGGGATTTTTCATTAAGAAATCCGGATACTGTTGAGGTGAAAACTGATTTTAGAGAATTGTTATCCGATAGCGAAATAGAGTTTAGATTAGCAAAAAGAGATCCACTAGGTGTTCCTACAAGTGGCATTAATCGATATTTTGATACTGCAACAAACTTAGCAGATGATGGTGTTAAGTCTGGAAGAATGTGGCCAAGAGAAAAGTACTTGAATATTTTTGTTGTAAAATCAACGGCTAATGGGTCTGGAGGCTATACCTATTTACCCGGTGGAAGTGCTGCTGTTGATGCAATTATTGTGCTTTTTGATGGAGTTGGAAGGATTGAGCAAAGTAGTGAATCAAGATCTCGTACGCTGACACACGAGTGCGGCCATTGGCTCAATTTAAAACACGTTTGGGGTGATACTAATGTTCCGGGAGTTACTTCAAACTGCAGTGATGATGATGATATAACAGATACTCCACTAACCGAAGGAAATAGTGGTGGCTGTGATACGACACTTATTACATGTGGAAATTTAGATAATGTTCAAAATTATATGAATTATGCTAGTTGTGATCGAATGTTTACTGAGGGACAAATAAATTGGATGCACGCTGCCCTAGAATCATCGGTAGGTCAGAGAAACAATTTATGGAGTTCATCGAATTTGGCTCAAACAGGAGTAGATCAGTTGTGTGAGGCAGGATTTGTTTCCCAAAATATAGTTTGTGCCGGTAACTTTGTTTCTTTCACCGACGTTTCGGTTGCAACGGCTTCTGATTGGGAATGGAATTTTGTAACAGGTATTCCAAGTACTTCAGATAACCAACATCCACTTGTGTATTATCATGCTGAGGGGGTTCATGATGTTTCACTAGATGTAACTTTAGGTAGTCAGAATGAATCGGTAACCAAATCAAATTACATTTTTGTAGTCGATCCTATTGGTCAAAACTATCCCTATACCGAAAGTTTTGAAAATGTAACTTCGTTGCCTTCTGCGGAATGGTTTGTGGAGAATACAGATGGTTCGTCAAATAAATGGGAGCTAACATCTGATGCCGCATATTCAGGATCTAATTCGGCAGTAGTTAAGAATTTAGGTAACAATGTTGGAGAGAGGGAAACCTTGATTAGCGGTACAATTGATCTATCACAAATGGCATCAGCAAGTTTTTCATTTAAATATGCATATGCACAAGTGGGAAGCTCGATTGACAAAGTTCGATTATCATTCTCAAGTGATTGTGGTGAAACTTGGTCGCTAGGGTGGTTAGGAATAGCTTCAATTATGACAACAGGAAGTAGTACTTCATCTGCGTTTATCCCTTCTTCAAGTCAATGGAATACCCAGACATTAGCATCTATTTCAGGAGGGTTACTAAATGAAGGCTTTATGTATAAATTTGAATTAGAAAGCGATAGCGGTAATCATTTTTACTTAGATGAAATTAATATAACTGGAGTCTATAAAGCTTTTCCTGTATTAGAAAGTCCTTTTGATGGCGCTGGAAACCTTTCTGATGGCCCATTGCTAAATTGGAAATCTTTGGAGAGTTGTGATGAGTACGAATATCAAATAGATACCTCAAATTCTTTTAACTCAACAGAGCTTCAAACAGGCACACCGGCTTTTATTTCATCAAATCCTGACAATGCAGACACCGAAATACAAACTTCAGGGTTAATTCATGGGCAAAAGTACTACTGGCGAGTAAGGGCTCGTACAAATGCTATCCCTACAGCTTGGAGTAACATTTGGAGTTTTACCGTTAGTGAAACTGGAGTTGGCGTTGAGCAGATGTTTGATAATAATGTGCTTAACCTTAGAGTAATTCCTAATCCTGTAGAAAGCAATGGCTGGGTTAATTTTAATAGCAAGCCAAATCAAGCTGTAAGAATTAGTATATACAATATTCTTGGTGATGAAATTCAACATGTATTTTTAGGCATAACAACCACTGGAAATCAGTCGATACCGTTTAACACACAGGGGTTAAGTAGTGGAGTTTATTTCATTAAATTAGACGCAGAATTTACTTCTGCACATTCTAAATTTATTGTTAAGTAAACCAAGTAATCATGAAAAAAGTCCTATCATTATTTATCGCTTTATCTTCATTCGGAGCTTTTGCTCAATCTTCTGCTAGCTGGTGCACAACTCATGGAAATGAGGAGCAATACTTGTTAGAATATCCAGAAGCTGCTTCTCAAATAATTAGTGATAAAGCAAATTTAGAAGCCTTCACACAAGAGTTTATTGGGAATATTGATAGAGCGGCAACGCAGAATTATATTATACCGGTTGTGTTTCATGTTTTACATGAGGGAGGTCCTGAAAATATTCCTGATTTAAGAATTCATGAGCAAATTGAAAGGCTCAACGCAGATTATAACGGATACAATTCCGATACGAATACGATAGCTGATGCGTTTAAACCAATCATAGGTAATGCCAATTTTCAATTTGTATTGGCTAAGCTCGATCCAAATGGTGATCCAA
>JABHTA010000125.1 GCA_018669945.1 Flavobacteriales bacterium
AATCATTCCATGGTAGGAACCTATACAACTGCTTCTGTAACTGCCGCTAATGACGAAGGGGGCACAGATTATTATAATAGCTATACTTATACTTTAATAGGCCCTACTACATACTACTCTATAGACTCAGATGATTGGAACGACAATTCAACCTGGTCGACAGTAAGTCATTCAAGTGGAACCAACTCTGGAAGCTATCCCGTTGCCGGAGATATTGTTTATATCGAAGGACATATAATTACAATTAATAACACTTCAGAAGCATGCGGCCAAGTATATTTAGAAGGCGGCTCATCTAATACAGAACTAAAGGTAAAGAATTCTTCAGGAAGTTTGACTGTAAGTGGAAATGTTACTGCAGACAATAATGGAGTTAATAAAAAGTTGAAACTTAAGACAGAGAGTTCTTCCACGTTAACCGTTGGCGGGAATGTTTCATTTGTTCGGTCAGGAGGAAATAAAGAAATGAAGCTTGAGATGAAAAGCGCAGCCAATGTTTCTATTACTGGTAATTTAATTATGACGAGTACAGCTGGAACAAGTAAATTAAATAAAATTGAGTTAAAGGATAACAATAGCTTCCTATATATAGGAGGTGACGTTAACCTAACAAGCACGGGAGGTAAGCTTATCGAATTTAAGATTAAGAGTGCAACAATACTTACGGTTATGGGGGATATTAATTTCAACGCAACGGCAGATGAATTAATCCAGGTATGTTTTGAGAACTCTCCAGTTCTAAATATGGGGGGTAATTTTAACAGACAAAACGGATATGGTGAACTGTCGTATAGTTCTAACTCTTCACCAAACCTTAACTTAATTGGCACAGCACCGCAGGTAATCAAGCAAGATGCTTTTGGTACAGGAGAAACTTTTGAGTACTATAATGTAACGATAAACAATACTTTTGGAACAGCTCCTCAGGTAACCTTAGATGGGTTGGTAACAGTTAATGGAGCGCTTGTATTAACTTCGGGAATAGTACGAACCACATCTACAAATTTGCTAGTAATAGCAGATGGAGCGACCTCTTCGCAAGGTTCTGCATCTAGTTTTGTTGATGGTCCGATGAAAAAAATTGGGAATGATAATAATTTTGTCTTTCCTGTTGGTGATGGAACTACTTGGGCTAGGTTAGAGATGAAAAACATCAACAACTATAATGCTACCACCGAATTTACGTGTGAATATTTACGCTCCGCAACGCCAAATTCAACTAATTTAGGTGCAGGAGTAGATCACGTAAGTGCTGTCGAATACTGGGACCTTACCAGAACGGTTGATCCAGGAGACGATGCAGAATGTAACATTAAGTTATATTGGGAGAGTGATGTTGTAAGTGGGATTTCAGATATGACAGATTTAGCTCTTTCACATTATTCAGGAGTAACTTCTTCATGGGAGAACCACGAAGGAGTAGCAACGGATAATGGAGACGGCACAGGAAATGTGGTTAGTACGGTCGTTATTTCTAATTTCAGCCCCTCTACTTTTATGTCTAAAAGTGGGACTAACGTTCTTCCAGTTGAGTTAATAAGTTTCGAAGCACACTTAAATATAGACCAGGTAGAGTTAATGTGGGTGACTGCCTCCGAAGAAAACAATGAATTCTTTACAATAGAAAGAAGCCAAGACGGAATTAAATTTGAGGAGATTCTTCAGGTTGAGGGAGCAGGATCAAGCAGCAACAGAATCGAATATTTTGATATTGATTACGAACCTCTTACTGGCGTAAGCTATTATCGATTAAAACAAACAGATACTGATGGTAAATACAGATATTCTGGAATAGTTCCCGTTGATTATACTGGAACAAATCAACCCGGAACAAATTTATTTGGAGATGTTGAGGCGGACATTAAAATTTGGCCGAACCCAAATGACGGAACACATTTAAACATCGAAATGACGGGAAATGAACCGGCACAAGAGGTGTTAGTTGTTTTAAGAGATATTACAGGTCGTGAGTTTTATTCTAAAGTTCTTATAACAGATATGGCCGGCCATTTGATAAGCGCAATTGATCCTACTAATACGTTACCAGTTGGCACTTATTTAATAACAGGGTCAGACCAAAACCATCTGTATAGTAAGAAGCTTATCGTAAAATAAGTTCTGATTCATTGTTCTTAAAATTAGACAAATGTAGTTTCTGTAGTGCTGGTTTGATATATACTTAAAGTTTAATAAATCGCAAGGTTTCCGTTTTTTCATTAGAATACACCCTAATAAAGTATAATCCAGAGGAGAGACCTTGTATTGAGACAGTTGAACTATTGCTCATTTCATGAATTGACCTTGAAACAGCACCATCTAGAGTGAGGATCTCCATTCTAGTGATTGGCCTCTTTATAGAGCTAACAGTAATCTCAGAGTTTGCGGGAGAGGGATATATTGAAATGCTGGGCTGCAAATAAGCTTCTATAATTGATGCTGAAGAAATAGTATCTTCAGGGAAAGCGGCACTATCACTCCAAGTCGACCAATAATCGACAGAGTCAGATGGGATTCCTGAAATCTTACTAATACCCGTACTTGTTGTTACCCATATATTATCTTGAGAATCGATATCAAGTGCTCTTATCACTGGGCCAATCAACCCATCACTTACATCATAGTCGGTCCACGAATTTCCATTAAACATAGCCACACCGCCTTCTGTTACTAGGTAATCTACGTAAATTCCAGTCCAAATTCTCCCGTCACTGGCAATTTTAATATCTTCTATTGGATTTAATGTGTCTGGGGCGGGTAATACCAACATTATTGAGTGGTTTTCTATGAATAGGTTAGAAGAATTAAAGACTGAAACCCCATCGGCCGTGCCAATCCATTTGTTTCCATTATCATCTATTGCTATTGCCCTAATTTTGTCGTTAATCAGATGTTCATTTTCTGTTATTTCAGTGAATGTTGTCCCATCAAAAACCGAAATACCACTCAGCCCTGTTCCCAACCAAGCATCTCCGTTTGATTCGAATCGGACAGAGGTAACTCCTCCAAATGGCAACCCATCAGATGTGCCATAGGACGTCCAATTCGCTCCGTCATATATAGAAACACCATCGTTCGTTCCAAACCATACATCTCCGTTTGTTTCTTCTGTGATACATTTAATGCGATCATCCCCTAAGCCATCTGCCTCAAGATAAGTTGTCCAAACGGATCCATTATAATAACTCGCACCAAAGTCAGTACCAATCCAGACATTCCCGTCGCTAAGAACACATAACGCTTGGATGGTATTATGAGCAAGGTTAGTATCTGTTGTGGTTGTATGAGTGTTCCATGTTGCCCCATCAAATACCGAAACACCTTCTTGGGTTCCGAACCAAATAACATCAGAACTAGCAACATCGAGACAAAGCACATCGTTGTTTACCAAACCACTATCTATCGTATAATTAGTAAACGTTTGGCCAGAAGCAAATGAGAAAATAGAGAAAGCAGTTATTAATGTTAGGGCAGTTTTCATATTATAAATTTACTGAATTATTACCTTTTTTGTTAGTGTCTGGTTTGGGCTAGAAAGGGTTACAAAATATAAACCTATGGAATAAATATCAGCGTCTACTTTTATCCAACTATTAGGCGGGTAGTTGTAGAATGTGGACACCAGCTTCCCATCAACTGAGTTTATTTGAACAGAAACAGCCTCATTAAAATTTGATTGAATAAAGAATTTTTTTGTTGCGGGGTTTGGATAGACATTAAAGGGAGTTTGACTAAGCGAATTTTCAACAGATAGATTGGTGTTATTTGCGTTAAAGGTTGTTGGAATAACAGTAAAATTACCTGTTCCATTTGGTGACCTACTTAAACTAACATCTGCAACTTGGGACCCAAAAGTTACAGAATCGATAATGGTACTATCTGCATAAACAAGAACAATTTGGTCGCCAAACGAAGAGAGTTTAAAATTAGAATGCATGCCATTTTGTAGCGTGTCTTTATCTGCCCAGATAATCAAATAACTATTTGGAGCGATTGAAACAGCTGGCATTGCCCATTTGAATAATGTGTCAATTTTATCAGAAAGATATAATCCAGAGGTCGAAATTATTGAAGTGGTATTATTGTACAATTCAATCCAATCGTTGTATTCTCCATTTTGATCAGCTACAGTTGTTGAGTTAGAAGCCATAAATTCGTTTACTACCAAATCCTTATAACTCGCATTGAAATTTAGAGTATGGTATTCATAAGCAGCTCTTTCAGGAGAAAACCGGCCAGCGGAATCGTTCTGAGCGTATAAATAGTACTCTATTGCATTGCCAATATTTGATAATGTTGCCCCAAAAATCCCATCTCCAGCGGACCCATCACCGTTATTGCCATCATCAAGCATTGGCAAAGTTTGAAATAGATCCCAAGAGCTATAACGGTAGGCTAGAATTATTTCATTAGCATTGGCAATCGAAGCACTAATAGTTAAGTCACCACCAACGGATGGATTTGTAGAACTAGTTATATTTGAAATGGTAGGCGCTCCAGAAAACCCAGTATAGGCATTTAAATAGGTCGAACGCGCATCCATTAAGTCGGTAATGCCCGCATAGTCAACTAAGTCCGAAACGGTACTTGTTATGTTGTTTTGAAAGTCAGCGTAAGAATAGAATTTATTGGTGTCGTTCATTACCGAGGTGTCAATTAAAGCTTGTAGCTCTTGCCCTCTATTGTAATAATCTTGGTTATCAAAATTTTCTTCCATAATCGTTCGCATATGTGCCAGGTACATTTTACGATAGGTGCTATTTTCAAAGAGGTTTCGCATTAAGGGTCTTGCATAAACAGAAACGCTGTTATAGTGCAATAACGGGTCCATTGTTTTCGCTTCAGCAATTGAAAACCCGTCCCAAAATTCCGAGGCATCTGCTAATCTAAAACTAGCAAATGACATATTCATATCCCATAAAATGGGATTAAATTGCCCATTATGATCTTCGTATAAGTAATAGTTTTGAGCATAACCCACATAGCTATCAAAGTTTATCAAGCCATAATTAAAAGCATGCATCCACAAAGTTCTATCAACATTTAGAACAGTTTCTATATTCGTTGGATCACTATTAAGAACATCAATAAGCTCATATAAGCGTGACCAACCATTATTGGATTTTAGGTCGTATAATGAATAGTAATCGGAAGAGTCAGTACCAGCGCTATTTCCTAGGTTTGAGTTTTCTCCGTTGAGGTCTAAACTCTGGGGATTTCCTTTAAAAAACGCATTATTTTTAGTCCCAAAATGGTCGATCAAGAAATCTTTATTTACGGCTTCTACACTAGTATAGAGACCAATTAAAGTATCGTTTACGTATACATTTGCAAAGGATGCGCCTGAGGCAGGCATATATTTTCGGGCAATTTCGTATGATAATACCTCTCTCACAAAAGAAGGGTCTTGAATAACGTTACTTAACTTAATTTTATCGTGACCAAGATGGTTTTGGTTATTGATGGCGTAATCTAATTTAATATTAAAAGGGTTTTTTGTTCGGTTAACACTTGCTGAACTAAACCCCTTATACCTAACCCCAACATTAAAGTAGGATGCGCCATCAATAACAAGATTGCCCATTAGGCGACCTTCATTTCCTTCTACAAAAAGGCTATCTAATATATAGTCCCAGTTCGGTTCTTGAAAATAAATACGCACTTCAACGAGCGTATCGCTGTTGTAGAAATCCGATTGCGCTTTAACGCTTGTTGTTGCTAAAAAACAAGAAATAAACGCAAAATGGGAAAGTTTCATCTGCTTTTGAATTACTTTATAACAGAAACTTTTTTGACAATAGGATTTGCGTCTGCAATATATATGGCAACAAAATATATTCCTCTAGATTCATTCGATAAATCTATAGAGCTTACGCTGCTAATTCTTCGAATAATCTTTCCACAAACATCTGTTACTTCAATTGAATAGTCATTAATTGTTCCCAAACCTCTCAACTCGAAAACTCCAGTGGATGGGTTTGGAAATAGAGCAACCGGACTAGAAGAAATAGCTTCAATACCGACTCCAGAACATTCTGTTAGTCCTGTATTTCCACCAACACAAATACCACAGTTGTCCATATATGCAGAGCCACCTGCATCGCAGTTACAGTCAACACCCATTAATAGTTGAACGCCAGGATGCGTGCACTCGTATCTAAATGCTTTTGCGGGGCTAGCATTATATTGCCACACAATATTATCGTTTGCATCTACCTCATACATATATTCATTAGATAGGTTTACAAAAGTATTTCCGTTCGATAATTTATCATGTGCAGATTGACCATAGGCGTTATCTAAACAACTGTGTCTCCAAGTATATGAAGAAGGGCCAAATGCACTTCCAGGTGTTATTGTATAGTTGTAACCATTTTGAGGAGTATCAATTGCATCAACAGAGGAATTTCCATTATCTCCCTCGTTGTTGAAAATTTGGATAAACCCGCCATTTTCTCTGCCATCATCTTTAATCCATCGCGGGTCATGAACTGCAGCAGGGACAATTTGAGCGCCAGAAGCCCCATAATTTGATGGGTTTCCCCATCGGTATAATAAATCTCCGCCTTGACTAGAATTTCCGCCAGAATGAGTTGCTGCTTCAGCAGTTGTTGTGCTGTGGTCAATAATGAAAAACTCACTGGCATGTCTTGCTGTAAATACAATTTGATCTAAAGATTCATTGTAGTTAATTCCATTGGCATGAAACCAGTCACCACTGTTCCCTCCAGGGCCACCCCCACCTTGAGTGGCGACAGCGTTGATATCCATTAGTTCAGGGTGATCGGCAACGACACCGTAATTATCTTTTGATGAATCGAAATCTTGAATCAAGTGATCCCAGATGTGCCATTCCCAAATAACAGACGCACTTCCATTACCATCAGGTTGAATTTCAACAATTCGAGTCGGCCATTTTGATGAATTGGCACCATCGTAACCGGCAGCAGTAAGTTCAGCGGTTGATTTTACTTCCCATGCAAGAAACAATACATTTCCGTTAGGCATTATTTCAATATCATGGTGCTGACAATAATCGGAGGTAGAGTAAACGAATTCCCATACAACGGTTCCACTTGGGTCATATTCTTGAATCATTCCGCCAATTGCAGCTCCGTTTAATTGGTTATTATTATACACACCACCCCGTACAATGTTACCGTTTTCTTTTAAAAGAACAGCATAATTTCCATTTACGTTGCACGACCAAGAGTGAGCAATATCGCCATTTTTATCTATTAAATAGGTTGTGCTAGAATTTTGAGAATTGTATAACGCATAGCCATTAAAGTCTTGTGTCTTTCCAGCTAATACCGAAAAGAATAGTGCGATAGTGCATATAAATTTGAAATCCATTTGTGCTGTGTTTGTTCGTAGAATATTCTGTTAGATACAATATGACTATAAAGGTATTAAAAGGTTTAATTGAAGCTAATAAATACTTCATAACAACACTTTTTGGTATGTTTACAGCCATTATATTATGTTAGAATATATAGATTGGAGGGTTAACCCTTTAGCGTTTGGAATAGGGCCTGTTTCGTATCGATGGTACGGTTTATTATTTATGACCGCTTTGGTGATGATGTATTGGTTGGTACAACGAATTTATATTCGAGAAGGAATTGATGATAAACCGCTTTTTAACGCTTCAATATTGATTGCAGTAGGAGCGATTGCAGGAGCTCGTTTGGGAGAGGTTTTTTTCTACAATTGGGAATATTTTCGTGAGCATTTAGAAGAAATTCCTAAGATTTGGATGGGCGGTTTAGCGAGCCATGGAGCAGGAATTGGCACTGTGGTGTTTAGTTGGCTGGCAGCTAGATATGTTTTAAATGCTCCTTATTTATGGGTGTTGGATAGGTTAGCAGTCGCTTTTAGTGCTGGATTGGGGATGATAAGATTAGGAAATTTGATGAATCATGAAATTGTTGGCGCGCCAACAGAGCTGCCTTGGGCGTTCGTTTTTCATAGGGGAGTCGATTTGTTGCCTCGACACCCCGCACAATTATATGAAGCAATTTTTTTCGTTTTTATATTTTTGATTCTAGGATATATGTACTTAAAAACAGAGGCAAAAACAAAGCCAGGTTTATTAACTGGTTGGTTTTTTGTGTTGGTGCCAAGTATGCGTTTTGGAGTTGAGTTTATTAAAAATAGTCAAGGAGGCTTAGAAAGTAATTTTGGTGAAATACTAAGTACGGGTCAACTACTAAGTATTCCTTTTATTTTGGTTGGAGCTTTGTTAATTTTGAGGTCTAGTAAGCTAACGAATAAGAGTCCAGCAAAGAAAATTGGTTCTACAACTGACTAGCCAATACGCATGTTACTTTCTCTTTTATTACATCGCCCCCGGTTGAATATGCACTAAAGAAAATGATGTAGATGCCAATACGAGATTTTTCGTTGAGGTCGTTGGTGCCATCCCAAGAAATGATGCCATCAGGACCAAGTAATTCGTTATTCATCAACTGCCTAACTAACCTTCCCTTAGAATCATAAATAAGAATAGTACCTACATATCCAGGCTCAGGTAATTCGTAACTTATATTTAATAAATCGTTGTATCCGTCTTGGTCGGGCGAAAATATTTCTGGATCAACACCAAGAGTGTTGTTCGGCTCATCGGCAGGCTGATACTGTGAATTTTCGTAACCTGGGGTAGCGAAGCCAATGTTTTCAGCTGCAGAATGCCAGTTCGTGTAATCGTTTGTTTCTCTGTCGAAATCTAGTCGTTCTAAAGACACACCTTTATCGTCTGTAAGCAACGGAAAGTGCATGTCAGCATCGTAATCGAAACGATCTGAAACCTCGTTGGCTTTCGATATTAATATAACCACCCCTTCATCATTCGAATAAGTAGGCAAATCAGTTTCGATAAAAGTAGTTTGTGCAGACAAAGGATAAATTTCAAATGTTGCTGCTGTATCTTCGGTAACAAGGGCGTAAGTTTGAGGGTAAAGGATGTGCTGTTGGCCTCCAACAAGTTTCACATTATCAATAGAATCTAGATCAAAATCATAGTTTGCCAAACTCCATTCAGAAATATCGATGTATTTACTTGAATTATTATAGACCTCAACAAAATCATCAGAAGCACTTAAGCTAGGGTTGAAGAGAATTTCGTTAATTATTAAATCTCCGGGTTCTCCATTTTCTGGGAGAACGAAATCAGCGATGTTTTTGTCGATATTATTTCCTGGGCAATCCATAACGCTATCAATAGTTAATGTATAAATAACCCCAGCGCTAATAGGTGAAATGAATAGTTTTAATCCGTAATAGTTGTTACTATCCAACTGAACAGAATCAATAGTGATACTATTGTTGATGGTGTAAGTTGCAGAAAACAGTGAACCAAAATCCATTCCTTCATTAAAAACAGCTTCAATTTCAGTTATACTGTTTACCAGAACCTTAATTAGGTTAGGTGAAATAGTATCTGTTGCTAAACTGTAAATAGAGTTTTGCTTACCAGGAGTGCCACCGGTATCATCATTTGAAGCTCGCCAGTTGTTGTCGAAATTACAAACAGCGAATGGGTTTACTTTTTCTAGTGAATATCCACCATCATCTTTTTCGGAATCAGCATACCAAGAACTATTGTATGTTACCTGGTCGATAATAGCGCCACCTGGATCTGTTAAGGCGAGATACTTTCCTCCATTTGTTAGTTCAGGCCAAGAAGAAAGACCAATGACCATTCCATACGGACTAAAAAGTAAGCTGTCTTCGTCTTCGCAAAGAATTACATAACCGTTCGCGGGGATATAAGACCTGTTCGGAATCGTTTTACCTGCATAATAACTCCCTGATAAATTTATTACCTGGCCGGTCGTGTTGTATAGCTCAACAAACTCTTGATCAGGCAAGCCAATTATCGGACTTGGGTCAGCAAAAATTTCGTTGAATACAACATCCCCAAGTGATGGCGTTGGCGCAAGAACAAAGTCAATAGAATTTGGTGAGCCTATCGGGTTCCCAGGGCAGTCGGTAACGCTCGTAACAGAGATAGAATAGGTTGTTCCGGTATCCAAAACAGTGCTAAAAAGCAAGAAAACAGAATCGAAAGGTGAACCAAGTGTAGTTGCCGATATAACAGAAACTCCACCAGAAACGGAATAGTTACCGTGTATTAAACTTGTACTATCCATAGATTCGCTAAAGACTAGCTTGGCTGTTGCTGATGTTGTTACTATAATATCTATTACTGTGGGTAAAATTTGTTCCGGCGTTGATTCATAGATAGAGTTCTGGTTACTTGGTGTTCCTCCAATAAAGTTATTCGCTGCTGCCCAATTAGAAGCCCCATTACATATTGCTGTTGGATTTTTCTTCTCTAAAGACCAGCCACCCCCATCTTTCGCTGCGTCTAAATACCAAGTATCAGAATATTCTATTTGGTCTATTATATTTCCTTGAGCATCGACCAAGTCGATTAGTTCTCCACTATTAATTAATGTAGGGAAAGATTGTAAACCCACAACATCGCCAAAACCACTGTATTCGTCTGTGTCATTCACAGAGCAAATAGTTAAATAACCATTTGGTTGAATAAAGGAGTTAACTGGAAGCTCTTCTCCATCAAAAAATGTCCCCGACAAATCAACTAATTGCGCGGTGGTATTATATAATTCTACAAATTCTTTTTCAGGAAGAGCAACAGAAGGAGTTGGGTCACACATAATTTCGTTGATGACTACTCCACCCGCAACAGGATCTGAACCAATTACAAATTGTAAAGTGTTGATTACACTTATTGAATTACCTGGGCAGTCTGTTACGGAATTTACCGTAACAGTATAGAATGTACCCGTGTCTATTGAAGCGGTCAAAACTAAAGAAACAGAGATTAAATCTGAAGAAATAGACTGGACAAAATCAAGAGAAACACCCCCTGTAAATCCGTAAATTCCATTAGCAAGACTTGCACTATCCATTGTTTCGTTAAAGAAAAGTTGAATTACAGAATCGTTAACAATAGTTACGCCGACCAAGTCTGGGGAAGTAATATCTGGAGTTGTGCTGAAAGTTGAATTTTCTTCGCCAGGAGTGCCTCCAATCGTATCGTTACTTGCTGTCCAATTTGATGCAGTTGTTCCACATGGAGTAAACGGATTGATTAATTCTAAAGACCAACCACCATCATCCTTTACCGGATCATTATACCAAGCATCATCATAGGAGACGATATCGATAACTGTTCCTGAATTATCCAAAAGAGTTAAACTATCCCCTCCATTAGAAAGGGCGGTCCAAGAAGAAAAACCAATAACATCGCCATAAGATTGATATACTGATGTATCAGTCACAGAGCATAAAATCACGGTCGAATCTGCCTGTAAAAGGAAGGAAGGAAGAGTCTTTACGGTTGTTGT
This sequence comes from Flavobacteriales bacterium, assembly GCA_018669945.1. Taxonomy (GTDB): domain Bacteria; phylum Bacteroidota; class Bacteroidia; order Flavobacteriales_G; family NORP312; genus NORP312. Next base: position 11,376 of record JABHTA010000125.1, read on the forward strand.
ATTAACAAATTGCCAACCCGATAAATCGTAAACATTAGAACCTGCATTATAGATTTCAACGAATTCAGCATTGGGAAGAGATACTGGAGGATTTGGGTCTGGTAATATTTCGTTAAAAACGACATCTCTATAGTTTGCAGCAAACGTGAGTAAATAGAAAAACGGTATATTATCAGAAAGAATAACATTGGCTGACCGATCTTCGACATTATTAATAAAAAGGGTGTCGCTTTGCCCGTTTAAAAAGGCAGTAGGAAACGTTAAGTGCGCAAGAGAAGAATCGCTAACTTCAATTATAACTGAAGAAGGATTTTCTTGAGCATTGTCAATGAAAAAATTAGTCGATAAACTGCCTGTTGTTACGTCTATGTATTCTGAAAAGTAAACATCAATATCATTGGCGTTTTGAACAATAATTGAATCAACCGTTGGCGGAGTAACATCAACACCAATAGCTCCAACAATAAAGTTGTCGAAGAAATGGCCGTTAACAGGCGATGCAGCCGAAGATTGTTTAATCATAACCCCGAAGAAGGCTGAGGTGTTAACAGCACTGCTAGTAATAGAGCCTGCGGAAGTGTATGACCCTAAAGCCCCATCATCAAAAAACAATGTCCAATTATCAGCAGCATCACGGGTTATTTTAATATTAAAAGGATTGTTAGAGCTACTATTAACAACACCAACCGTATCAATTAACATTGTTTCGGTGCCCCCAACAACTTCATACAAGTATATTCCATCAGCAGTATTGCCTAACCGAACAAAGTATCCATCATTAACCGCAGTTAAATTGTCTACATCAGACATTAAATATACGTCAACCCAATTAGCTCCAGAGGTGCTAAATTGTAAATTAATATAAAACTCCCACTGCGCACTTACAGAAAGTGTTGAAGGCGTTGTAAGATAATAGTTCAATGCTCCATTTCTTTGAGATTGAAGCTCTCCAGATGTAATTGTGAAAATACTGTCATGCCCAATCCAAGTGGGGTTCATTGTGAAATCTCCATCGGAAAAATTATCTTGAAATTGGCCGAAAATTACTTGACTAGACACCAAAAAAGTAAGGACGAATATGAGTTTTTTTGTCATTGATACCAGTCAAAAATGAGGAACTAAATGTACGATAAGAAACTCGATAAGCCAAATACAAATATTTTGTGTTAAATGGTTTAGTGGCAAAATTAGTTTTGTAATTATTTATCATTTTTATGACTTATTTTATTATACATTCATTACCACCAAAAACACGTCTTTATTATTACAGTAAAAGCTAAATAGATATCGGAGTATGGAAATAAAATTAACACGATTAGAAGAGCCGTTTCTTTTTAATGTAGAAAATTCTAATGGGGCAGTATTGCTTTCTAATGCAAATCAAGATATAGGAGGGTCTGGCAAAGGTTTTCGGCCTATGGAGTTGGTTCTCGCCGGGGCTGGTGGATGTGCCGCTATTGACTTACTGTTGATTCTAAAAAAGCAAAGGCAAAACGCTTCGGATGTTCAGGTTCTGGTAACGGGCAAACGTGACGATAGTCCCGCAAAAGCATTTAACGCTATTAGCTTTCACTTTTCCATTCAAGGAGAAGTTGATGAGAATAAATTAGGCCGAGCAATTAGCTTAGCGTTAGAAAAATACTGCTCTGTGGTTCAGTCTTTGGATAAGAACATTATCATTGAATCTACCTATAAAATTAATTAGAAAAATTGCCCCGTAATAGGTAAGTGTTATTTTTGAGAATAGAATTAACAAATATTA
>JABHTA010000232.1 GCA_018669945.1 Flavobacteriales bacterium
CAAAAAAACCAAACCTAATCCCAACGCAACGTACAATAGATATTTTGATATTTCTGGGAATTTATTTTGCAACAAGAAATGTAGGCACAAGAAACCTACAACCATTACCAATTGCGCTTTTAACCTCTCTACTTTACTCATCTTAAAATAAGGTATATATAAACGGTGCAGCAGCAGATCCTCCGCCTATTACAATTAGCAATCCTAAAAGCAATAACACAATAATAATAGGCGCTAACCACCATTTTTTGCGCTCTTTTAAAAATCCCCAAAGTTCTTTTATAAAATCCATATAGTAATTACTTAAAATACTTCGAGTGACTAAATTACTTAAAGTGGCCTTCTATTCAACTACTTTATGTTCCTGACTCGATTTCTTATTGTTTTAATTTACTGCTTATTGATGTGAAAATCGCCAGTAATTCACTTGCCTCTTTTAATATTACATCAATTCCACTATCATTTATCCAATTTATTTCTTTAATTATCTCAAGCCAATAAGCCGTTTCACTTGCTTCGCTCTCACTAATTTTTATTTTATTTCTGAAATCTGCTTTACTCCTAGATCTATTCGCTTCTCTATAATTAGCTCCAACACTTGTTCCTGATTTTGTAATTTGGTTCTTTATCACCATACCCTCTTCAGTTTTCGGTAATGAAATAGAAAGTTTAATGATGGAGATTGCAAACTTCTTAGTCCTTAACTCCAGTTGTTTTCCAAAATCTTTGTTGTCCATCCTTTACAATTTTAAATACTTTCAACTTAAGGCATTTCAAGTACTTTCTAGTCTAAAGCAAATTCTTCTTGCCAATTATCTGTTGCTTTCCAAGCAGGTTGTTCCTTTTTACTAAACACGTGATTACCAATTACCAAGTAATCCATTTCTGTTCGCATAAAGCAACGATACGCATCTTCAGGTGTATTAACAATTGGCTCACCGCGAACATTAAAACTAGTGTTCACAACTAACCCATATCCAGTTTGTTCTTTAAATTTCGAAATCAAATTATAATACTGTGGATTGGTCTCTTTATGAACCGTTTGAATACGAGCTGAAAAATCAATGTGAGTAATCGCTGGAATATCTGATCTCTCCGTGTATAATTTTTTACGCATGTCTAACTCATGATAATTCTCAGAAATCGGTTTCCTGCGCTTCTCAATTACAGGATGCACCAATAACATATAGGGTGATATCGTATCATGGTCAAAGTAATCAGAACAGTCATCAGCTAATACTGAAGGAGCAAAAGGTCTAAAAGATTCTCGATGTTTTATTTTCAAATTCAATTTCTCTTGGGTATCTGGGTTTCTAGCATCCCCAATAATACTTCTTCCTCCTAATGCTCTAGGGCCAAACTCCATTCTGCCTTGCATCCAACCAATTGCGCTTCCTTCAGCAACAGATTTCGCCACATTCGTGCATAGTTCATCAAAATTATCATATTTCTTAAATGGGGCTTTATAACGCTTCGCTGTTAAATCAACATCCATATCTGTATACTCCGGCCCCAAATATGAGCCTTGCATTGCATCCATTTTATCGGTTACTTTTCGTTCTTTTTGAAAGAAAATATGGTAGGCAGCCAAAGCGGCACCTATTGCTCCCCCTGCATCTCCCGCAGCAGGTTGAATAAATATTTCTTTAAAGATGTTTTCCTTTTGCAACTTACCATTCGCTACACAATTCAATGCTACTCCCCCCGCCATACACAGATAATCAGAACCGGTAGCTTTTTTAGCTTCTTTTGCCATTAAAATGACAATATCTTCCGTGATTTGCTGGATCGCCAGCCCAAGATCGGAATGATGGGGCCCTATATCAGTTTCCCTTTCTCTTCTCGGAAATCCAAACAATTTTTCCCATTTCTTGTCAGGAACCATTCTCAATCCTGCTGCATAATTGAAATATTCTTGGTTCAACCAAATAGAGCCATCAGCTTTAATTTCGATTAGTTCATTCTTTATTATTTCTATGAATTTTTTAGTCCTTTCACCATTTGCATTTCCATAAGGTGCTAACCCCATCAATTTGTACTCACCAGAATTTACCTTAAACCCTAAGAAGTAAGTAAAAGCAGAGTAGAATAGTCCCAAACTATGCGGAAACTTCAATTCATTTATGACTGTTATGTCTTTCCCTTGTCCGTGGCATATTGAAGCAGTTGCCCCCTCGCCTACACCATCTATGGTAAGAATGGCTGCATTTTCAAATTTTGAAGGGTAAAAGGCACTTGCAGCGTGCGAAAGGTGATGCTCTGGAAATAGAAACTTAACTTTCTTTTTGTCATAATCACCAACCTTCTTTAATTCATCGTAAAGCAGTTTTTTGAGAAATAATTTTTCTTTTAACCACACAGGTATTGCTCTTATAAATGACATAAGTCCTTTAGGAGAAAACGCATAATATGTCTCCAAAAGGCGCTCGAATTTAAGGAGTGGTTTGTCGTAAAAAACAATAGCATCAAGCTCATCAATTGAAGTCCCAGAAAACTTAAGACAATATTTAATAGCTTCTGCGGGAAAACGTTCATCATGCTTTTTTCTTGTAAAACGTTCTTCTTGAGCCGCTGCGACAATTTTTCCGTCTTCAACTAGAGCTGCTGCTGAATCATGATAAAAAGCTGA
>JABHTA010000165.1 GCA_018669945.1 Flavobacteriales bacterium
CGAATTTTGACGAGTCTTCGTCAAATAGATTAAGAGGAAGAGAATCCCAAGTTTTGTATTCTTTTAGCTCAACGCCAACCAGCATTCCACCTTTAGTTGAAATTGTGGCTTTGATTTTTTCGTTCTCTATGGTTATATACTCTTTTGTTCCAACAGCTGATTGGGCAAATCTCCCATAATGAAATTGTTGCTCTAAATCTTGCAGAGAATCTTGTATTACAAGTGCCGGATTAGTATTCTCATCAGAAAGTTTTATTGTGTTTTGCTCTGCAGAAGCATTATTGGCGATTCGTTCCGCTTGTTTTACTTGAGCTGTTGAATCTGCTCTAGCTTGTTCTGTTTTTTGATTTTGCGCTGCAATTTCTTCTTCCGAAGGTTGGTTGTAGTAATTGAAACCAATAAATATGGCTCCAATTAATAATAGTCCAATGATTGAATTTTTATCCATTGCTCAATTCCTGAAATTAACCGGCAAAGGTAACATTATCAATAAAATCTACTACTAAGATACAGTATGATTTCAGCTTAAGAATGAATTAGTTCTTTAATGGTAACGGCTGCTTTTACAAAACCTACAAATAGCGGGTGAGGATTGGCAACAGTACTCTTGTATTCCGGATGAAATTGAACCCCCATAAACCAAGGGTGATTAGGTATTTCTATTATTTCTACAAGATTAGAATTGGGGTTAATACCTGTTAAATTCATTCCTGCAGTTTTGTATTGCTCGGTATAATCATTATTAAATTCGTAACGATGTCTATGCCGTTCTGTAATGTTTTTTTCCCCATAAACTTGCCGCGACAAAGAGTCTTCAGCTAGTTTGCAAGGATATGCACCCAATCGCATAGTACCACCTTTTTCAGTAATACTTTTCTGGCTTTCCATTATGTCGATAACAGGATTTCCAGCACCGGTGTTAATTTCAGCAGAATCAACATCTTCTAGTTTTAAAACATTTCTGCCAAATTCTATAACAGCACATTGCATTCCGAGACAAATCCCAAGAAATGGAACATCGTTTTCTCTTGCATATTTAATCGCACTAACTTTCCCACCAATTCCTCTTTTTCCAAAGCCAGGAGCGACAAGAATTCCAGATAGTTTACTCAATTTTTCATTAACATTTTTTTCGTTAATGCTCTCAGAATGAATCCATTTTAGATCAACTTTTACTTCGTTCGCAGCCCCAGCATGAATAAAAGCTTCAGCTATTGATTTATACGAATCTTTGAGCTCAACATATTTTCCAACTAAACCAATTGTAACGGTCTGTTTTGGATTCTGAAACTTTTCCAAGAAATCTCTCCACTTGGTTAAGTTGTGTATAGAGTCTGTCTCCATATTAAGTTTTTCCAGAACCACATGGTCCAGTTTTTCTTTCAGCATTAAAATTGGAACTTCGTATATTGTTGACGCATCTATTGCTTCAATAACTGCTTTTGCTTCAACATTGCAAAAACGAGCGACTTTATCTTTTAAGTCTTGCCCTAATTTATGTTCAGTTCTACAAACTAAAATGTCTGGCTGAACACCATACTCTAGTAACATTTTTACTGAGTGCTGTGTCGGTTTAGTTTTTAGCTCTCCTGAAGCTGCTAAATAAGGAATTAGTGTAAGATGAATAACTAGGTGATTGTTTTTCCCTAATTCATAGTTTAATTGCCGAACAGCTTCAACATATGGTAAACTTTCTATATCCCCAACCGTTCCTCCAATTTCGGTAATTACAAAATCATACTCACCGGTATTGCCAAGTTTTTTAATACTTGCCTTAATTTCATCAGTAATATGTGGAATTACCTGCACTGTTTTTCCTAAATATTCACCACGTCTTTCTTTGTTAATAACAGATTGGTATATTCTCCCAGTAGTAACGTTGTTGGCTTGAGAAGTGGGCACATTAAGAAAACGTTCGTAATGACCTAAATCTAAATCAGTCTCTGCGCCATCATCTGTAACATAGCATTCTCCGTGTTCATAAGGATTCAATGTGCCCGGATCGATATTGATGTATGGGTCGAGTTTTTGGATGGTAATAGAGTAACCTCTTGATTGTAAAAGTTTTGCTAATGATGCAGCGATAATACCCTTACCAAGTGAAGAAGTAACTCCGCCCGTAACGAAGATGTATTTGCAATTTTTGGCCATCCTAATTGTTTAGTTACGGGGAGTAAAAGTAGTAATATTTTAAGTCACATTACGTGCGAATCTGGAAGAAATTACAACTTATTTCGGATGATGCAGTTAGAACTAAATCTAAAATGGTTTAAGTCTAATGAATTATCTATTGATTATGTTATGGGCTACCTTAATTTCCTTTAAAAAAAGGTTAAAGTAAAAAACCATGAAATATTTGAGGTTAAAATTTCCAATTAACCCCAAAGCTTGGTAGCATTGGAAGTTGATTTACTCTTTTGAATTTCACTCTGTCAAAGTAAAAAACATTTTCTCTATTGTAGGCGTTTGTTACCCCCGCATTAACTTCTAAAGTAGTTTCAGCAAATTCGACTTTCTTTTTCATATTTAAATCCAATCTGTGGTAGTAAGGTAATCTCTGGCTGTTTAGATTACCATAATAAATTCCTAAATCAGAATTAGCTGAGACATAATCACTTTGTATACCAGTAGTGTTGAAATCGTAGTTGCCATAAAATCCTTGAGTTGGAGTGAAAGGAAATCCAGAACCCATGTTCCATCTAACGCTAAAATCCCAATCTAAGTTTTTACCGAAAGTGTATGTCCCAACAAAGTTGAAATTGTGTCTTTTATCGAAAACAGGGTGATAAGAGCTTAATTTTCCAGCTTCATCTACCTGCACGCCATCAAATCGTGAGACCTGTCCAAGCGAATAAACGAACCATAAATACAGACGCTTATAGTCATATTTAATAACGAAATCTAGTCCGTATGCGTCACCGGTTTCAACAATAAAATCTTTTTTGTAAACGTCAGCAATATCTGCGTTAGAAGTAACATCTTCATAAATTTTGTTTCTATTGATATTAGAGAGTTGTGTAAACTGTTTGAAGTATCCTTCAACATTAACATTTATTCTTCTGGACACATCGTATTCGAATCCCAGTATCGCGTGGTTTGCTTTTTGAAGAGAATGCTTTACGGCTCTTTGAGATATATTATTATCCGACTGCCAAGGTTTAGGTCCAATAGTTAAAGAATCTTGTAGGTTATCCGGTCCAGAGTAGAAACCGTTAAATAAGTTTACAACATCTCTATCTGACGTTGCACTAATTAGATTTTGGGAATACATGCCTAATGCGAGTTTAACTCTTAAGTTATTTGAAGCGTTATATTTAACACCAAGTCGTGGTTCTAATGAAGGCGTGTTTAGCGTTGCATAATATTGAAACCGTAGACTAGGTTCAACCACAATTTTAGAATTACCCTTGCTATCAGACTTGTTCCATTTGTATTTAACATACCCAGCCATTTCTGTAGTGTTTTGTTCTTCAATAAACTTAGCACCTAGCTCATTGAAGTATTGGTACAGAGTAGCAAAACTTAATACCTCAACGCCATACTTCAATTCATTGTCCCCTAAGAAGTAGGTGAAGCTTAATCCGCCGTTAAACCCTCCAATAGAACTTTTCTTTTCAGGATCATCACCTTCAATCATGCTTATTTCGTATTTAGAATAGGCAAAAACACCTTCAACTAAAGCTTCTGAACTTCCTGGGACAATTAAAAAGTTACTTCCACCACCATAAGAATTCCAATCCATATCGGTGAGACCAATGTAATTCACTCGGTCTCTGAAATTGAAACCGAAAAGGTTTAATTTACTTCCGTTAGAGCCGTTAACAGAAATTTTCCCATAAAGGTCTGTATAGTTAAAGGGAAGGTTGCCAGTCGGTGGAGCATCCCAGGTATTGAATAATGCACTAGTATCTGTCGTATTGTCCATGTAGCTATATATAGCTTTAGATGATTGCTCTAGGTAAGATGTTTTCCCGCTAAAGATAAAAGACATAGAGCTACCCCCAAGTTCTTTAGCCCTAATAATAGGGCCTTCAATAAGTGCCTTTGCACCAAACGGACTTATTCCAAGCTTGCCGCTTACTCTTTTTTTATTGCCGTCTCTCGTTGTGATGTCCATAATAGAAGAAATTCGCCCTCCATACTCGGCATTAAATCCGCCGGTGTAGATATCCGCATTTCTCATTATATCGGTGTCAAAAACAGAGAATAAACCAATTGAATGAAATGGGTTATAGATTATCATACCGTCCAGTAAAACTTTATTCTGTATAGGTGATCCGCCTCTAATATATAACTGGCCTCCTTGGTCACCAGTAAAAACAACGCCAGGCAGTACCTGTAAATATTGTGCAATATCAGCCTCACCACCAATAGTGGGCAGTGCTTTAATTTCTTTAGGTGTAATTTTTACAACTGACATTTTTACCTCAGTTTGTGCTTCTTGTTTTTCTGCAGAAACATCAAAAATATTTAGGTTTACTGAAGATTCACCGATGTATAATTTCTGAGTAATAACCCCACCTATTTTAATTGTAATAGCAACTGTTGCAGTATCATAGCCAATAAATGTAGTGCAAAGTTCATAATCTCCAACAGGAATTTTTGAAATCATGAAGTATCCATTTACATCTGTTGCGGCACCAATGGTTGTGCCTTTCAGGAAAACATTTGTAAAAATTACCGGTTCTTCTGTTTTCTTGTCATAAACAAAGCCTCTAACCGCTCCAGTTTCTTGAGCAATTGATAAAACGCTAAAAAACAAAAATATAACTACTGATAATCCTCTACTCATGTCTTGGTTTTTGCTGAAGTCGTCAAATGTATAAATTTATAAGGGAGAAGTTTATGAAGATGTGTTACTGTTTTGATGCAATGATTGAATGGCTATTTTGGAGGATAAGCGGAATAAATACTTTAATGCGCAATTTTAAAGGCTAGCTCTTTTAGCAATTCTCCATTTGAAGTGCTAGGGTTGTTGTATCCCTTTGATTGCGCATCGTATTCACGAAGTAAACTAATTATTTTGAGCACCTTTCGTGCGTTGTAGTTTCGTGCGCCAGTTCGGTAATCTTTTACAAAATATGGATTAACTTGAAGAACGGATGCAAGATTGCCTTCCGACTTGTCTTTTGTATAATGGAATATCAAAACTTTGATAAAAAAATTGTATAAAATTCCAACCGACCGAATCATTGGGTGGTCTTTTTGATTTTTACTAAAGTAATCTACTATCTGATTGTATTTTAGATGGTTTTTAGTAGAAATTGCCGCAGTAAGCTCAAAATCATTGAAGTTTTTACTTATGCCGATATTAGTTTCGATAATATCTTCTGATAATTCGTCACCAGGGTTAAGGTGAATAAATGTCTTTTCAATTTCGTTTACAACCCGACTTAAGTCGTTGCCGATATGATTTGATAACAGCGCTGAATTTTTCGGACTAATCTTGTATCCTTTTGAATGAATATATTGTGCAATCCATTCTCCAAGTTTGTAATCTTTAATTTTATTGGATTTAAATAGGAATCCAGAGTTGTTTATTTTTTTCCCAAAGGCAGTTCTTAAATCTATTTTCTTGTACTTATAACACAAAACTAAAATGGTTGAATCGAGAGGGTTTTCTATATAGGTTTGAAGTAAAATAAGGTTTTTAACGTCTTTAATATTCTGAGCTTCTTTAATGATGACAACATGTTTTTCTGACATCATTGGAAACCGCTTGGCGTTTTCTAGAACTTGATCAACTTTTACGTCAATTCCATAGAGAATGGTCTGGTTAAAGCTTTTTTCAGATTCCTCAAGGACGTTATTTTCAATATAATTTGAGATGATATCTATGTAATAAGGCTCATCTCCGGTAAGAAAATAGATTGGCTGATAGGCTTTGCTTTTTAAGCCCCTCATAATTTGCTCGAAACTTTGAATTTTAGTAGCCAAATTTCAAGTGCTTAACAGATTTACCATTGTTTATTAATTCTTTAAGCGAATCAATTCCCATCTCAACATGTTTTTTAACAAAGTCTTTCGTTATTTGCTTGTCGCTTACAGATGTTTTAACACCTTCAGAAACCATTGGTTGGTCTGACACTAGAAGTAACGCTCCTGAGGGAATTTCATTAGCAAAACCAACAATAAAAATCGTAGCAGTTTCCATATCAATTCCCATTGATCGAGTTTCTCTTAAATATTTTTTAAACTCGTTATCATGTTCCCAAACTCTTCTGTTAGTAGTGTAAACTGTTCCGGACCAATAATCTAAGCCGTGCTCTCGAATGGTGCTAGATACCGCTCTTTGTAAATTAAAAGCTGGTAGAGCTGGAACTTCTGGTGGAAAGTAGTCATTTGAGGTTCCCTCACCTCTAATAGCCGCAATTGGAAGGATCAAATCACCTAGTTTGTTTTTCTTTTTTAAGCCTCCGCACTTCCCAAGAAATAGGGCTGCTTTTGGATTAATAGCGCTCAATAAATCCATTATTGTCGCAGCATTAGCACTGCCCATTCCAAAGTTAATCAAAGTAATGTCACCTGATGTAGTATTGGGCATAGCTTTGTCTAGGCCATTTATTTTAGAACCATTTATTTCAGCAAACATATCTACATAATTTTGGAAATTTGTTAATAGAATATATTTCCCAAAATCTTTCAGTGCTGTTCCTGTGTATCTTGTGAGCCAATTTTTGACAATTTCTTCTTTAGTCTTCATTATCTAATTATTTTCGCACTAATGCAGCGGCTAAATTTACCCGAATATGCTTTCAAAATTAAGAAAGTTGATGGCGAAAGAAAGCAAATTTTCGATGCTATTCGAAAAAAGTACGTTGTATTGCAGCCAGAAGAATGGGTTAGACAAAATTTTGCACAGTTTTTGATTCAAGAAAAAGGTTTTCCTGCTTCGCTTATGGTTTTTGAGTATTCGCTGAGGTATAACAGCTTGAGTAAGCGTGGAGATATTGTTATTTTTGGTAAAGATGGCGAAGCAAAATTAATTGTCGAATGCAAGGCCCCTGGCATAAAAGTTAAACAAGAAGTTTTTGATCAAGCAGCGCAGTATAATATGTCTTTGAAATTAGAATATATGGTTATCACAAACGGGATGGATCATTATTGCTGTAAGATTGATCATTTAAATAATGCTTACACATTTTTAAATGAAATACCTTTCTTTCAAGAATTGTAATTTGTGAAACCACAGAATATGTAGTATCTTCGGTAGATTAAATTATCTAATTATATGAGAATATTAATTACCTCTTTAATTCTGTTAGCAACTAGTGTTTTGTTCTCTCAAACAATAAGCATTCCTCTTGCACGGGCGATTTATGAATCAGAACCAGAGGAGCAAATAATTTTTTACGTAAAAGGTAATACCGCGCAAATAATAGCTGAGGTAGAAAAAAGGGGCGGAGAGTATCGGCATATTTTTCATGGTTTTATTTCGGTTGCATTGGAGTCTAATGAAATTGAAGGATTCATAAAGTTGGAGTGTGTTAAGCAGTTATCTTTTCAATATCATAGACCTGTATTGCTTTCAGATTCCATGAGAGCTAAAAGCAATGTTGTTCCAGTTTATAATGGAGAAGCTCCATTACCTAATCCATACCGAGGGAAAGATGTTGTAATAGGTATTATTGATACTGGTATAGATTTTACGCACCCAGATTTTATCGACTCACTTGGTAACACTAAAGTGATGTATATCTGGGATCAAACAATTGGCTCACCAACAAATACCCCAGCTAATTTTAGTTATGGAGAAGAATGGGATAGCACAGACATTAATCTCGGGGTTTGTACTCATGTTGATCCGTCCTCGTATTATGGGCATGGAACTAATGTTAGTGCAATGGCAGCATCGAATGGAAATGCAACTAATAGCCATTATGGCGCAGCACCTGATGCTAATTTGATAGTTGTTGCCAGTAATTTTAATTCAGCCAATTGGCTGGGAACCATTGCAGACGCAGTTGAATATATATATTCTAAAGCTGATTCAATGGGTTTGCCTTGTGTCATAAACATAAGCGCTGGGACTTATGGTGGTTCGCACGATGGATTGGATTTAGATGCTTTACGAATAGATTCGCTAATGAAAGCGAAAACAGGGCGAGCTTTGGTTTGCGCTGCAGGAAACGCAGGTTCGCACGCGGCATTTCATCTCGGGTATGATTTGTCAGCGGATACTAGTTTTACGTGGTTTGAATTCAATTCGTCCATTGTAATACCTGGATACGCGCCAAGTGGTTGTGTGTATTTCGAATTGTATGCGGACACTGCTGATTTTGACAGTGCGTTATTTTCATTTGGGGCCGATTTAATCGGAACTCCATACCAAAACAGGGGAACTATGCAATACCTAAGTATGCCCGGTTTTTATGATGGATCCTATTCTACATTTATAGATGGAAATGGAATTTTTGTTGATTCAATAACTAATTCATTAGGTCAAAAGATAGCTGATGTTGCAATTGGTTATTACAAAGTAAATGATGACGAAACTTATGTTATGCAGGTTATTATTAACCCAGATTCATTGCATACAGATTACGAATGGAGTTTTTTAACAACGGGATTGGGTAAATTTGATGTTTGGAGCACTAGTAACGGTATATTGGGTTATTCTGACATGGTTGACACTATACCGAACTCAACTGTGCTAGTTGATAGTTCATTTTATAAGTACCCCGATTTGCTGCAGTCAATTGTAGGTAGTTTTACTTGTTTACCAGACGTAATAACAGTTGGTAATTATGTTAACCTGAGTAGTTATATAGATGTTCAAGGAAATCTTCAAACACCAATCGGTCAGTCTAGCGGAGAACTTTATTCAAGTTCTTCAAAAGGGCCAACAAGAATTGGGGTTACAAAGCCAACTGTAGTTGGCCCAGGATCAACAACAATGGTGGCAACACGAATGGTAGACTTAGCATCTATGCTAACTAACCAGCCTAGTAAATTAGCACTGGATAGTATGCATAGAACGGCCAACGGAACATCTATCGCTTCGCCTGGCGTTGCCGGGGTGGTGGCTTTATTGTTTGAATCTTGCCTTGATTATGATTACGCTCATATCAAATCAGCCCTAACGAATGGAGCAAAAGAAGATAATAACACTGGACCCACACCAAATAATTATTATGGTTACGGGAAAGTTGATGCGATGAAAAGTATTATGCAAACAAGTTCTCAAGTTTCTTTAATAGGTGGTGCAGGAACAATTCTCGAAGACTCATTATCTGTTTGTGCCGGTGATCAATTAGAGATGAATCAACAATTTCTTAGACAACGATGGAACACAGGTGATTCTTTAGTTATTATATCTGTTGCGGCATCAGGGTTGTACTATGGCAGCGGAATTGATGTTAATGGCTGTTTGCAAAGTTCAGATACGGTTGAATTAATCATAGATCCATTCACCATACCGGCACCAACATTGAACATTAATGATAGCTTAACCTGCGAAAACGATCCAATAACAATTGCTACGCTTAATCCTTATTTTAGCTATTTGTGGTCAACTGGTGCGAATTCTTCAACCATAACTACTAGTAATTCTGGTAGTTATAGAGTTTTAGTTACAGATATAGATGGCTGTAAAGCATATTCAGACACGGTTGAGTTAACATTTTTGATAAATCCGCCAACACCATCGATAACAGTGCTTAATGATACAATATTAACATCTACAGTGTCTTCTTTGTACCAATGGTATTTCGATAATGCTATAATCCCAAGTGAAGTTTCGCAGATATTGTACGCCCAGGATACAGGGTATTATTATGTTGAAGTGTTTCATCCAAATGGGTGTTCTACAATTTCTGATTCCGTTTTTGTAGTTCTTCCGCTGGCATCTAGTATCATTGGAAAGACAAATAATCAAATTGCAATTTACCCTAATCCATTTGACGATATATTGTATCTGCAAATAGATAAAAGTAACCGCATCACTAACGTTGAAGTGCATAATGAATTAGGGATGAAGTTGTTGTCAGTTCCTATTTCTGACTTTGAAAATCCAACAATTACTGAAATTGGTATGAGCGGTTTTTCATCAGGGGTTTACTTTTTGTACTTTCGGGGGGCTAAAAAAAATTGGGTACAAAAAGTAATTAAGAAATAAACTATTAAACGATGAAAAAAATATTTACAATTGGGCTTCTCGCCCTAACTGTATTGGCCTCTGCGCAATATCAAAAACAACCAAATCGATTTACAATGCCAAAAGGCGTAGTTGAAAGTGATTACATGGCTAAAACTGTTGTTGTTAAGTTTAAAGAGTCGCAACGAATCTATTGCAGTGAAACAGATGTTGCGATACAGGAGTTTACTAATTACATAAATGGACTTGGGTTGGTTAACTTGAAAAAGAAGTTTAAAGGAACAGTAAAACCAGAAAAGGAGTTCAATAAATATGGAATGAAGTTAGCGGATTTATCACTAATTTATGAATTCGAATATTTATCTTCTATTAATCTACCAAAGGTAATTAATCACCTTTATTCCTTTGGAATTATTGAGTATGCAGAGCCTAACTATGTATATCATTTGTCTTATAGTCCAAATGATCCAGAGCTAGGATCTCAATCTCACCTTTCAAAGATTAATGCATATAATGCTTGGAATGTCAATAAGGGAGACACAAATGTTGTTATTGGTATTGTTGATTCGGGTTGGGATAATGACCATGAAGATTTACAAGATGAATTAAAGCACAACTACAACGATCCAATTAACGGAATAGATGATGATAATGACGGTTATATAGATAACTTTAATGGTTGGAATATGTTTGATGATAATAATGACCCGCAAGCAACTCCAGGTGCTCAGCACGGAGTTCATGTTTCAGGTTGTGCTTCTCCAAGCACTGATAATGGCTTGGGTGTTGCGGGACCAGGTTTTGATTGTATGTTATTACCTTTTAAAGCTGGTGGTGGTCAAACTATTGCTTTTGGATATGAGGGTATTGTCTATTGTGCAGACCAGGGAGTTGATGTGATAAACTGTTCTTGGGGTGGACCAGGAGGTGGTCAATCAGGACAAGATGCAATTACGTATGCAACTATTAACCAAGATGCATTGGTTGTGTGCGCTGCGGGTAACGATAATGATCAAGACAACAATTTTCCTTCTGGGTTTGATTACGCATTAAGTGTTGCGGCAACTGAACTTTCAGATATTAAATCCAGCTACTCTAGCTATGGTTATACTGTGGATGTGTGTGCTCCAGGTACGATTTTTGCAACCTATGATGGTGGAGGTTATGGAAGTATGTCAGGCACCTCTATGGCTTCTCCAGTAGCTGCAGGTTCTGCAGCGCTTGTGAAATCTCAAAATTCTTGGATGAATGCTTTACAAGTTGGTGAACAATTAAAAATTACTGCTGATGATATTTATGCATTAAACAGTGGTTATGAAGATATGCTAGGTACAGGAAGAATTAATCTTGCCAATGCATTAGGATCTGTAACGCAGCCCTCAATTGATATGAGTAATAAAGTTGTAACAGATAATGCAGATGATGCTTTTGTTATTGGCGATGTATTGTCTTTATCTGGTACCTTTATTAATTATTTAGCACCATCTGGCAATTTAACAGCAACCATGTCAACAGCTTCTCCTTATATTAACATCACTAATGATACCTATGTAATTGGTGCTTTAGGAATGATGGCATCAGTTGATAATGGTATCGCTCCGTTTACTGCAGAAATTCTTTCAGGTACGCCTTTAAATGAACCAATCCTGTTTCAAATTGATATAACTGATGGAACATATTCATGGGTCGAATATATTAACGTGACGGTTAATGTAGATTATATCAATATTGATATTAACGATGTGGCTACTTCAATAACCAGTAAAGGTATGATTGGTTACAATTTAGACAGCCAAGCAGAGGGTATTGGATTTACATATATGCAAGGAATTTCTATCCTTTGGGATGCTGCATTTATGGTAGGAATACCAGGAAAAGTTGTGGATATGGTTCGCGGTGCTTCTGGTACTAGTGACCAGGATTTTACTCCATATACTAATGTTAGTAAATTAGTAACACCAGTCGTATCGGAATTTGATGTTGAGGGTGTTTTTAATGATGCTAATGCAACAGCAGATCAATTAGATATAGAGGTTGGTCATAAAGCATTTGCTTGGACAACTCAAGGACATCAGAAATATATTATTGTTGAGTACACAGTTCGTAATCAAAGTGGTGCTACTCTTTCTGATATGTATGCCGGAATCTATGGAGACTGGGATGTTGCCGATGCTGCAAATAATAATTGCGCTACTAGTGCTTCCAAGCAAATGGGATATACTTATGATTTTAGTGTTGGAGGTGTATATGCCGGTGTTCAGTTATTAACTGATGATGGGTTTATTCATCACGCGATGTTGAATAATAGCCCACCAGGAATAAATCCAAATATTAGTTATTCATCAGCTGAAAAATATACTTCATTGAGTACATCTGTTTCCAGCACTGGTGGAGAAGATGTATCTAATGTTGTTGCTACTGGCCCATTTAATTTAGCTAATGGCGATAGTGTAACGGTTGCATTTGCATTGATTGCGGGGGATGATTTGGCTGATTTGGAATCTAGCGCAGATTCTGCTTATGCTCAATACAACGACAAGACATTACCTGGAACTGGAGTTGAAACCATTACGGCTAATTCAGCGAAACTTGGTGTTTACCCAAATCCTTCAACTGGCGCGAGTAACGTTAGTTTTTACAATATTAAAAATCAACATGTTGATTTATCAGTATATGATGTAACAGGTAAAATAGTAAAGTCTTTAATTGCTGAATCTTTAGCTGTAGGTAATCACAATTACTCTTTCGATTTATCTAACCTTGATTCAGGTGTTTACTTTTATGAATTGAATACTGGAGGACAGATTTCGACCAAAAAAGTGACGCTCTACTAAAAAATTTAACAAATTGTTAAAAAAAGGGAGATAAAATTGATTGTCTCCCTTTTTTTATGGGGATTCCATTGCTTATGTTTGCATTTAATAAAAATTAATACATGGATTTAGAAAACATTATTTCAATAGCAGGTTATTCAGGATTACACAAAGTAGTTGGTTCAACTAAGAACGGAATCGTTGTTGAGTCAATAGAAGATGGTAAGAGAATGGCGGCTTATGCAAGTCATAAGGTCAGCGCTTTAGATGACATCAGCATATTTAGTGAAACTGAAGATGTTCCTCTTAAAGACGTATTTCAAAAAATGTATGATGAAAACAACGGAAAAGCAGGTATTAGTCACAAGACTTCCGCTAATGAATTAAAAGCATTTTTCTTAAAGTCGATGTCTGATTATGATCAAGACCGAGTTTACGTTTCTGATATTAAAAAGGTAGTACGTTGGTACAATCTATTAATTGAATCAGGGCTATTAAAACCCGAAGAGAAGGAAAAAAAGCCGAGTGCAGAAGCAAAGGCGAAAAAAGAGGTTAAGCCAAAGGCAAAAACGGCTAAACCAAAGGTAGCAAAAACTAAAGCTCCAAAAGTAACAGGTGCAAAAGGTAAAGTGACTAAGTCGACTTCGCTTAAGTCTAAATAACAACAAAATTTATTATGGCAGAAATACTGCAAAGGGAGAAACGAACATTTCTTCCAGAAGAATTTGTTATTGATTCCTGGGAGGTGCTAGAGCCTTTTTTTGAAAATTTAAATTCAAGAGAACTTAATTCCGTTTCGGAATTAGAAAAGTGGATTTTAGACCGCAGTGAAATGGATGCTGTGCTCGAAGAAGATATGGCATGGCGTTATATCAAAATGAACATAGATACACGGGATGAAGAACTATCAAAATCGTTTAACTTTTTTGTAAGCGAAATTTCCCCTAAAATCGCTCCTTACTCGAATGATTTCAATAAAAAACTCGTTGCTTGTTCTCATCTTGAGGAACTAAATGCTGAAAAATATTTCATCTATTTAAGAGGTGTAAAATGCGCGATTGAATTGTTTAGAGAAGAGAATATTCCTATTCAAACGGAGCTGCAAACCATGTCCCAGAAATACGGTGTTATTTCAGCAAAAATGATGGTTGAGGTAGATGGCGAAAGCATGACCATGCAAAAGGCGGCTACTTTTTTAAAAAATACCGATAGAGCAAAGCGGGAAGAAATATTTTGTTTGATGAACTTTCGAAGAGCTGAAGATTCGGATGAATTGAATACGCTTTACTCCGAGTTAATCGAGAAACGACAACAGGTAGCAAAAAATGCTGATTTTGAGAATTACAGAGATTACATGTTCTCAGCCATGGGACGTTTCGATTACTCAAAAGAGGATTGCTTCAATTTTCATGACTCTATTAAAGACGAGTTGGTTTCAATTACGGCTCAGTTTTCTAAAGAGAGAAAAGAAAAGCTGAAACTAGACACTCTTCGACCTTGGGATGGGGATGTTGATGTATCTGGTCAAGCACCATTAAAACCTTTCGAAGGTAGTAGAGAGTTGATTGATAAATCTGTAGAGTGTTTAGCTAGGGTGAACCCGTATTTTGGAGAATGCATCCAAATAATGGACAAAATGGGGCATTTAGATTTAGACTCTAAAGAGGGTAAAGCTCCAGGAGGATTTAACTACCCACTTTACGAAGTTGGCGTGCCGTTTATCTATATGAACTCCGTGGGTACGTTTAGAGATGTAATAACCATGATTCATGAAGCGGGTCATGCTGTTCATTCGTTCTTAAGTAGAGATTTGGCAGTTACCGACTTTAAGAGCACACCTTCTGAAGTTGCAGAGTTAGCTTCTATGAGTATGGAGC
>JABHTA010000168.1 GCA_018669945.1 Flavobacteriales bacterium
CTTTACAAGAGTAATAACTTGACCCACCAAATTGACTAACCGCAATAATTGAATTCGCTGCAGAGCCTCCGCATTGCATGTTACTATTGTCCATGTTAATAGCATTGAAATTCTGGTTTGATGCTCTTCATCAACCAAGGTCATCAACCCTTTTTCTATTTTATGATCCTGCAAGAACTGATCATCAACTTCAGTCACTATATCGACCAAAGCATTACCTATTCCATATACATTGTATTTTTTGTTCATTCCGTAATTAATTTGGTTTTCTAAGATTTTGTGAAATTTTTTGCAAAGATATAATTTCCTAAAAATTCTGTTGTATAATATCAATGTAAGTGGTAATATTGCAGCCCCTTTGAGGGAAAGTTCGTTAAATTCCTCCTTAGCTCAGCTGGTTAGAGCACCTGACTGTTAATCAGGGTGTCCTTGGTTCGAGTCCAAGAGGAGGAGCTTTATAAAACTTTATTTTCCCCATCCTGGTTCGCTAGGGTGGGGTTTTTTATGCGCTGATGTTTTTTGGATGAAGTGGTCTAAACGGTCGATTTGGACAAAATGGCATTCAGAATACATTCAAAAAGCATTCTACTACCAAGGTCACACTTAACTCTTATGAGATATTCTAAATGCTAGTGGAGAGGTGCTGTTTTTGAGCATACTTCTCCTGTCTAATATTAATTTTGATGATGCCATGATTTATAGTTTTAAGGGTTAGTAAAGAAATGATTGGTAGGTTGGATGATTATTGTGTTGTTGGAATGTTGTAGTTTAGCGGAATGAGAAAAGTGTTTTTTCTTGGCATTCTGTTAGGCTGTATCACGATGGAAGCAAGAGCTCAAACTATACCGTGGGCTACACAACAACCAGAGTGGATTTTTCCGATATATTTTGAAAATGGGAACCAAGAAGTAGACACCGTTTATATTGCGTATGATTTTAACTCTAGCAACATTCAGGGTATTCAAAGTGATTCAATTTATGGAGAGGAATGGATTACTGTAGACACTTCGAAGTTTCACGCATATTTCACTAAATGTTGTAATCCGTTTGCAGACACAGTTATAAAAGTTAATGTGTCAAATGCTGAGGATGAATTGTCAGGAACGATTTCTCTTGAAAACATTATTCTTCCGCTGGTGATGAAATGGGACGTTTCGTTGTTTAGAAGTAACGCACTCCCTTTTCCTCAACACGGAAGTGCCCCTCGTGCAGAAGCGATTGTTCACTATGTAGGCTCCGTATTGTATATTGGTCCAGACGGCAGTTTATGTTCACCTATAGATCCATTGTTTATTACGGACTCAGTATATTTATATGTAGACGGCTGTTTAAGAGAGGACACTGCATTGTTTTTTGACTACTTAAACCTAAGTCCGAATAGCTTAACTTCATCTATCGAGATAAGTATTAGAGAGTGGGGTGTGTATACTGCGATAGACATCGAAAATCAAACCAAATCAGATTATTTTTACCCCAACCCTACTAAAAATTATCTAAACGTGGGCAACTCTAACAAAGTCGCCTATGTATATGACACGTTTGGGCGTAGCCTTTTAGAGCAAAAAATTGATGTAGATGGAAGGCTTAATGTTTCTTCTCTACCTACCGGAATCTACTTCATACAAATAGGAGAAGATGTCAAGAAGTTTGTAATTACTAGGTAAGTCCATTTGCCGCTTTTTCCATTTAGACCATTTCCAATTCAAAATACATTCTAGTTAGGTTATAGAATTACTGCAGTTGGTGTTCTAGTTCGATTAGTCAACAGATGTAGCGAAACCTGTTAATCAGGGTGTCCTTGGTTCGAGTCCAAGAGGAGGAGCTTTATAAAACTTTATTTTCCCCCATCGTCTTCGGAAGGTGGGGGTTTTTTATGCGCTGATGTTTTTGGGATGAGGTAGTAAAATTGTTGATATTCGCGAAAAAGATTCGGATTGCAAATGTGTTATTATTTACTTTGGCCTATATATTTTAAACTAAGAAGAGTGTAATTAACATGTTAGCCCGATTTGTTTTATTGACTGTTTTTTCTGTTGTAGGAGTTTTCCAGAGGGAATGGAATTTAGTTAAAGAAGAGCCCCCTTTAAAAGTCTATACGCGATTAAAAGAAGGTTCCCCCTACCTCGAAACCAAGGTGGTTGGTAAAGCCAAAGCAGATATTGGGGCAATACTTGCCGTAATGCAAGATCCAGATAATTTCACTGCTTTTATGCCGAACTGTATCGAATCTTCTAAAATAGTTATGAAAGGAGATACATGTCAAACACACCGAGTTTTAATAGACGCTCCTTGGCCTGTATTAGACCGAGAAGGATTTTACGAGTTTAACTACAATTACATTCCTGATTCAAATCAAGTGTTTGTTAATTTTAAGGCACTAACAGAAGTTTATAAAAAAACCAGCAAAGATCACGTAAGAGTTACTGATGCCAAAGGCCATTTGAAATTGGTACAACTCCCAGACAATGAAGTTTCAGTTGAGTACGTAATTTATGCAAACCCAGGAGGATGGATTCCTTATTGGTTGTCTAATATGAGTGTCGTTGATTTACCGCTAGGAACAATAAATGGGGCTTTTCATCGATCAAAACTTCCTGAATACCAAGGAAAGGCATTTTCTTTTTTGGAATAAAAAGTCTTTCTAACTTAATAGAAATATACCATTTATTAGATGGTTTAATTGGCTTACTTTTGTAACCTTAAATTATTCCTTGCTTAATTATTCAATATACAATCACTCAAGTAGTGTCGAGTGGGTAACTTTCATCCATGGTGCAGGAGGAAGCTCTTCTATTTGGCATAAGCAGGTACGTGCTTTTAAAGCTGAATTCAATGTTTTAATTCTGAATTTAAGGGGGCATGGAAACAGCAAGATGGATCTCAAGGATAAGAACACCGAGTATACATTTGATCTTGTTACTGTTGATATAATTGAACTGCTCGATTATTTAGGGATAAAGAAGTCACATTTTATCGGTATTTCTTTAGGCACAATTATTATCAGAAATTTAGCAGAAAACTACCCAAACAAGGTTAAGAGTATGGTTTTGGCAGGGGCAATTATGAAACTCAATCTGCGTTCACAAATACTAATGCAGCTGGGCATAATCTTAAAGTCAGTTGTTCCTTACATGCTTTTATATAAGTTTTTTGCTTATATAATTATGCCCAGACAAAATCATAAAGAATCACGGTCGCTTTTTGCAAGAGAGGCCAAAAAATTAAATCAAAAGGAATTTATCAGGTGGTTTAGACTCACAGCCGAGATTAACCCCTTATTAAGATTTTTCAGGTCAAATGACATAAAAATCCCAACTCTTTGTGTGATGGGTAGTGAAGACCATTTGTTCCTCCCATCGATTCAGAAACTGGCAAAAGAACATGAATTTTCAAATGTTTATGTAGTTCCGGGATGTGGACATGTTGTTAACGTTGAAAAACCCCAGGTCTTTAATAAACAATCGATTCAATTCATTAGTCGAGTAGGAGAAGAGACTAAGAATTTTGTGGATAGTTAGGCCAACAGCCCACATTGTCCATTTGCATGAAAAACCCAGTTAATTATGTACTTTGGTCAAAACAAATAGAAATAAAAAGTATTTGTGTTGCATGCTTATCCGTGTCATTTTTTTATCCATTTTCCCTTTCGTTGGACTTTGCCAAAATGAATGGAACCTTGTTAAAGAAGAAGGACCGTTAAAAGTCTATACAAGATTAAAAGAAGGAACGGACCATCTTGAAACCAAGGTTGCGGGAAAAGGAGAAGCAGACTTAAGGGCAATTCTAGCTGTAATGCAAGATGCAGATAACTACACCTCTTTTATGCCAAACTGTATTGAATCGTCTAAAATAGTTATGAAAGGAGACACATTTCAAATACATCGAGTCATAACAGATTCTCCATGGCCTGTTTCCGATAGGGAAGGAATTTACGAGTTTAATTACAAATATTTTCCCGACTCAAGCCAAGTAGTGGTTAGTTTTAAAGCAATTACAGAAACTTATGGCCCAACAAGAGAAGACTGCATAAGGGTTGTTGACGCCAAAGGGTATTGGAAATTTGTAGAACTCGAAGGGAAGGAAATTTATGTTGAATATGTAATCTACGCAAATCCAGGAGGAAACATACCTTATTGGCTGTCCAATATGAGTGTTGTTGATTTACCTCTAGGCACAGTAATTGGTGCTTTTCATCGAACACAACTTTCTGAATATAAAGGAAAGAAGTTTTCCTTTCTGAACTAAGTTTAATCAATAATTCACCGGTTGTGTGTTCCTTTTTTCATTTTTGGCGTTATGTAGTTAGTAATCAATAAAATCGTTTAACTAAATTTAAGAGACTATGAAACACATATACACTACACTTTTAATTTTAATAACATCAGTTTGCTATGGGCAAGCAAAGCTAGGCAGTCATACAGTCACATTGATTAATCCATGGGCTGAAGACGCGTCAAAATATTCAAAAGAAATGTTGCCAGAACTATATGAAAGAAGGCGGTCATTCCCCGACTCACTTAAACAGGCTCAAGGGTACAGACAATTGGCCATTTCTCTTAAAGAAGGCCTTTTCAATGGAAAATTTGTTGTGCTTGATGGGTTTTATAACGAGATGAGCTTGAAGAAAATTAACTCTTGGGTATCTAAAGTTGATACCGTATTTGTAGAAGACCCAGTCACAGAAGAATTAGAAGCTGTAACAATGCTTGTCGAATTCATTTTCCCTGATGAATGCTCAAAAGTTGATATTGTATTTGACATGGAATTTGATGTGAGTTCCCAAATAATGAATTACACCACAAGAGAGTATATTATATACCGGGAAAAGTTTAATGACTTTGGGGAGCAGGTCGGAACCCCGATATTGTTTATCCTGAAGCCTAAAAGAATGTAAAACTTTATTTCCCCATCCTTAATTCGCAATGGGGGGGTGCAGGGTAGAACCTTTGGCTTGCCTAGGCTTTCATTTCACGCGAACAATAATCGTTTTTAGTATATATAACCGATGTGTTATGTAAACGATTACTTTTGGGTCTTAATCTAATACCCCCCTAACACATGACGCGTTTTTTATTCCCTATTTTGTCGTTTATTTCCCTCGTTAGTTTCTCCCAAAACCCTTTATGGTTGAGATATCCTAGCATATCACCTAACGGAAAAACAATTTCGTTTAATTATAAAGGAGACATCTACATTGTTCCAGTTGAGGGAGGAAATGCAAGAGCAATAACTACACATAAAGAGCATGATTTTATGTCAACATGGTCTGCTGATGGAAAAAACATTGCTTTTGCATCCAACCGATACGGGAACTATGATGTTTTTGTAATGGCGGCAGCCGGAGGAGCGGCAATGCGATTAACGCATCATTCTGCAAATGATTACCCGAACTCTTTCGACACGAATAACAATGTGCTTTTTAGCTCAACTCGATTAGATTCATATTTGAATAGTCAGTTTCCTTCAGGATCTTTAAACGAACTATATTCGATAAATAAAGATGGAGAGTTAAATCAGATATTGACCACTCCTGCAGAAAGAGCACAGTGGAATAAGACAGAAACAAAACTGTTATATCAGGATAGAAAAGGCTACGAAAATCAATGGAGAAAACATCATACCTCTTCAGTAACAAGAGATATTTGGTTATTCGATTCCGCAACAAAAGAGCACACGCAATTAACAGATTTTAATGGAGAAGATAGAAACCCTGTTTGGAGTCCTGATGAAGAGTCGTTCTATTATTTATCTGAGGAGTCGGGAAGCTTTAATGTGTGGAAAAAAAATATTTCAGCCGGTACTAAAACACAAATAACAACATTTGCTAATCACCCAGTAAGGTTTTTATCTATTTCAAGTAACGGCATTCTTTCATTTAGTTATGATGGCGAACTTTACACGCAAAATCAAACAAGGGAGCCAACAAAGCTGCAGATTAATATCAATACAGACGATAATTTCAACACTACTGAACTTATTGATGTAAAAGGGGAAGTATCGGAAATGACGCTTTCGCCAAACGGTAAAGAGATTGCATTTGTAGCCCGTGGAGAAATATTTGTAACGTCTCTTGATTATTCCGAAACAAAAAGAATAACTAACACGCCAGAACAAGAACGAAACATTAGTTTTAGTCCTGATGGCCGCACTATTCTCTTCGCTGGTGAGCGAAACGAGAGCTGGAACATATATCAAATAAGCCTTACTAGAGAGGAAGAAAAGTACTTTTATAGCTCAACTGTATTAAAGGAAGAACCAATCGTTGTTACAGCTGCAGAAACATACCAGCCAGCATTTTCACCCGACGGCAAAGAGGTTGCGTTTTTAGAGGAAAGAGTCATTTTAAAAGTTAATAACTTAGCAACGAAAGAAACACGTACAATTCTTGAAAAGAAGTATAACTACTCTTATTCAGACGGAGATCAAACATACGAATGGTCACCAGACGGTAAATGGTTTTTAGTTGTTTACCTCCCATATAACCGATGGAATGGAGATGTAGGATTAGCATCTGCTGATGGTAAACGGTTAATTAATCTTACCGAAAGCGGCTATGAATGTTATAAGCCGAAATGGATGATGGGAGGAGAAGCAATCATTTGGTTTTCGGGTAGACATGGCATGAAAAGTCATGGAAGCTGGGGGTCAGAATCGGATGCTTATGCAATGTTTTTAACACAAAGTTCGTACGATAAATTTAACCTTACAGAATCGGAACACAAACAGTTTAAAGAAGCTGAGGATAAAAAGAAAAAAGAGGATAAAAAAGAAGATAATGAGAAAGAAGAAAAAAAGAAAGACGAAACATTAGAGCCGTTGGTTTTTGACTTAGACCAAGCAAAAGATCGGGTGAAAAGGTTAACCCTCCATTCTTCAGATTTAAGCGATGCGATACTTACAAAAGATGGGTCAAAACTTTATTATTTGAGCTCATTCGAAAAAGGATTCGATTTATGGGTGCGTGATATTAAGAAGGAAGAAACAAAGTTACTTTCCAAAATCGGAACAGGTAACGGGGAACTAAAACTTGATAAAGAAGAAAAAAATATCATCGTTTTTTCGAACAAAAAAATTCAAAAAATAGATGTAGCAAGCGGAAAAGCGAAAGCAGTATCCTACACCGCCAAAATGGAATGGAATCAGCAAGAAGAGTTCGAGTACATTTACAATCACGCCTGGAGACAGGCATTAAAAAAATTCTACGTAGCAGATATGCATGAGGTAGACTGGTTATTCTACAAAAATGAATACGCTAAATTTTTACCTCAGATTAATAATGGGCCAGATTTCGCTGAAATGCTAAGCGAATTGCTGGGCGAATTAAATGCTTCGCACACCGGTTCAGGATATCGATTTAGAAAAACAGGGGGCGATAAAACAGGATCGCTAGGTATTTATCCCGATTATAAAAACAAAGAGCAAGGTGTAAGAGTAGCAGAAATTATAGATAAAAGTCCATTGCTAGTGGCCGATTCTAAGGCAGAAGCAGGAATGGTAATTACGAAAATAAATGGAGAGGAAATTACTAGCTTGTCGCACTATTATAGTTTAATGAAAAACGTTATAGGGAAGAACATTCTAGTCTCGTATTTAATTTCTGGCAAAGAACATAATCAGGTATATAAACCGATTTCTCAGCGAGACATGTACAACCTAACCTATGAGCGATATGTGAAAATGCGCAACAGGGAAACACTTCTGCTTTCAAACGGAAAGATTGGATACATACATGTTAGAGGAATGAATGACGCCAGTTATCGACAAGTCTATTCTGACGTGCTTGGTAAACATGCAGATAAAGAAGCATTAATTGTTGATACAAGATTTAATGGAGGTGGATGGCTGCACGATGATTTAGCAACGTTTTTAAGCGGAACAATGTATGCTACATTTTTACCAAGGGGCCAAGACATTGGTAAAGAGCCCTTGAATAAATGGTATCGCCCATCAGCATTATTAATTGGAGAAGGAAATTATTCTGACGCCCATGGGTTCCCGTTTGCATACAAAGCGCTAAATATTGGAAAAACGGTTGGAATGCCAATACCCGGTACGATGACAGCGGTTTGGTGGGAAACCCAAATAAATAGGAACTTATACTTCGGAATTCCTCAGGTCGGGATAAAAGGAACTGATAATAAACTCCAAGAAAACAATCAGTTTGAGCCAGATGTTAAGGTGAAAAATGATTATAGTTCTGTAGCTAAAGGCAAAGACAAACAGCTCGAAGTGGCGGTAAAATTATTGTTAGCGGAATAATTGCTTTTAAATATTAAAAAGTCTTTTATCACAACTATTCTTATTGTTCGGACCAAATAAATTTCGCACATTCTTCACGAAAGATTAATAAAACGACCCTTAAAGTAAAGGTGAATTTTCTTCATCCGTATTGAATTTCTTACTATTGTAAGTAAGTAAGTGCCAAAGACAATGAATTTCGATTTAATTAGACCATATAAAGACGAAGAAATACGTCCTGCAATGTCTCGAATAGGAAAAGCTAAAGAGTTTTATACAGCAATGCAATGGTTATTTCCAGCACTCACTAAAGAGGAATTGAAAATCAAAGTAGACTCAATTGATTCTACTTATGAATTCCAACAGCAGTTTATGCATGTTGGTATTCGAAAAATTGTTGAAAAAACTTGTGATGGGCTATCTTCAGAAGGGTTTGAACACATTGACCCAAAACAGGCTTATTTGTACATAGCTAATCACCGGGATATATTTTTAGATTCTGGACTATTGCAAATTCTACTTTTCGAAAAAGCCATTGATACAACGCAAATTACATTTGGCAGCAATTTAATGGAGGGGTTGATGGTAGACCTTGGCAAAGTAAATAAAATGTTTACTGTTTTTCGAGGAGGAACACGGAGAGAAATGTACGAAAACTCATTGCGTTTATCGGCATACATTCGAAATGCAGTTACAAAACTGAAAGACTCTATATGGATAGCGCAGAGAGCTGGACGAACAAAAGACGGGCATGATCTAACGCAAGCAGGGGTGATGAAAATGTTCGCGCAGAGCGGAAGCAAACATTTTGTTGATTGCTTTAAAGAATTGAATTTAGTCCCAATTGCAATCTCATACGAATATGAACCTTGCGATTATTTTAAGGCGCAAGAACTACATCTTAAGCAGTTAAATGGTAATTATAGCAAACAAGATGATGAAGACCTGGTAAGCATCATTAAAGGGGTAACAGATTATAAAGGAAGAATTCACCTAGCAATTACAAAACCTATTGAGGAAACCGAGCTTGTTGAAATTGATAAAAATCATACGACAAATAACGATAAAATAAAGGCATTGTGTAAATTAATTGATCAACGCATATACGCTAGCTACAAGCTTTGGCCTACAAATTATATCGCAGCAGACATGTTGAAAGCATCTTTTGATAATGATGATAAATATACAAAGGAAGAACGAGAGAAGTTCGAAAAAATAATGACTCAACGTATAGAGAACATGATTGGAAATCAAACCGAGCTAAAAAGGATTTATTTAGAGATATATGCAAATCCAATAATAGCAAATCGACAAGTTTCCCATCAAAAATTAGAACAGGTTGTTAGGTAAAATAATTCTAAACAAAACAAGAAAATGTTTTTTCCTTGGCCTAATCTCGGTCTCTTTTCCTTTTGAATTGTTTGCACAAAATAGCTGGGAACTTCAGAAAGAAGAAAGCGGCTTTAAGGTTTATACTCGCGCAAAACAAGGCAGCGATTTTAAAGAATCGAAAGTAACCGGGAAGGTAAAAGTAAATTTAACAGCGTTAGTTTCGGTTTTTCAAGACGTAAACAATTTCATCAATTTTATGCCAGATTGTGATGAGTCGAAATTGCTTAAAATGCAAGGGGATACACTACAAATTTACTATATGTTTACTAATGCTCCATGGCCTGTTGATGATAGGGATGGAATATACCAATATAATTATAGCTATAATCCAGACTCAAATTGTGTAATAATTGCCGTTAAGGCTTTGCCAGAATATTCTGAAGTAAAGCAAGGAAACGTAAGAATAAAGGTTTCTGATGGGCGCTGGAAGTTCACTGAATTAGCCGATGGTTATCTAGACATTGAATACACGTTATTTGCCAATCCTGGCGGAAGCATTCCAGCTTGGCTGGCGAACTCAACCATAGTTGATATGCCATTAAAAACAGCGTTAGAGGCGTTAAAACAAGCGCAACTAAACCGACACAAAGGTAAGCAGTATAATTTCATAAAATAAAAGCTAATTTTGTAAAAATTTTAGACATGAAACGAACTTTATATTTTGCTTTTGTTTTAGTAGTAGGAATAATATCATGTAATAAGGAAGATGAAACAGTAGAGTTTGCATTTAGTCATGATTACGAATTCACAATATCGGAAGATTCAATTAGCATTGACACTGTTTTAGCCATACCATCTACAGACATTACATCTTCATTAAAGGAGCAAACGGAACAAAACAATTCATTATTGAGCTTGGTAAAAGAAGTTCATCTGGTCTCAATTAATATTGAAGCGATAGATCCAGCAACTCAAGAATTGAGCTTCTTGCAAGACGCAGAACTGTTTTTAACCTCAGGCACATTAGCAGAACTAATGGTCGCGTCCAAGAACCCGGTATCTGCAACCCAAGGTAATAGTATGGATTTCGATATAGAAGAAGGTGTAGACGTACTTCAATATATGAAAAACACTAACTTTAAGTTTAGGGCATCTTTTCATTTACGCAATAACCTTCCACAAGCAACTAAATTTAAAATTACTGGCGAGTTTAATGCTACTGCTGGAGTTAATAATTAATTAACTTAAGCGCGATTCGGAAGAGGTCGAAGTATCTACTCCTCTTCTTGATAAAATTCTTGTAATAATTTACGATAAGCAGAAAATAGTTTTGATTTAGAGACGAATCCAACATATTTATTTTCTTCCAAAACAGGTAAATTCCATAATCCTGATTCTTCAAATTTTTTCATTACAGTATCCATATTGTCATTTACGGTAATGTGCTCTCCGATGCCAATCATTAGGTCGTGCACAAAGGTTGAGCTGTATAAATCTTGTTTGAACATAATTTGGCGGATGTCGTTTAATTGAACAACACCAATAAACAATCTTTCTTCGTTAACTACTGGAAATAAATTTCGCTTAGATCGAGAAACAACCTTTACTAACTCACCTAATGACATTTCTGGAAATACAGTTTCAAAATCGGTTTCAATTTCGTTTTTCAATTTCATCAAGGTAAGTACCGCTTTGTCTTTATGATGTGTAATAAGCTCTCCACGACTTGCTAACTGCATAGTATAAACGGAATGAGGCATTATTATTTTAACCGTTAAATAAGCCAAAGAGGCGGTAATCATTAAAGGAATAAACAAGCTATAACCCCCTGCAATTTCGGCAATAAGGAATATAGCAGTTAAAGGGGCATGAAGAATCCCTGCCATTAATCCAGCCATAGCAACTAGCGTGAAATTACTTTCAGATAAAGTAGAAATTTTATAAAAATTGATACTTCTTGAGAAAATAAAACCCAACAAGCTTCCCATAAAAAGAGTTGGTGCGAAAATTCCACCAACACCGCCTGCCCCAAACGTTATGGTGGTTGCTAAAACCTTAAAAACAACAACTAATAGCAAGAAACCAATGAGGTAATAAAAATTAGATTTATGTTCCTCAAATAAGCTGTCAGCCAGTACAAGACTTTCTTTTCCTTCAATCAATTGATTTACAGTTTGAAACCCCTCACCATACAATGGCGGCAGAAAAAACAGCAATACTCCAAGAGCTCCGCCTCCAATAAGAAGTCGGTTCTTTTTAGAAGCAATTTTTCCAAACAACTCCGAGACAAAAAAATAAGTTTTAGAAAAGTAAATTGAAAACAGGCCACAAACGATTCCTAGCAAACCATAAAATGGTAAATCAGAAGCTTCATAAAGTTCTGTAACAGGAAAATGGAAAATGATTTCATCACCAAAAAACAAGCGAGAAGTAATCGTGGCGGCAACCGAAGCCATTAACAACGGTATCATTGACGCCACTGTTAGGTCAATCATAATAACTTCAATAGCAAACACAATTGCCGCTACCGGAGCTTTGAAAATCGCAGCTAGGGCACCAGAGCAAGCACAGGCGATAAGCAATGTTTTAGTTTTATAATTTACCTTAAAAATCCGCCCAATATTGGAGCCAATTGCGGCACTCGTTCCAACGGTTGGTCCTTCTAAACCAACTGAACCACCAAAACCAACAGTGAGGCCACTGGCAATAATAGAATTCACAAGCGAAAGACGCTGGATTATCCCATTTTTCTTAGAAATAGCATAAAGCGTATTTGGAATCCCGTGCCCCACTGGCCTATTAAAGAAAAACTTTTTCGTTACCCAGTAGGTTAGAGCAAGACCTATAAGCGGGTAAACAAAGTAGGAGTATGTTCTATAATCATCAACAAACCCGAAGGTAAGTAGGTGCTGAATAAAGTGCACGCTATTTTTAATTGCAGCACCTGCAATTCCGGAAAGCAAACCAACAAGTACTGCAAGAAGAATAACAAAGTACTTATAGGGAAGGTATTTGTTTCTTAAAATTTGTGCTTGTCTAGCAAAATTTGTAATGCTCATTATTGCGAGCTATACATGTTTGGTTTGCAATTCAATTTGCAATTCATCTAACTGCTCCGATGAGATTGGAGACGGAGAATCAATCATCATATCTCGTCCAGAATTATTTTTCGGGAAAGCAATGTAATCACGAATAGAATCGGATCCGCCAAAAAGAGCAGCGATTCTGTCTAAACCAAAGGCGATTCCACCATGAGGCGGAGCTCCATATTCAAAAGCGTTCATCAAAAAACCAAACTGCGAATTTGCTTCTTCTTCTGTAAACCCAAGTAAATCAAACATTTTTTCTTGCAGCTCTTTATCATGAATACGAATTGAGCCTCCTCCCAGCTCAACTCCGTTAACTACCATGTCGTAAGCGTTTGCCCTAACTTTTCCTGGGTCAGTTTTAATGAGGTGGTAATCTTCATTTTTTGGAGAGGTAAATGGGTGGTGCATGGCATGAAACCGTTCCGAATTTTCGTCCCATTCTAATAGAGGAAAATCAACAACCCAAAGCGGGGAAAACTCGTTGGGGTTGCGCAACTCTAGTCGAGTTCCCATTTCTAGCCTAAGCTCATTCAATGCGCTTCGAGTTTTATTAGTGTTTCCTGCTAACACTAAAATCAAATCTCCAGCTTTAGCCCCAAACTCGTTACTCCATTCTTGTAAATCTTCTTGAGAGTAAAACTTATCTACTGAAGATTTGAAAGTGCCATCTTCATTGCATTTCACGTAGACTAATCCGTTAGCACCGATTTGTGGTTTTCTTACGAAATCCGTTAGCGCATCGAGCTGTTTCCTAGAATAGTTGGCAGCACCTTCAGCGCAAATTCCTACAACTAATTCTGCCTGATCGAAAACGTTGAATCCCTTGTTTTGAACCAAGTCGTTGAGTTCATGAAACTTCATTCCAAAGCGAATGTCTGGCTTGTCAGAACCATACTCTTTTATGGCAATAGCATAATCCATTCTTGGAAAATCGGCTAACTCAATATTCTTCAATGATTTGAATAAGTATTTCATCAAACCTTCGAAGGTGTTTAGAATATCTTCTTGTTCAACGAAACACATTTCGCAGTCGATTTGTGTAAATTCAGGTTGGCGATCGGCACGCAGATCTTCATCTCTAAAACATTTAACAAGCTGAAAATACCGATCGTAACCGGCAACCATTAGTAGCTGTTTAAAAGTCTGCGGAGATTGAGGCAGCGCATAAAACTCTCCCTGATTCATTCTTGAGGGAACAACAAAATCTCTTGCGCCTTCAGGCGTTGATTTAATCAAATAGGGAGTTTCTATTTCGAAAAACTCCTGATCATTCATGTATTTTCGGACTTCAAAACCAAGCTTATGCCGAAGAGCTAAACTCTTTTTCAGAGGATTTCTTCTTAAGTCCAGGTAGCGATATTTCATTCTTAGTTCCTCACCACCATCAGTGTCATCTTCAATCGTAAACGGGGGGGTTTTAGATTCGTTAAGAACCTCTACGGCAGTAACAATAATTTCTATTTCACCTGTTGGAATGTTTTTGTTTTTGCTTTCCCTCTCTTTAACAAATCCAGTCGCTTTTACAACGAATTCTCTACCAAGCGTTCTTGCTTTTTCGCACAGCGGTTTATCTACCTCAAGGTTAAATGCTAATTGAGTTATTCCGTATCGATCTCTTAAGTCCACAAAAGTCATCCCGCCAAGGTCTCTTGATTTCTGAACCCAACCACAGAGCGTAACTTCTTGAGTTTCGTTGCTAATGGTTAGCTCTCCACATGTATTTGTTCTAAGCATCCGGTGTAAATTTTTGAGATTGCAAAATTAAACATTTTCTTTGCCCCATGGAACTACAACCTTTTTCAGACGAGTACTTTATGAAACAAGCATTAGTTGAGGCTCAAAATGCTTTTGATCAAGACGAGGTTCCAGTAGGAGCAGTGGTGGTTTGTAATAATCAAATTGTCGCGCGAGCACACAATTTTACGGAGAGACTTAATGATGTGACAGCTCATGCCGAAATGCAGTCTTTTACTTCCGCAGCAGATTATTTAGGTGGAAAATACCTAAAAGATTGCACCCTTTATGTAACATTAGAGCCTTGTGTAATGTGTGCAGGAGCATCTTACTGGGCTCAGCTTAGGAAAGTTGTCATTGGCGCACCTGATGAGAAACGCGGGTTTCTTAGGCTGTCAGAA
>JABHTA010000233.1 GCA_018669945.1 Flavobacteriales bacterium
ATTTACCATCGGGCGATAAATTTTTATCAGCAACTAAATCACCAGTTTCATCTATTTTTTTTGGCGCACCACCTTCAATTGGAATAATGTACAATTGAGCTACACCCTCATTTTCCTCAATATTGTATTGTCGGACTTTGTAGATAACAGATTTACCATTTTTAGTAATTCCAACAGCGCTAACCTTACCAATTTCAGCAAGCATTTCTGGAGTTAAGTTTTGCGCGCCAAGACCAATTACCAATAACAATAATGGTATAATTCCGATTATTTTTTTCATAAGATCAAATTTTGAGGTATCAGTGCTTGAAATAGGTTTTATAAGGAATTAATGAGATTATTGAGAGTTGCGCTCGGCCGCATTGCAGCTGAGACCAAGTCATCATCAGTATCATAGTATCCGCCGATATTCATAGAAACACCTTGAGCTGAATTTAGCTCATTAACAATAGTTGCTTCACTATTGGTTAATTTTCGAGTGAATTCAGTAAATCGAGCAGCTAATTCCGAATCTTTAGTTTGAGTTGATAATTCTTGTGCCCAATATAATGCAAGATAAAAATGACTTCCACGATTGTCTAATTCGCCTACTCTGCGAGACGGTGATTTATCATTATCTAAGAATTTGGTTGTTGCAGCATCTAAAGTTTCTCCTAGAATTTTAGCTTTTGGGTTGTTGAAATTATCTCCTAAATGCTCTAAAGATGCACCTAGCGCCAAAAATTCGCCTAAAGAATCCCAACGTAAATGGTTTTCTTCGTTGAATTGTTGAAGGTGCTTCGGAGCAGAGCCACCAGCTCCGGTTTCGAATAGCCCACCGCCATTAATTAGTGGCACAATAGATAACATTTTTGCACTTGTGCCAACTTCCAAAATAGGGAAGAGGTCAGTTAAAAAATCTCTTAGCACGTTCCCTGTAACAGAGATTGTTTCTAGTCCTTTTACGATTCTTTCTAATGAGAATTTAGTTGCTGCCTCAGGAGACATAATTTGGATATCTAAACCAGAAGTGTCATGATTTGGTAGGTAAGCATTTACTTTATTGATTAACTCTCTATCGTGTGCTCTTGATTCGTCTAACCAGAAAATTGCTGGGGACCCAGTTGCTCTCGCTCTATTTACAGCAAGTTTTACCCAATCTTTTATAGGAGCGTCTTTTGTTTGGCACGCTCTCCAAATATCACCTTTTTCTACTTCGTGTTCTATTAAAATATTTCCGTCACTGGTTACGATTCTGATTGTTCCTGCAGAAGACATTTCAAATGTCTTATCATGCGACCCATACTCTTCTGCTTTTTGAGCCATCAGGCCAACATTAGGTACAGTTCCCATAGTAGTTGGGTCTAGTGCACCATTCTCTTTACAGAAATCTATTGTTGCTTGGTAGACCGGAGCGTAGCTACTATCAGGTATAACAGCCTTAGTGTCTTGTGTATTTCCATCTTTGTTCCACATACGGCCAGAAGTACGGATCATCGCAGGCATTGATGCATCGATAATTACATCACTAGGAACGTGTAAGTTCGTAATTCCTTTATCTGAGTTTACCATTGCAATCGCGGGTGCGTTTGTGTAACAAGCCGCAATATCGGCTTCAATTTCAGATTTTTTATCAGAGGAAAGTAATTCAATTTTACCTAATAAATCTCCAAATCCATTGTTTACGTCAACGCCCAATTCTTCGAAAGTTGCAGCGTGTTTTTCAAATACAGGTTTGAAATATGAACGAACGCCATGACCAAAAATAATAGGGTCTGAAACCTTCATCATTGTTGCTTTCATGTGCAAAGAGAACAAAACATCTTTTCTTTTTGAGTCTTTTACTTGCTCGTCAAGAAATGAAACTAATGCTTTTTTACTCATAAAAGTTGCATCAAGGATTTCTCCAGGTAATAAAGACAAACCTTCTTTTAAAACAGTTTTGTTTTCATTGTTATCTGTAAACTCAATATTAACAGATGTTTTCGCACTAATGGTAATTGATTTTTCATTTGCACGAAAATCACTACTGTTCATTGTAGATACATGAGATTTAGAATCTGAACTCCAAGCCCCCATCGAGTGTGGGTGTTTTTTAGCATAATTCTTTACAGCCTTTGGCGCCCTTCTGTCTGAATTGCCTTCACGTAATACAGGATTTACAGCACTACCTTTAATTTTATTATACCTTAGTTGAATTGCTTTTTCTTCATCGTTTTTCGGTGAATCGGAATAGTCTGGAATGTTATATCCA
The DNA here is from genome assembly GCA_018669945.1 of Flavobacteriales bacterium. Classification (GTDB taxonomy): domain Bacteria; phylum Bacteroidota; class Bacteroidia; order Flavobacteriales_G; family NORP312; genus NORP312. The sequence goes on from JABHTA010000233.1 coordinate 2,234, forward strand.
TGCGACTGTAGTTCTTTAATTACAGCAATTAATTGCGGGACGGATGCACTCACGTTTGGCAATTTAATAATATTAGCTTCGGGAGTTTTAGCCAGTTCTCCTAGCTCGGCCAAATCGTCTCCAATTTTTTGGTCATCGTTTAAAAAATCAGGAAACGAAGCAAGCACTCTACCTGCTAAAGAAATGTCTCTAGTTTCAACTTCAACTCCTGCTTGTTTTGTAAAAGCTTGAACTATAGGTAAAAATGAAGCGGTTGCTAGTGCCGGAGATTCATCTGTAAGAGTATAAATTATTTTCGCCATTCTTAATAGTTATAAAGTTGAGCAGTTTGTCAAGTCTTAAAGTTAAAGGTTCATCAAGTTGGAATGTTGTACACAACTTTTCACGTGGAACTTTATTCTTTTATCTAATGTTAATATCCAAAAACTTCTTCTAAGGTTAATTCTTGAACTGCTCCTAACTTGTTTAATGTTTCCATATCCATGTCAGATTTTTTCCCAATAACGCAGTACACATAGGTTCTTTCTGCAATATTTTTATTGAAAAATGCTGTCATTTCTTCTAGAGTCATAGCATTTAACTTTTCATAAACTGATTTACGAATATCATAGTCAATTCCCTTGTCTTCAAGGCTGCGATAGTTCCAGTACAAACGATCTTTAATAATTCTTTCAGATTCGATTTTCTTTAACGAGGAAATTCTAGACTCCTCGAACATGCCCTCAGTTCCTTCCGGAATGCCATTCATTAATTCCATCATAGCATCAATGGCAGCACCTAGTTTGTTGTTTTGAGTTCCAATGTACGCAGTTACATAATGTGACTTGTCAGCTTTGTTTGGAGTTGTCATTCTTGCTCTTGCAGAATAGGCTAATGCCTTTGATTCTCGAATTTCTTGAAAGATTATAGAAGACAAACCGCTACCGAAAAACGAGTTAAACATTTGGTGATATGCAGCGTCTTCTGGTGAATATGTATTTCCTTTAGAAATCATTGTCATTTCTGTTTGAACCATATCGTAATCTATAAAATATACGATGCTTTTATCAGTAGCTAGCTCCTCATAATTTGCTGGATTCTCAATTGTTTTTAACGATTCTGGAAGTTTATGGTTGGCTTTAACTTTTGTGTAAGCATCGTTAACACTTGATTTACCATAATAGAATATGTTATGCTTATAACTAGTTAATGAACGAATAATTTCAACAAGCTCATCAGCTGTAGTTGCTTGCAATTTTTCCATTGTAAGCTGATCATTAAACTCATTGGTTGCTCCGTATTGAGCATAATTCTTAATACCATTCATAATTCCCCATTTACTTTTTTTGCTGTCTTCTCGAGATTTTATTTCATCGGCAATTAGATTTAATAGAGCTACAGAATCAGGTTGAGCATTATTTATGATATGCTCCATTAATTGGTGCGCTTCATCAAAAGATTCTTCAAGGCCTGATAAGTAAGTATATACTTTCCAGGAAGAAGCTTGCGAATTAAACTCTACACCCAAATTATAGAACTGTTTTTTGATTTCTTCGTTGGTGTATTTCTCTGTTCCTAAGTAGTTAAGATATTTGAGAGCCAATTTTACCTTTGGATTTGTTTTAAGGTCTTCATCTAACTCTACAAATAATGTAAATAGATCATTGGTTTTGTTTTCAACATAATAGAATGGAACATCTTTCATTAGTTCTTTGGTTTGTAAAGCAGTTTTATAGTCTACAAATTCAGGTTTAAGACGCAGAGATTCCATATTATCTATCTCTGCATAGAAATCTGATTTAACTTCTCGGTTGATTTCTACTGGTGTAATTTGCGGTTTATCTACTTTAAAAGTAGAAGTATCTTCTCCTGTTTTTTTGTAGACTACGCAATAGTTATTGGTAAACTTTTTATTGGCCCAAGCCATTAATTCTTTTTTGGTGATTTTCGCCATTCTATCAGTTTGTGTTATGTAATCTTCCCAATTGGCACCCATGATAAACGCATCCCCCATTACATATGATCGTAGCCAGTTTGCCTCAAATTGATTTAGCTCTTCTACTTTTATGTTTTTTATTACCGCAGGAAGTAGATCATCTGAAAATTCTCCTTTTTTCACTAATTCAATTTGAGACAGTAACAATTCCTTTGCTTCATCTAATGATTGACCCCCTTTAGGGGTTGCTTGTATTACGAATGAAGTATAATCTCTCATTACGTTGGCATAACAAGAAGCATTTAATACTTTCTGTTTTTGTACAAGATTTAGGTCAATAAGACCAGCAACGTCGTTAGACAGTGTATAAGACATAAGGGTGGCGATTATTGCATTTTCAGAGTGGAAACCATCTAGACGATACCCTAAAGAAACCCATTCTTGCATAGGTCCGTAAACAGTTTTTTCTTTTGGCTCAGTGATCGGATCTTCAGATGGATGCGTTGGTTGGGTAACTGCTTTATTTTGCATACTACCAAAATATTTCTTAATCATAGCTAGAGTAACATCTGGATCAAAATCACCAGCGAGACAAATTGCCATGTTGTTAGGAACATAATAGGTGTCGAAATATTCATGAATCTTTACCATCGATGGATTTTTCAAATGTTCACCTTCACCAATAGTAGTTTGAGTTCCATACTGGTGTTTTGTAAACATGATTTCATTCATGGCTGCATATGCTTTACGGTAGTCGTTGTCTTGCCCTCGATTGAATTCTTCATAAACGGCCTCTAATTCTGTATGAAATAAACGTAGTACTAATTCAGAAAACCTTTCGGATTCTACTTTCATCCATTTTTCTAATTCAGTAGATGGAATATCATTAATGTAAGCCGTTCGCTCCATAGACGTAAAAGCATTTGTTCCTTTTGCCCCAAGTCCGGAAATCATTTTATCGTACTCATTCGGAATCGCATATTTTGCGGCCTCTCCAGAAACAGAATCAATTTTTGCATAAATGACTTTCTTTTTGTCTGGGTCCGATTCAGCTCTATGTAATTCATACAAGTCAGAAATTTCTTGAAGCAATACTTTTTCTTTTTCCCAATCTAATGTTGCAAAATTAGATGTGCCCTTAAAAACCATGTGTTCTAGATAATGGGCTAATCCAGTTACATCACTTGGGTCATTAGTACTACCAGTATTAACCGCGATAAAAGTTTGAACTCTTGGCTGATCCTTGTTTACAGATAGATAAACTTTTAGCCCATTGTCTAATGTGTATATCTGTGCATTTATTGGGTCTACAAAAGCTGGGGTCGTATCTTCTTTATTCACACTGTTGGGCCCGCAAGAAATTAATGCTGTTGCTAATCCGATAAAAAGTAATATTGATTTGAAATTCATATTAATTTTAGTTTAATTATCTTGCAATTTTAAGCTTTTTTGTTGTGAAAAGCTAAAGGGAAAGGATGATTTAATGAGTGCCAAATCGAATTTTTAATCTTTGAATAATGAGCTTTGCTCTAATAATCAAGGTCTAAATCGAATCGTTCTTTTAGTTTTAGCAAGGTTGGATTTTTTTCTGCCATTCGTTTAAATTTATCAACGCTTGTATATGCCACATCTTTTAACTCTTGTTTTATAATAAAGGGCTTTACGCTTATCGAATAGTTGTTTAGCTTTTCTCGTAAAAAAGGGAGCATGTCGGCGGTCTCTCTGTTAACATCTGCGAATTGGACTTTGTTTTCTACCTTTAGTTCTATTACAAAATTGTCAAGAATTGTCGGCTTGTGTTTTACATACGTAGTATAGAGGCTCTCTTTTTTGTCGGCTCTAACCTTATTCGCGTATTCTTTCCACAATGGAAGAAGTTGTTCAATTGTAAATTCTGTTGCAGGCTTTGAAGATAAATCCTCCTCTCTTTCAGTTTTTTCTTGTTTTTTCTCAGTTTGTAGGTCTGCTTTTATGGAGATACCGCTGCTGCCTAAAAATCCTTTACCAAGCATAGGCTTTTTTTGTACATCTTTTGGTTTTTTCTTAGCAGGTGGCGGTGTTTGGTATTTTGGAGGTTTAGGTTCGGCAATTTTTGGTTTCCCAATAACAGGGTTTTGAACCTCTTTGTTTGCCTGTTCTTGTGTTAATTTCGGCGTTGAATCTTGAATGGACCTACCTCCTGAGAAATCTAAAGTTATGTCAATTTCAGTTACGTCAGAAGTTTTTTTTTCTAAGGAAGATTTAATTGAGCAAAGTTGCATGAGGGTAAGTTCTACAGCTAGTCTTTGATTTTTACTTGTTTTATAACTGATGTCACATTTGTTGCAAACATTGAGTGCCATTAGTAAAACTTGCATGTCACATTTAGCACTTTGTTTTTTGTATCGCGCTTTAATTTTTTCACCTACTTCGAGCAACTCCAGTGTAGTTATATCTTGACAAACTAACAAGTTCCTCATATGTTCAGCTAATCCAACAATAAAGTTGTGCCCATTAAAGCCTCTGTCTAGAATGTTGTTAAAAATCAATAAGGCTTCAGGAATACTAGATTTCAAGATTGAATCTGTTATTTTAAAATAAAAATCGTAATCAAGGATATTTAAGTTTTCGATTACAGCCTCATATGTAACTTTATTACTTGAGAAACTTACAATTTGATCAAAAATTGAAAGCGCATCGCGCAGAGCTCCATCTGCTTTTTGAGCGATAATATGCAAACCATCATGGTCGGTTTCAATTTTTTCTTTACTTGCAATTGATTCAAGGTGACTAGCAATGTCTTCTATTTGAATTCTCTTGAAATCAAAAATTTGGCAACGGGACAAAATTGTTGGAATAATTTTATGCTTTTCCGTTGTAGCTAGAATAAAGATCGCATGAGCTGGTGGCTCTTCTAGAGTTTTTAAAAAAGCGTTGAATGCTTGTGCCGAGAGCATATGAACCTCATCAATAATATAAACTTTATGCGTTCCTAATTGTGGCGCAAATCGAACTTGATCGATAAGATTTCTTATGTCGTCAACAGAATTATTGGATGCAGCATCTAGCTCCAAAATGTTTAATGACTGATTATCATTAAAAGTCTTGCATGAAGTACATTTGTTGCAAGGTTCTATCTCTTTGTTGAGTTTTTCACAATTAATAACTTTTGCTAATATTCTAGCACAAGTTGTTTTACCAACCCCACGAGGCCCACAAAACAAAAATGCTTGCGCCATGTGGTTCGTTTTCATGGCGTTTTTAAGCGTATCTGTAATTGCATTTTGTCCAACAACAGTGTCGAAGGTCATTGGGCGATACTTACGTGCAGATACTACAAACTGGTCCATTTTAATTGATTCAAAGGCTAGCAAATATAATTGATTTAACGAAGCATACAAGCACGAATTGTAAGTTGTGGATAAAAATATTAACCTGTTTTAGGCTCACCTTTTTTGATAATCTAATCCATCAACGAAGTGGTGCCGAAGTGTATAAATACCCTAACTAAAGTTACTCATGTCAAGTGTTTTTTCGGCTTGTGAGACAAACGATTCTTGCATACCTATCAGTCTATTTACAGAGAAAATAGAGATTCAACAGTTTGTGCACAATGGTGAGGCCAAGCGAACAACAAAAAGGAAACAGATTATCGAATTTTGATTGGGTTTAAAAACCGATAATGTAATGAACTAGGTTATATCATTCGATTACAATTCGACGGACTACTGAGCCTGATTCTGTGCTTATATGCACAAAATATATTCCCGGATTAAGATTCGTGTTAACTTCAAGGAAATCAGCATTTTTCACGTCTTTAGTGTATACATGTTGCCCTATGGTGTTTATTATAACTATGCGATTAAATAAATTAGTAGTTTTTTCTGATTTTATAATAAATACGCCATTATTAGGATTTGGAATTAACTTAATATCTTTTTCATTACCATTATTTATAATTCCCGATGGACCGCCAACAAGAATGGTTGTTTGGGTAATACAATTGTTTGCATCTGTTACAGTACAACCATAACTTCCTGTAACTAATCCGCTAATGTTTTCGGTAGTAGCTGCGTTTGTCCATAAATAATTATAGGGTGGCGTACCTCCAGTTATAGTTACATTAATCGAACCATCGCCACCAGTATTTTCATTAATTACTGTTTCAGAAATTGCCAAAATATTAGGTTCATCAACTACAGCAGATAGGCTATTATTGCAACCTAAGCTATCGGTGTAAACTAAATCATATGTTCCAGCAGTAAGACCACCCGGATCTTCATTTGTACCACCTCCAGCAGACCAGTCATAGTTTACATTGCCTTGTGTCCCGAACGTTGTAACATATATATATCCGTTACTTCCTCCAAAACAAGAAACATCGGTAATAGAGTCAATATTTGCGGACAAACTAGAACAACTACTTGAAATATAAGCATTTATAAGCAGTTCGGTAGAATTATTTTCTCGATATTCTTCCCAAGTTCCAATGTACTCTAATGAATTTCTTGATATAGGACCTATTGTTTCCGTTCCTAAGGCAATAGAATTTGCGGTTGGGGAATCCCAGCCGATATAAAATCCACCGGATGTAATGGTGATAGGGCTAGGCAAAACAGATACTACCCATGAATCAAGGGCAAAGCTCCCATTGCTGACAACCTGTGAAGAAAGTATTGTGCCAGGCGAATTGTTGGGACCATCATCATCGATAATATATACGTTATAGTCGCTGCTAGCGCCAGCATTAACTATAAACATGCTTACCGAATCAATAATAGCAGGATAGCTAGGAGGAACCATAAAGGTGCCAGCACCACCACCACCTGACCACGAAACATTTCCAGATGGCAAATCTTGTGTTGCATATGACATTAAAATTGGATTTGTTGATACGTCTAAAACCTCAATTTCAGAAACTAATATATTGTTTCCATTATTTAAGTCTGAACTATTGGATGTAGTTGTTCGGAAATAGTATTGACCTGCAGCAATGGGGCCAATATTACTGTAGGAAATAGTTTGAGATTGGCCTGCACTTAAGGACGAAATTGTGTCTGAGGAGGCCCATATTACGACCGAGTTCATGTCTAAAAGTTCGGTTATAACATAGGTATCTGCTGTGACATCTGTATTCCCGAAATTTTCAATGGCTACATTTTTAGAAAATGGTTGTGCACTTGAAACAAAGGTTCCTTTGCTTTCAGAGTTTTGCAACCAACTAGGGGCAGGATCAATTACCTGGAAAGTTACGTTTCCGGGATAGTCAAATAATACCGCGAGGTTATTTGCAGGAAGAGCATCATTATAAACTTCTAATCCAATATTGCCAGTTAAATTTTCGAGACCTATTTCAAGATCTGCTTCACAAGTTGCTTGGTCATTGAAATTAGATGGATCAACTGTTTGGTATTGATAGGTAATGCTGGAATCCGCTCTTGACAAAATTACCTGAAAAGTATTCGACCCAACATATCCTGGTGAATTTACAGACCACCAAGGCACGTTGATGTAAGAAACGATAAATCGGTCGTTTACAAGATCATCGTAATACCAAGCCTCACTTGGAATTGCTGCACCGAAAATAAGATCAGACATAAATGGCGCTAAATAATTATCGCCTGCACCAGCTGAGGTCGGAATGACAGGAAAACAATGAGCAATATTGCCAACATTATCAAATGAAAGCCACCCATTAGAACCTATTTTTATTTGAGTATAATCAGACCAATAATAATGGAAAGGTTGCGCCATACTTATAAATGCAACAGAATTATCGTCACTCAATCCCGTAATTTGTGTTCCTGAAGAGGTAATGTCAATCCAATTAAATACCGGACCTTGCGCATGGTTACTATTATACCAAGTGTACCCATAAGTATCTGGACCACCGGAGTTTTGTGAAAAGGCACTGCCAATAATAAAGATGAAATATGCAATTATTTGAAGATTTTTCATGAGTAAATTCGTTTAAATTATAATCAAATATAAGAAATAAGCTATTATTGTTCTACCTCAATAATCTCCATTTCAACTCTTCTGTTTTCCTGTCTTCCCTCTTCAGTGGCATTGTCAGCTATGGGTTTCGATTCTCCATAATATTTAACGATGATTCTTTTATCTTCAATGCGAAATTTCACAAGGTTACGTTTAACAGCTTCGGCTCTTCGTTGAGAAAGCGAGAGGTTAGAAATTTCACTTCCAACATCATCAGTATGACCCTCTAAAACAAGATTCCATTCACTATTAGTTTTAAGCAATTCAGC
>JABHTA010000152.1 GCA_018669945.1 Flavobacteriales bacterium
ATTTTTCGCTTTATTCAGAATCATGCATTGGCCTGAACCTCCTCATGCACTATACGGTTCATACTTTATTTTTGCCATTTTATTGCCAGTGCTTCTGTTTTTGAGAGGGAAAAAGCTCAAAAGTACACATAGTGATATAAGCCAGCATTTTGTTGTTCTGGGCCTGCTTACGCTCTTCCTCTTTTTGGTTGAAGTGAAGCTTCACTTCTCCCCGGAAAGTTTTGGTACAGAGCTCTATCAGCTAAGGATTGTCCAGACTCTATTCTTTGCAGGAATCATACTTTTTATTCAAATAACACCGCGCCTGAATCTTATAAAATCCATGCTTAAAAACGATTACAAGCTTTTGAAATTTCTACAGGGAATTTACTTGGTTTTGCTGGTGATGATGTTACTTGTATCGCGGTAATAGGTTGTTAAGAATTTAATTTCACTAATTTTTCTTTTCCCACATCGTTTTTTCTCTTTTTAAAAGAGCGTTAAACTTTGCAGGTATTGGTATAGAAATATGAAGTAACTTACCAGAAATTGGATGAGTAAAATTTAAACCAGTAGAGCAGAGAAATAGTCCTTTTCTTTTCAGAATAAATCCTTTTTTACCATACAATTTATCTCCTAAAATAGGGAAACCCAGTTCGGCTAGATGAATTCGAAGCTGGTGAGTGCGACCAGTTTTTGGAGAAAGCTCTAACAGAGAGAGTGTTCCGTTTTTTATTGAATTAAAGGTTGATAGTACTTTGTATTCAGTAATAGCTTCTTTTTCTGAAATATAAGTGGAGATTTTACCTTTAGTTTCTGGTGTTCCTATGACAATTGTATGATAAGTTTTGTTAATTTTTTTTTCCTCAAATTGCTGCCCTATGTTTTGAGAGGCTTTATAAGTTTTAGCAATTATCAGCAAGCCACTTGTTTGTTTGTCTAATCTATGAATAGGCTTTGGCCATTTTAGCGCATCATGCTTTACTGATGACTTTAGATTATCGACTACCACATTTTGAATAGTTTTGTAAAAGTTTCCGCTAGTACTTATTCCGGCAGGCTTATTAATAATAGCAAGGTCGTCATCTTCGAAAACAACATCAAGTTTATATCTGTATGGCTTAGGCGGTGATAGTTCTAGATTTACTAATTCGATTTTATCATTTGGTTGCAGCCAATAACCATCAAAAGAAGTTTGTCCATTCACCAATATTTCACCTCTTTTTATCGCTTTTTTTATTCCCTTTCTTGAAGAAATTTGTTCAAAAATGGTTGGCGCGAAATTGTATAGCCTAATTGGTTCAGCTTCATGACCAAATGAATGGCTTTGCAGTAAAATCAAAATAATAGATTTAGTAATTGAATGTTTCGAAGAGCTTATCTAACTCTTCTTCCATGAATTCAATGGTTACGTCTTCGTATTCTTCAGGAACTGAAAAAACATCATCTTCTACGTCTGTTTTCTTTACACTTGTTGCTGTTAACTTCATTATTATGCCATTTCGTTTCATTTCATATTCCATCAGAACACCTTCAACACCCGTAAAAGGTAAACTCCAGTTAGGGTCTTTAATCGAAATATCTGATGTATAATATAGCTCAAAGTTAGGCATAGAGACAGCAGTAAAAATGACCCATATTTTTTTGCACTCATATCCAGCAATTGTTTTAGTGCTATTTGTCTCAATTAATGTAAAGTCATCATACGCTTTATTGAGTATAGCGATGCTATTTTCATCATATACAGTATTATATTTTTTGTTAACCATTTTTACCAAATGAGTCATTTTATGTGTTTCACAGTCTCCAATAAAATTGGCCTTAAACATTCCCATTCCAGCCGATAAATCGGTAATGAACTTGTTGTTTTTAAATTTATAGGTCATCGATTCGGGCATAAATTCTACCATAACATTTTCGGCCTCCATTGCAGGGTAAGTAACATCGTATTCTATTTCACCTTCAGATAATTTTGGATGAAAAATACTGCTATCACAACTTATCAGGTTAAGCATTCCTAATAATAGAATTAATTTAAACAGTGATATAGACTTAAATTTACTCAACCCTTTGTTTTCTTAGATAATTACCTATCTAATACTGACAAATGTAATCTAAGAAACATTGTAAAACAATCACGTAACTGAAAATGCTTTTGGCGTAAAGAAAATATATCTTAACATTCGCATTATGGTTAGTATCATTAACTTTGCGTTTCTTCAAATAAGCTAAAATTATGTGGCAAATTAAAATTATTAAGAATCGGTCTGATATTGGAGCCGGAACACGTGGTTCTGATTTAGGTGTTGATGCAATTGAGATAGCAGCAATTAACAAAGGGAGTGACTATTTTAGCCGCTACTCCTATGTTGATATTGAAACAGAAAACGATGCTGTTTACACCAAGCAAAACACACCATTTGCTAAACGAATTAAAAAGGTGTTAAAGGTTTGTGAGCGTTTAAGTGATGCTGTACAATTAATAGCAAAAAGTAACGATTTCCCGCTTGTACTTTCGGGTGATCATTCATCAGCGTTAGGTAGTATTAGCGGCATGAAACTAGCTGAACCAAATAAACGATTAGGTGTTGTTTGGATTGATGCTCATGCCGATATTCATTCACCACACACTTCTCCTTCGGGTAATATTCATGGAATGCCTTTGGCTGCTGCGTTGGCAGAAGATAACATGGATAAAAAAATTAACGAAATAGCTGAAGAAACAAAAATAACCTGGGAGGGGTTAAAAAGTATCGGAGGAATAACACCTAAGGTATTAGTTGAAGATGTTGTTTATTTTGGTGTGCGAGACACTGAAGAACCCGAAGACTATATTACAGGTAAGATTGGTGTAAAAAATTATAAAGTTGAGGAAGTTAGATATAGAGGCATCAAAACCTGTGTAGCCGAATCTTTGAATAGACTAAAAAATTGCGAACATATTTACATTTCTTTTGATGTTGATAGTTTGGACTGTGACCTGATTTCAAAAGGAACAGGAACACCTGTTTCAAAAGGATTCGATCAATTTGAGATTATTGAAATTATTAACCAACTTATCGATAGTGGTAAAGTAAGTTGTTTTGAAGTAGTAGAGGTAAATCCAACCCTTGACGAAAAAGGGAATTTTATGGCAGAAACAGCTTTTGATGTACTTACATCTGTAACTAAAAAGATTGAATCTTTAAATTAGATGGAGATGCGCTTAAGTGAAACGGTAGTTGAGGGGATAAAAAGTTTATACGGAGAAACTATTTCTATAGAATCTATTCAAGTTCAAAGTACCCGTAAGGATTTTGAAGGTGATCTAACTATTGTTACGTTTCCATTATTGCGTCAATCCAAAAAATCGCCCGAACAAACAGGAGAGGATTTAGGCTCTTATCTCCTCGAAAATATTGACGTAGTTTCTAAATTTAATATTGTTAAAGGGTTTCTTAATATTTCTTTTTCTAATGCTTATTGGATAGGCCGGTTTAATGACGCAGTTGCTGATTTAAATTATGGTTTTTCCACACCTAATTCAGGCAGTACGGTAATGGTTGAATACTCCTCCCCAAACACAAACAAACCTTTGCATCTGGGGCATATTCGGAACAACTTGTTGGGCTATTCTGTTGCTGAAATACTAAAGGCAAACGGACATAAGGTGGTTAAAGTTCAGGTAATAAACGACCGTGGAATACATATTTGTAAGTCGATGTTGGCTTATCAAAAATGGGGAAACGGAGAAGAACCGACTTCAAAACTGAAAGGAGATAAATTAGTAGGCAATTACTATGTAGAATTTGAGAAACACAGTAAAAAAGAGATACAAGCACTTGTTGATAGTGGGGTAGAAGAGAAAGAGGCAAAAATGCAAGGAGCCTTAATTCAAGAAGCACAAGCAATGCTTCGCAAGTGGGAAGCCAAAGATCCCGAGGTTTATGCACTTTGGGAGAAGATGAATGGCTGGTGTTATGATGGGTTTAACATGACCTATAAAAACATGGGGGTTGATTTCGATAAATTATATTATGAATCAACCACATATTTAGAAGGAAAAACAAGAGTAGAAGAAGGAATTGAAAAGGGGGTTTTCTTTAGGAAAGAAGATGGTTCAGTTTGGTGTGATCTGGCAGCCGATGGCTTAGATGAAAAGCTTGTTCTTCGTGCAGATGGAACATCTGTTTATATGACACAGGATATTG
>JABHTA010000235.1 GCA_018669945.1 Flavobacteriales bacterium
ACCGACATTAACCCAAGCCCCAACAAGCTCTGGATTAGTCTTATTTATTGTTTTCCGACAGCTTCCAAAAAACAACAACAACCCTATTAATATAATTATCTGTTTTCTCACTTATTATTCAATCTTATACCAAATAGACCCCGTTCCAGATCGCCAAAAAGTAAAAGTAGTGCACGCTTCACATGTATTTAGACTTTGAATGTATGGCCAATCATAGACCATCGGTGTATCTACCTCCGTTGGAAAGACACTTATTGTAGATCGATAAATCTTTTTTAGTGACAGTTTATCGCTTAGCGATGGTTTAATACGAAGACGGTCTATTCCCGATTCCGAAGGTTGGATATCTGCTCTACCTCGCATACTATGATCATAGTCATGATCTCTATTGACCTCATAATCAACAATCTCTGCTGTTCCACTTTCTTCAATAATTATTTCTCTTTTCCAATCTGAGTTCACCCAAACACCAACAAATTCTGGATTAGTTTTGTTTATCTTTTTTCTGCAGCTGCCAAAAAATAGCAGTACTCCTATTAATATAATAGTCTGTTTTTTCATGGACAGGATTTTATTAAGGTAAAAGTAGTAATTATTTCGTTGAGATATTATAGATTGGAGGGTTCCTTAATCTCAAAACGCAGGGTTTCAGGATACAATTCCGCTAGAAAAACGCCCTCACTTGTACACCGCCAACATGCACCAGTTTTGAACCTTCTGCCCACCGGCCATTATAGTTTAAATTGAGCTGAAGGTTGTTGGCCAAAGTACGTTGATAGATTATTTCCCAGGTAATATTATTTCCAGGCTGCAATCCTTCTAACATTTCAAAAGCAAGAGATGAATTAGTAGGATAATCATAGCTGATGAGAATGAAGTTAAGATTGGTAATTATGTTACCTTTTTCTGCTGCACTATATTTTCCTTCGAGCCCACCTTTGTTATAGATTGCTTTTTCGTTGTTTTCGGAATGGTTTTGCTTATTTTTATGTTCGTAAAGCAGCGAGAGTCTAAACACAGTCCCTGGTTGAAAAGTTATTTTAGGAATAAAGCTGTAGTAATCAACATCGAAATTCCTAGTACTTAAATAGTCAGATAAATTTTCTTTGCGGCCATTTTGGGCATCGATGTTTAACCTAAATTTTCTAGACATATTCCATCGAATATTTGCGGAAGAATATTCGCTTGTGCGTTGCTCAAAGCCATTAGTCAAGAGGGTCTTATTTTTTACATAGTAGTAATTTATCCCCGCACCGAACTTAGGATTAGATCGATTAAAATTGAAAGCATTTCTGAAAGAGGCATTTTGAGAGACCAAAACACTATCCGCAATTTCTCTTTCGAAAGGGTTAAACGCTGCGCGAATATTGTCTTTCTTTGTCTTTCGGTCAATTAGGTATGAGAACTGATTAGAAAAGCGGGAGATAAACTTTTTTATTCCTGTTTTTTCGGAGCCCCAAACTGCTTTTGGACGGATCAATAGAGTTTGACTATACTGATTATTAAATGTTTTGACATATTCGTTGGTCGGCACAAAAACCTTGATGTAATTGGCTTGATATTGAAGAGATTGTGGTGCAATTTCGTATTCGTTTTTATCTTCTGCGATTCCGTCTCCGTTAAGGTCATTGTGAATATAGACGCCTTGCCCTTCAGGTACTTTTAAAAAAATGTAGTCTTTTTTTGCCTCAAGCCCGGAACCAATCTCGAAAAACGAGTTCGAAACAACAGCGCCCTTAAAGAGTTTGAGGCTATATTCTAGTCGGTTCAACAAAGTACTATCAGCTTTGCTTGAGGTAAGAGTTGAATCTTTTATTTCTAATATACGGTAGGTTGTTTTGTTAGTTAAAGTCGCTTTCTTGTTTTTAAGCAAACCTAAATCTAAAGAAATTGACCTACCCAAATTGGAAGTGTTTAGCCCATTATTTTTTGCGCCAAAATTTTCTCGTTGCGTATACCCTATTCTAAACCTATTTATAGAGCTATCTGCATTAGCAACAAAAGCTTCCCACTCAAAAAATTGATAACTGTTGGTCAATAGAGAATCTCTTGAGGCATTGAAAAATTGATTTTTTTCAAAATCGTCTCTTAATCCTATAGTAAGCCACCGGGTACTTTTACTAACTACCCCTTTCGACCTCAAATAGGTGGAGTTATAAATGCCTGAAGAAGACATTAAACTGTTCTTGATGTCTGCCCGAAAACCTCGATTATTGTATCTCAAATTAAGATTATTCTTGAGAGCATTGTACTCGCTTACGCTCAGGTATGATTTTAAGATATATTTTAGGCTTAATTTTTCTGATGCTGCGAATTCTAGATTAGCTGACGAAATATGTTGCATTTCAGATAAAGTAACATTGCGTAAATTCCAGTCTCGGAAGAATTCTACCGTTCTAAAACGTTCAATTTCATTGAAATCTTGTTGAATTTGTTCGTACCCAATGAAAGAGTTCAAACGGTAGTTTTTTTCTTCATTTTTTCCAATTTGTTTTGTGTTTTTAAGACCAATATTGAAGGCGTAACCAGTGTTGTCGGTTGCATCTGCTTTTGAAAACGTGTTGACATCGTGGTTACTCAATGCTGTTTCAAACGTAACAGCCGTATTTTCGCTGATTTGATAATCCCCGCCAAGTGATACCATTTGTTTTTTCTTTGGTGTAATCAATAAGATTAAAGGCTCATAAGCCCCATTGCCAGAACCTACCCATTCAAACACGCGACCGTTGGCGGTAGTTTGTTTTTGGTCGTAGCTGCCCATGGAGGGACCTATAACTGAAAAAGACAGGTGATAAATTGCGCTATCCGGATTAGTGGAATACACATAAATTTCTTGGCCCAAAGAATCTATCTTTTTATACAAAACTTGATTTTCAGAAAACTCAACTTCTGCAACACTGCTGGCAACTGCTAAATTAGTGCTATCTCCAACCTGAGTAAGAACGTCAATTTGTTCGTCAGTTAAATCTTGCTGTAGCGATTGATTTTTTGCGTCCTGCTCTGAATAAATGTCAAAACGAAGGTTGAGTTTTTCACTTTTGTAGTAGTCAGAAAACTGGAACAAAGAACGCGCATAGTTCTTATCAGAATATTGAAACTCTACAACAATTCGTTTATCTTTTGTAATTAATTGACGAGCAGTAAAGGTTAATTCAGAGGTGTTATAGTCTATCATATAATCATACTCTTGGCCCCTTGTCAATAGTTTGCCATCAATGTAAACACGCTCCGTTCCAGATAGAATAATTATGAAAGGCTCATCGTTTTCTCCGGTTAATCTATATGGGCCCTGGTTTCCTTCAATCCCCTGGAGGACGTTTCGAGCAAATTTTCCACGAGAAATCGCCCCGCTTACCGAAACTTCCATTAACCCGGGGTTCTCCGTTGTAGACTGGGTTTCAAAAGAAGTTTGAATTCTACCCCCCTGCGCTTTTTTGTAGTATTTCAAGAAATATGGAGCGGTGTTTTTAAGTTGAAAATCACCCGCTGTCAATCGCGAGTTATCATCAAATAGCTGCATATATACTTTATCAAATTCTTGCAGTTGCTGTGTATTGCCTTCAGCCTGTATAGGAATGTTGTCATCTGTAATTGCCGCTAACACACTTATTCTATCCGAAATTTTGCCCGATAATTGTAAATTAAGATTAGAATTAACAGATAAATCTTGGTTGTTCCCAAACGCAACACCTCTTGAGATGCTTCCGTTCTTGTTTAGCCCATTAGACAACTTGTTCAAGTTTTGAGAAGACCCCGCGGTGTATTTAAAGGGGTTGTTTGCGCCTGCGCCAGAAAGTTCAATTTTTTTGTAGTCTTTATGTTGCAGGGGATAATCGAGGTCAATAGCCATGGTTCGAAACCTTATTTTTATCGAGTCTGTTTTGGGCTTAACTTTCCAAGTTAACAAAGATGAAACAGGGTTAACATTATATGATGTTGAGTCTACTTCAAAAACAATAATTGATGACCTAACTATACTTAATGAGTCTAAAAAAATAGAGTCTTGTACCGCAAACATTTCCACCTTTAGTTGGCTGTCCGACTGAGCACTAGAAAAGGTTGGAAGTGTCACAATCCAAAGTAAATATTTTAAATATTTGTTCACAGCTTAGGCTTATAGATAACAATATTAACGCATAAATACAGTATTTGTTAGTCGAAAAAACGAATCTCAAAGAAAAAAGAAAACTAATCTTCGATAACGGCAATATTAAAGTCCATTAGTTTCGTTTTTTGTATAAAACTTGGGCACTTATATATATATTTGCCCACCTTAAAAGGTATATCCTTTAAAAATTGATTGATAATGAGAAAAGTACTTATTGCAATAGCGTCCATAACACTTCTTACATCGTGTCCATCACCCGAAGAAACCAAAACGCCAACACATCAAGAAGCAAAAGGACCTGTTGCGTATGGAGGGGTTTTTAAATTGAATGAAGTTGAAGATTTTAGAAATTTGTACCCACTGAACGTTACTGAGGTAACGTCTTTTAGAATAACGAATCAAATTTATGAAGGGCTTGTGAAGTTTAACTCTAAAGACCTTACTATTGTGCCTTCAGTCGCTGAGCGATGGGAGGAGAATGAAGACGCTACAAAGTTTACGTTCTTCATAAGAAAAGGAGTTTTGTTTCATGACGACCCATGTTTTCCAGAAGGAAAAGGAAGAGAAGTAACAGCAGCAGATTTTTTATATAGTTTTACAAAACTTTGTACTGCTGCTGCCGAAAATCAAATGTTTTGGCTATTTGATAAAAAAGTTAAAGGCGCAAGGGATTATTATCAATCAACTATTGATGGCGAACCCCTTGTCGATGGTGTTTCGGGAATTAAGGTTATTGACAAGTATACACTACAAATAGAATTAGAAAAACCTTTTGCGGGATTCTTAAACATTATAGGTCATAGTGGTTGTTGGGTAGTTCCAGAAGAGGCGATTGAAGCTTATGGAAATGACATGAGAATTAAATGTGTTGGAACGGGGCCATTTAAAATTAAAACAGTAAAAGAAGGCGAAGCAGTAATACTTGCAAAAAATGAGAATTATTGGAAATTTGATGAGTTCGGGAATCAATTACCATACTTAGACGCGATTAAATTTTCTTTTTTAAAAGAAAAAAAAGCGGAACTACTTGAGTTTAGAAAAGGAAACTTAGATATGATTTTCCAGCTACCATTGGAAATGATAGATGAAGTAGTTGGTGAGCTAGAAGACGCTAAACAAGGGGGAAATAAACCTTTTCAGATGCAGGTAAATTCAGCATTTAGCGTGCAGTACTATGGATTCCAAAATAAATCTGCGTTATTTAGTAATATAGACGTAAGAAAGGCATTTAATTATGCTATTGACCGTGAAAAACTAGTTACTTATACACTTCAAGGAGACGGGACGCCTGCACTGTATGGTATTGTCCCTCCAGGTCTTAAGGGTTATGAATACGACAGCCTAAAAGGGTATTCATATAACCTTGGAATGGCTAAAGAATATTTAGCGAAAGCTGGATATCCTGACGGAAAAGGGTTCCCGGAAATTACCTTGCAGTTGAATAGCGGTGGATCAAGAAACATTCAAGTAGCAGAAGCTGTGCAAAGTATGTTAATGGAATCACTTAATATTTCGGTTAAAATGGAAGTCATGCCTTTCGCGCAGCACCTGGAAGCTGTCGAAACAGGAAAAACAATGTTTTGGAGGTCGGCATGGTTAGCCGATTATCCTGATCCTGAAAACTTTCTAAACTTACTATATGGGCCAAATGTACCTGAAAATATTAATGAAAAATCTTACATCAATTCAGGTAGATATCAAAATAATGAATACGATGCGATGTTCGAAAAGGCATTATCTACTGTCGACAAAATGGAGCGGTATACGTATTACAGAATGGCAGATCAAATTGCATTGAATGATGCTCCATATATGCCTATTTGCTATGATGAATTTACAAGACTGCTCCAAAGAGAAGTTAGAAATTTCCCAGCAAATGCAATGGAATACAGAGATTTCACGGAGGTTTTTTTAAAAGACTAAGTATTCCAAAATATAGATAACAAAGGGCTCTTACTGGAGTCTTTTTATTTTATTTCAGCATGATAATCTTCAAACAACTTGCAGGCTAACGGAATAAATGCTTCTTTAGCTGGGTAATGGTTTTCACTAGAGATCAAATAGGTAGCGGGTGTTTTTAACTCAGAAAAAGTGGCTAAAGTGGATTTTATTTCATAAAAAGTGTTTTTTATCGAAAGAGCATAGTCAGTTACATATTTGTATATATAACTACCAGAATGAGTTAATGTATTGCATGAATACCGGTAAACCCAAGTAGTTTTTTTAGCAGGAGGATGAAACAGTAAAAATCCTTCATTTTGATAAAGAGGAACTATTCCTAGAGGTTCAATGGAAATGGCGGACTGTATTTCTTCCTTAAGGGTTTCGCCATTTTCGATAGCGTTTTTGAATAAGGGTAACGTAAAATCAACTATTCGATCAATATGTGGAAGACTCATTTTAATCTCGTGGTCATAATTTAATTTTAGCTTTTTCCAATCAATCCCTATTATTCTTTTATGTGCTATTTCATTGATTGCTTGTTTATTATGTATGAACAATTCAAGTTGGTTATGGTGGTTGTCGAGTGACGGTAAAACAGGATAAAGCTCCTTGAGACCAAAAGATTTGTAAACGGATTGTAAATAGGCCAAAACGGTGTATTTTTTGTATTCAAAATCGGTCGTTTTATCAGTAATCCAATTTTCCGAAAGCATAAATTCGTTTCTATTAAAAACGAATTGTTTAAAAATAGGTTACCGAATTTCATTAAGAGATTGTAGAATCGAGTACTATTGTTTTAAATACTTAGGTTAGATGAATTTTCGAATATTATCAATGGCTGCCTTGATTGCAGTATCGCTGTTTTCATGTATCCCGGCTAGACAAGTTGAAGAACTTCAAAGCAAATACGACAAATGCGACATCGAAAGAAGCGCAATACAATCCGAAAAGCGAGATTTGGAAACGGTCAACACAGAATTAACCAATAATCTGGTTCAGATTCAAAAGGAGGTGAAACTATTAATTAAAGATACAACGGTAACGGGACTATCATTAAGAAAAATGACAAGGCAGTATGATAAAATAAATCGCTTAAATGACGAATTGCTTGAAAAAATGGAATTGTTGCAAAAGGGAAGCACTGCTGAAAACAGAAAGTTACTGGAGAATTTACAACAATCTCAAGAAGATTTGCAGAGAAGAGAAGATGAGCTTAATGAAGCACAACGGGAGTTAAACAAAAAACAAATGGCGCTGCAAAAAACCAAACTTGATTTAGAAAAGACTGAAAAAGCACTTCAAGAACGAGAAAGGAGAGTAAATGAGCTGGAAGCAATTATTGCAGAGAAAGATGCAGCGGTAATGGCACTTAAAGACAAAATTGCTGAGGCTCTTCTGGGGTTTAAAGATAAAGGGCTAACAGTGGAACAACGCAACGGTAAAATATACATATCGATGGAAGCAGAGCTTTTATTTCCAAAAGGCAGTACTTCGGTAGACTCGGAGGGGCAAAAAGCACTAGTAGAATTGGCAAAGATTTTACAAGAGCAGAAGGATTTGGAAATACTCGTTGAAGGCCATACGGATATAGATAAACTTTCTGGAAATGGTCCGATAAAAGACAACTGGGAACTTAGCGTAATGCGCGCTACTGCAGTAGTAAAAATCATGTTAAGTAACAGTGAAATTACTCCCAAACAAATTACCGCAGCAGGCAAGGGAGAGCATGCTCCTGTTGATGCGGGCATTACGGAAGAAGCGAAAGCGAAAAACAGAAGAATCGAAGTAATTCTTACGCCAAACCTTGATGAATTATTCGAAATAATTTCTCCAGAATCTTCAGCCGGAAAGGAATAATCAACCAAACAAACGCTGAAAAACTTCTTCTATTTTTTTCACAGCAACAATTTTTATTTTCAATTTACTTTTGTTAAGTCCCTTTAAATTGTTTTGAGAAATAAAGATCGTTGAAAAACCTAGTTTTTCAGCTTCAAAAATTCTTTGGTCAATTCGGTTAACAGGCCTTATTTCGCCAGACAAACCGACCTCAGCAGTAAAACATGTATTGGCTGAGATTTCAATATCCTCGCTAGAAGAAAGAACCGAACAAACTACAGCGAGATCTATTGCAGGGTCATCAACTTTAAGTCCCCCGGCAATGTTTAAGAACACGTCTTTAGCACCCAACTTGAAGCCACATCTTTTTTCTAAAACGGCTAATAGCATATTCATTCTGCGCAAGTCGAATCCGGTAGCCGATCTTTGAGGAGTTCCATAAGCGGCAGTGCTTACCAAGGCTTGCGTTTCAATAAGCATTGGCCTCATACCTTCCATGGTGGCCGCAATTGAAATTCCACTTAGAGGTTCTCCGGTGTTTGATGAAATCAGAATTTCGGAAGGGTTTTCAACCTCCCTGAGTCCAGAGCCTTGCATTTCGTAGATACCTAATTCATTTGTAGAACCAAACCGATTTTTGGTCGACCTCAATAAACGATAGATATGGTTTCTGTCACCCTCAAACTGCAGTACAGTATCTACCATGTGCTCCAATATTTTAGGCCCAGCAATATGACCATCTTTGGTAATGTGCCCAACAAGAAATACAGGCGTAGAGGTTTCTTTGGCAAATCGAAGCAATTCCGCAGTACACTCTTTAATTTGAGAAATACTACCAGGAGAAGAGTCAATCGAGGCCGTGTGAAGCGTTTGAATAGAGTCGATGATTAACAGCTCAGGTTTCAAGCCTTTTATTTGCTGAAATATGTTTTGGGTAGATGTTTCGGTAAGAATAAAACATTGCGCAGGGGTTTTTGATAGGCGCTCCGCCCGCATTTTAATTTGTTGCTCACTTTCTTCTCCTGAAACATAAAGTACTTTTTTAGAGCTTGTTATTGCTAATTGTAGCATCAACGTAGATTTACCAATACCAGGCTCACCGCCAACCAAAACAATACTACCCGGAACAATTCCTCCCCCTAAAACTCGATTAAATTCTTGATCTGGAGTGAGTATTCTTTTTTCGGCTGATACCGCAACATCAGCAATTTTTTGTGGTGTTTTTACCCGACCATTTGTCGACCCCAAAACAGCCTTTTTTGTTTCTTTTTGAATTACTTCTTCAACAAATGTGTTCCATTCACTACAAGAGTTGCACTTACCAACCCATTTAGCGGCCTGAGCTCCGCAATTCTGGCAAAAAAAAGTGGTTTTAACTTTTGCCATTCTGAATTATCTCTACGTAGTTTGTTGTTGAATAACCTTCAACAAAAGGAATTGACTTAACTTGACCACCATTTTTAGTCACGACATCTGCTCCTGCGATTGCGTCAATTTCCCAGTCTCCACCCTTTACTAATATATTAGGTAGAATAGAAGAAATTAATTGATAGGGAGTGTCTTCATTGAATATAACCACTGCCGATACAAACTCCAAAGCGGCCAAGATTGTTGCTCTGGTTTTTTGATCTTTTATTGGTCTCAACCCTCCTTTTCCGAGTGTTTTTACAGATTGATCGGAATTTAGTCCAATAATAAATTTAGAGCCCAAACTTGCTGCTCGGGCTAGGTATTCTATATGCCCAAGATGGAGTAAATCGAAACAGCCATTGGTAAAAACGATTGTTTCACCATCTTTTTTCCACTCTTTTGTAAGAGCAACAATTTTGTAAGAGCCAATAAGTTTATTACGAATTTGGCTCAGGTGATTCATGTCTCCTTTTTTTATTATATAAGGGCAGTATTGCCATGCAAAGAAATCCGACGAAGATTAATAAAATGGTTTGCCCCGTCCACATTATCCAACCTAGCGCAAGACCATCGGCTCGCTCGACTCCATATAGCATTAAAACAGCCATTATGGCTGCCGGGTATACACCAAGCCCCCCTTGAACAAATACTATACTTAATCCACCCATAACGAACGCGGCTAACATTCCTAAGAATGGGACATTTGACGTTTCGGGTAAGCTCTTCATTGAAACATAAAACATCAAAACATACATCACCCATATAAATGCAGTGTGGAAGAGAAACCCCCATTTCTGCTTCATAGTTAATATGCTTTTTGCCCCGTCAAAAACCCCAACGATGAAGTCCTTAATTTTTGCCATAAACGCACTTTTTTCTGCAAATTTGAATAAAAAATAGATCGAGATTCCGCCTATAGCAAATAAAGCAATGCAATAAAGAGCCATTGTAGCAAAAGAAATACTGTCCCATGTCGGCCCAATCATGTCGGATAACATGTCGTTTAAGACATCTAGTTGAAGAAAAATTATAGCAGAGGTCATAACAATCATGATAATTAAGTCTGCGACTCTTTCAGCGATGACAGTACCGAAAAGTTTATTGATAGGAATGTTTTCATAACGACTCATAACTCCACAACGAGTCACTTCGCCGAGTCGAGGGAAAGCAAGATTTAGCAGGTAACCGATCATTACAGCAAACAAGCTATTCCAAAAGCTTGGCTTATAACCAAGAGGCTCTAAGGTATATTTCCAACGATGAGCACGACTCATATGACTACTAATCCCGAAAACGACAGATAGTGCAATCCACCAATAGTTAGCCGTAGAAAATGAGTTTAAGATACTATCAACGTCTGAAGGAGTAAGGGTTCTCCAAACGATCCATATAAAGAACAACCCAAGAGAAAGTGAGACGCCTACTTTTAGACTTGATGATGCTATTTTATTAAAGTTCAATTCGACACTTATTAGTTCTTGTGCAAAACTAATTATTTAGTGCAATATTGTCTATCAATCTGACTTTACCTATAAATGCGGCAATAAAAGCTCTTGTTAGCTTTGAAGGCTCTTCTATACAAGCCGTAAGATTTTTTTCCGAGGTAATATCAAAATAGTCGAGCTTAAACAACGCGTGATTTTCGAATTGTTTTATAACGAAATCTTTCTTTTCTTGAATACTACCGTTAAGGTTTTTGGTGGCTAAAAGAGTGTTATAAATGAATGTCGCAGCAAGTCTTTCATGGCGAGTTAACCTTTCGTTGCGAGAACTCATTGCGAGGCCATCCGGTTCTCTAATAATTGGGCAGCCTACTATCTCAACATTCATATTAAGAACTTGAGTCATTTTCCGAATCACCGCCAATTGTTGAAAATCTTTTTCTCCAAAAAAAGCGATGTCAGGATTAATAATTTCAAACAGATTATTAACCACAGTTACAACTCCGTCAAAATGACCAGACCGGCGCTCCCCTTCCATTCTTTTGTCGAGCCCACTTAAATTTATCTCAAGAAGTTTGGAGACCCCATTAGGGTATACGTCATTCGTGTTAGGTAAAAAACAAACGTCACAGTTTTCTGACACAAGCAATTCAATATCTTTTTCTGTGTTTCGGGGGTAATTCTCCAGGTCACTTTTTACATTAAATTGAGTTGGGTTAACGTATATAGAACAGACCGTTAAGTTGGTTCTTTTTCTCGATTCTTGAATTAGAGAAAGGTGACCTTGATGCAGAGCTCCCATGGTTGGAACAAAACCAATATTTTTATCTTTAATTCGTTCTTGTTCAAGAAATTTGGTTAATTCAGTTTTAGATGTGAAAACATTCATAAAATCGCAGCAAAAGGCTAACAAATCTACTAGAAAACTTGTATTTTAGGTAAAAAAATGTTTAATTTTGCAGTACGATTTTTAAACCAAGAAACGCATGAAAAAAACAAGAGTACTATATATTACGCAGGAGATTACACCGCACCTACCAGAAACGCCTTTATCTAAAATTGGAAGGTTCCTTCCGCAAGGCATTCAAGAAGAGGGAAAAGAAATCAGAACTTTTATGCCTAAGTATGGTTGCATCAACGAAAGAAGACATCAACTGCATGAGGTAATTAGGTTGTCAGGAATGAACCTTATTATTGATGACGCAGATCACCCTTTAATAATTAAAGTGGCTTCAATACAACCGGCTAGAATGCAAGTTTATTTCATTGATAACGAAGAATATTTTAAAAGAAAGGCTGTTTTTACTGATGCCGACGGTAAACAGTTTAAAGATAACGATGAAAGAGCTATATTTTTCTGCAGAGGGGTTATAGAAACTGTAAGAAAACTTGGCTGGGCGCCGGATATTATTCATTGTCATGGATGGATGACTGGGTTAGTGCCGATGTATCTTAAAAAGTCTTTCGATACCGACCCGATATATGCAGACACGAAAGTCGTGTACTCTTTATACAATGATGAAACAAATGGAAGTTTAAATAAGGACTTTGCGAGGAAATCTCTTTTTGACGGGGTTACAATGGAAGATTTAAGCGCTGTAGAAACACCAACATATAATAATTTGCAAAAATTAGGTGCTCAATACGCTGACGGAATTATTATGGGTGAAGAAACCATAAATGCTGAGCTTAATTCGTATATTACTTCTTTAGAAAAGCCGTTATTAGAGTGTCAATTAGAAGAGTCATATATTGAACAATATTCTCAATTTTATGATGCAATTTTGGAAACGGAAGAAGTGCTTGTTGAATAATAGAATGCGAGAAATAACACTTATTTCAAATATAGAAAAGCGGTTTCATTTATATGGAGCCGCTCTTTTTTTATGCTTAGCATTTATTGGGTGTAAAAAGAACGTGGACACTCTTGGGCTTGGTCTTTATCCAGAGGAAGACAGGCTTGGTCTAATTACAACTGACACATTCACAATTAATGCAGCTACCGTTCTAGTTGACTCGGTTTTATCAGACGACTTGCCTTTTTCTTTACTAGGAAGTTATTTTGACCCTGTGTTTGGAAGGACTTCGGCTTCTTTCTCTGCCCAATTTCAGCCATCAACAGCAACGGTGAACTTTGGAGAAATAAGCACACTAGTGGTTGATTCGGTTAATTTGTCTATTGTTTATTTGGGTTATTATGGAGAGCAAAGCTTGCATCAGTTTACAGTAAATGAATTATCGGAAGACATATACAAAGACAGTTTATATTTTTCTAACCGAGTTTTTTCGAAAGACCCAAACAATATTTTATCAAAAACAGTTTATTTACCCAACTATACAAATAAGAATATTTTAACAGGGGAAGAACCAGACCAGTTAAAGCTAAAATTAGATGCCGAGTTTGGAAAAAGATTAATTGAACAAGCTAATATTTCGACTGAGAGGGAAGAGTTTGTTGAATTATTCAAGGGAATTAATGTTTCTATTGCAGAAGTTTTTATCAACGCACAAACACAAGGTGATGGGGCAATTTGGTCATTTGATTTAGCTAATGCATTTTCTAAAGTTACCGTGTATTATAGTAATGATACAATAAAGTCTTCATACGATTTTGTTTTTTCTGATGGACTCACCAAAGTTAATCACTTTGTGCATGACTATAGCGGTTCAGATGTTGAGCTGGCACTAAATGATTCATCAGTGGGTAAAACATCTTTATATATGCAAGGCATGTCTGGGGTCGCAATTGATTTTAAAACACCTTACTTAGCAGGAATAGTTAGCAACGGACCTGTGAGTATTAATAAAGCTGAACTTATTTTTACAATCGAAGATGGTACTACTGATGATTATATTGCTGAGCCTGAATATTTTTTAGCCGTTAAGACCGCAACAGGGAATTATACATTTACAGTAGACGAAACAGACAGCCAGTTAAATGCAGGTGGAGATTTGAATACAGAAAATGAGTATAGGTTTTTAATTAACAGAGATGTGCAATACATAGTAAACGAGTTTGTTGATGGTAATGACTATAATTTCGGATACCGACTTATGAATTCTAGCGCAGGAATACAATCTGCAAGAACTATATTAAAAGGAACTGATGTAGGAATTGGGGAGGTAAAATTAATTGTATCTTACACGCCTATTTAAAAGATATTTATGTGTGGAATAGTTGGATACTTAGGGGAGAGAGAAGCGTACCCTATTTTAATTAAAGGACTGAAAAGACTCGAGTACAGGGGTTATGATAGTTCAGGTGTGGCAATTCACAACAATAAATCAATCGACTTATATAAGTGTAAAGGAAAGGTGGTTGATTTAGAAAATCACGTTGGTAATTCTAACACAATAGGCGGTGTAGGCATAGGTCATACACGTTGGGCAACCCACGGTGAGCCAAATGATGTTAATGCGCATCCTCACTTTTCTCAATCAGAGAATTTAGTTATGATTCATAATGGGATAATCGAGAATTATGATGTGATAAAAAGGCAGCTGATTTCTAGAGGTTATATCTTCAAAAGCGATACAGACACGGAGGTTTTCATCAATTTAATTGAAGACATTCAAAAAAGTGCTAATATAAAATTAGGAGAGGCAGTGAGAATTGCGCTTAAAAAAGTTGTAGGCGCTTATGCTATTACTATTATTGACAAATCAAATCCTAATATATTAATTGCAGCAAAAAAGAGCAGTCCTTTAGTTGTTGGCGTGGGCAAAGGAGAGTTTTTCATAGCGTCAGACGCAACACCAATTGTGGAATACACTAAAAACGTTGTTTATCTTGAGGATGGTCAAATCGTTATTCTAAAAAAAGGAAAGGACCTTAAGATTGTTAACATAGAAGATGTTCAGCAAACACCATACGTTCAAGAGTTGGACTTACAACTTGAAGAGCTTGAAAAAGGTGGTTATGACCACTTTATGTTGAAAGAAATATACGAGCAACCACGTTCCATAAACGATAGTCTTCGTGGCCGTTTAGACGTAAAAAAAGGTGCTGTAACCCTGGGCGGAATAAAGGACTACGAGCAAAAATTCACCAATGCACAGCGGCTAATCATAGTTGCTTGTGGCACATCATGGCACGCAGGACTTGTTGGCGAGTATCTTTTCGAAGAATTGGCGAGAATACCAGTTGAGGTTGAATATGCTTCGGAATTTAGATATAGAAATCCGATTGTAAATGAGAATGATATTGTTTTGGCGATTTCTCAATCAGGCGAAACAGCAGACACATTGGCGGCATTAGAGTTAGCAAAAAGTAAAGGAGCAACAATTTTAGGAATTTGCAATGTTGTTGGATCTACTATTTCTAGACTAACCGATGCAGGTTCTTACACGCATGCAGGACCAGAAATTGGAGTAGCATCGACTAAAGCTTTTACGGCTCAAGTTACCTTACTTACTTTGATGGCGATTAAGATAGGCCGGAAAAAAGGCACAATTCTGGAGTCTAGCTTTAGGTTAATTATTTCTGCTTTAGATTCGATACCAAATCAAGTGGAGCAACTTCTGGAAACTTGCAACGACCAAGTTAAGTACATAGCAGACCAGTTTAAAGACGCGCGCAATTTTTTGTATTTAGGAAGAGGAGTAAATTTTCCTGTAGCATTAGAGGGTGCACTTAAATTGAAAGAAATTTCATATATACATGCAGAAGGATATCCTGCCGCAGAGATGAAACACGGCCCCATTGCATTAATTGACGAAGAAATGCCTATGGTCGTAATCGCAACCAAAGACGCTTCTTACGAAAAAGTGGTAAGCAACATACAAGAGGCAAAAGCTAGAAAAGGAATTGTTATTGCTGTGGTTACGGAAGGGGACACGCAGGTAAAAGAAATTGCGGACTATACTATCGAAATCCCAGCAACAAATGATTTATTAGTGCCTTTGTTAGCGACAATACCATTACAGTTATTATCATATCACATTGCGGTAATGAGAGGCTGTAATGTTGACCAACCAAGAAACTTAGCGAAGTCGGTTACTGTAGAGTAACGAAGCATCTTGTTTTGCAATAGGTTAGCACATAAAAATGATAAGATTAATTTTGAAATCACCCTAATGCATGAGCGAGCGCCTTCTGGCTAGTATTGAATTGTTACCATTAATTAGAAAAATGATATTTACATTAATAATTTTAGAAATCACTATTTTCAGTATTCTATCTGGAATACATTGGAATTGGGTATTTGGTGGAAGTTGGGGATTTGAAAATTCAATACCTACAAATTTTGAAGGAAACAAACTATTTAATCCAAAAAAAATTGAAAGTTCATTTGTTGCAATTGGACTATTAGTTTTTGCAACATATTACTTTTTAATAAGTGATTTGATTTCAATTGAATTCCCTAATTGGATTTCAATTTATGTTGGATGGATAATTTCATTGATTTTTATTTTACGATCAATTGGTGATTTTAAATATATTGGATTTTTTAAAAAAATTAAAACCTCTAAATTCGGAAAAATGGATTCAAAATTATTCTCTCCTTTATGCATGGCAATTGGATTAATTGCAATAATTATTGAAATAAATAAATGGTAACATTACCTAAACCAAATTACACAACTTGGTCTAGCCTTATCGATAAGCCATAGCCACGTAATGTGCTGAGAAATTAAAAATAGATTTACCTTATCCACATTATAATCTGCTGATTGTTGAGGTATTGTTCTATGTTTTTTGATGCTAGAATGGCTATTATATCTGTTAGTGGCAGTATTCCAAAAGCACCAAGCGTAACGGAGTATATTACAGGAACTTTATAATCGGTGCCAAGATATAAACGATGGACTCCGAAAGGGCCCAATGTAATCGCCAATCCAATTGCAATTGTTTTTTTTCTTCGTATTGTTTTTTTGTCAAAGGATGATGAGACTGTTTCCGCACTATCTGAAAAAAAAACAGCAGGCGGTTCAATATGAACTTCGCCTGCTGCACTATATGAAATAAGTAATGTACTTAAAGCTATTAAGAGCTTATTTGCTTTCATTAAACCTTCTAGAAACTTCGTCCCAGTTAATCACATTAAAAAATGCCGAAACGTAATCGGGTCTCCTGTTTTGGTAGTTTAAATAATAAGCATGCTCCCAAACATCTAAGCCTAAAATTGGCCTCCCACCACAACCTATACCAGGCATCATAGGATTATCTTGGTTAGGAGAAGAACAAACTTCAACTTTTCCGCCACTGTGCACACAAAGCCAAGCCCAACCAGAACCAAATCTTGTTGCAGCAGCTTTTGAGAAAGTATCTTTAAATGTATCGAAGTCACCATAAGCAGTATTTATAGCATCTGCTAATTCTCCCGAAGGTTGACCACCACCGTTTGGAGACATAACACTCCAAAATAAAGAATGGTTGAAGAAACCTCCACCGTTATTACGAACAGCTCCATTATTCATGTCCATTCCGGTTATAATATCTTCTATTGATTTTCCTTCAAGGTCAGTTCCCGCAATTGCGTTGTTTAAATTGTTGGTATATCCAGCATGGTGTTTTCCATGGTGTATTTCCATTGTTTTAGTATCAATATATGGCTCAAGAGCATCATGAGCGTATGATAAATCTGGTAGTGTAAATGCCATTATTATTGTTTTTTTGAGTTGTACAAAATTTAACTTTCAAAGATAGTAATCTATCGGTAATCGAGTAAAAATCCCCTTAAGTTTTATTATATATATTTGGGACAATTAAAAATCAATTTAAAACAACAAAAGATGAAAAAGTTAGTGTATTTATTTTTTATTGCTGCAACGGTAAGTATAGTTGCATGTGGCGGTGGAAAAAGCGATGAAGAAAAAGCGACACAAGAAGTTGAAGCTGAAGCAACAGCAGATGCAGAGGCAGATGCAATGTTAAATGAGATGGAAAACATGAGCGAAGCTCAAGACCATGTTTGTGATGAAAAGTGTTCAGAAGAGTGTACCGGACCTCGTTGTGGGGAGAAAGGACACGAATGTTCTGAAGCTTGCCATGCTGAAATGATAGATCATGTTTGTGATGATAAATGTGCGGAGGAATGCACTGGTGCTAGATGCGGGGAAAAAGGACACGAATGTTCTGAGGCATGCCATTCAGCCAAAGGAGAAGAAGGTCAAAGCCACGAAGGTCATGATCACGCGGGCCATAGCCACTAATTGAAAAGATAATAGATGAAAAACGGGGCTCACAACTGTGAGCTCCGTTTTTGTTTGTTTGAAGAAATATTAGTTCTTTCCCTCTGTCATGCCTGGGTCAATTTCGAAGTTTTGTGCAGGAAGCGCAATAGGCACCAATTTAGACTCAGTAAATGTGTTTTTCCAGTCAATTTCCATATTTGCGAATTGCATATCGGTAATTTTCGCTGGAACTTTAAAAACTGCTTTTATTTTTTTGTCTTCGCCAGGAAATAAAATGTTATCGTTGCCAGCCAGTTGAATTTTAGGCCCTCTACTGGTAGTCGCATATTCTTGACCAGTCTCAAGTTTAATAACTAATTGTGATTGATCGATTATTGCAACATCGTTTCCGCTGTATGAGCAAATAAACGGCACCTCTGTAACTTTTGTCTCTTTGATAATTTGCCCGTTAATTTTACACTTAAAGTTTCCTGCTTCTAATTCGTTTTTTTGAGCAGGTAATTTAAAGCTTTCCATTTTGGCTAAAGTACCGTTTACAGAAACTTTATAAAACCCGTTTAGATTTAAAGTATAGCTATCTACTTGGAATCGATTGTCTCCCGATACGCTTATCGTTTTATTCACCGATTTATAAGGGTCGATTACAATATTTTTTGCACTAGGATTATATGTGCCATGTTCTAAAACAAACTTTAGTTCTTCTGTTTTTAGAATGACATAGTCTTTTGTATTATTTGTTATCTTGATCTTAAAACGGCAGAATTCTGCTTGACAGTGGTTGCCTATTATTTCGATATTTATATCATCAGTTGATACAGTTTTTACTGTTTTGTAATAGATTTCGTATCCAGGTGATTTTTGTGCGCTAAGAGTAAGTGCTGATAGTGCAATTGAAAATGTTAAGAATAGTTTTTTCATGATTTGACAATTTTAGTTGTTTAGGTTATTTGTTTTTTAATGCTGTTTTTGATTCATCTAATACAAAACGTTGACCCTTAATTAGGACAGGAATTAATTCAGTTTCTGAAAACGTGTCGTTAAAATTTACGCTAAGAACACTGAACTGCATATCTGCAGTCTTAGCAGGAATTCTAAAAACAGAGGTAATTTTGGTTTGTTCACCAGGAAAGAGAACATCTGTGGAGCCTGTTGTTACTAAATTCTTAATCTTCGACCCTGTATTTATGTTTGCAAATTCTTGACCGTCTTCTAATTTAACAGAGATTCTTGAAGCTTCAATAAGTCCAACTTTATTTCCTGTATAAGTACAGCGTAGAGGAAGTTCTGTTATTTGTGTGTTTTGTACAATTCTTCCGGCAACTTTGCACTGAAATGCTTCAAATTCAAAGTTGTTTGTGCTATTGGGAAGCGTAAAATTTTCAGCTAGTTTAGTTTTGCCATCGGTTGGTATTTTATAGAAACCACCGAAGGAAACACTATAGCTTCCAACGTGGAATCTATTGTCACCATCCACTCTAATAGTTCGTGTTATATAGTCTCTGGGGCCAATCATATAAACTTTGCCTTGCGGCCTGTAGTCGATCCCATTAATAAGGAACACAATTTCATCACTCTTGAGCGCCATGAAATCGTTGGTTTTATTTGTTATTCGAAGCTTTATTTGAGAAAAGTTCATTTGCGAATGCATATTAGTAATCTCAACTTTTATTTCATCAGTAACAATTGGAGCAACGTATTTGTAATGATTTTCGTGGCGAGGATCTGTCTCAGTTATTTGTGCCACCGCTGATGTGTATAGCAGAAGATTAAATACAATAAAGAAAATGTGAAAATGTATAGTCATGTGTTGTCGTTTTGCCCTGCAAATTTGGTGATTTATAACGTTGCCCCAGCGCAAGACATCTCTACAACACATCTACATTGTATCTACAATAAATTTAAAAGGCTATATTTTACTGATAAAATTAGTTAGAGACGAATCTTTTGTTATCTCAAACTTCTTTCTTAATCTGTATCTATTCATGTCTACACTTTTAGCAGAAATGTTAAGAATGGAAGCGATTTCTTTAGATGTTAAGTTTAATCGAAGTAGAGCGGTAAGTTTTTTTTCACTTTCAGTAATACTCGGAAATAATTGTTCTAACCGCAGAAAGAATTCAGAATTCAGTTGTTTAATGTGTTTTTGAAATTTCTGACGCTCTCGATCAACACTAAGTGAGTACTTAACTTTTGAGCTTAAATCGCGTACCTTCTCTTTAATTATGGGGTCCTTTAATTCGTTTTTTAGTAGCTCTATCTGAGAACTAATTTCACTAATAAATTCATTTTTCTCAACTATGTGAAGCGCAAAATTTTGAATCTCATTATTTTTAAAGTCAAGTCTGTTTTTTAGCTCTTCTTTAGCAAATTGAGTGTTTTTTAGCTCTGCTTCAATTAGCGCTTTTTGTGACTCGGCAATTTGTTTATCTTTAAGTACAATTTCTTGTTCTTTTCTTAGCGTATAGCGCATACGAAACCAGACAATAACACCAAGAAGAATTATAAGCATGGCTAGAGAGCTAAGGGCAATACTTTTTTGTTTTTGAAGCGATTGTGCTTGGTGTAATAGTTCAATTTCTTGGGTTTTGTGGTCAAGGTCACTTTTTCGTTTCGCTAATGTGTAATTGGCATTTTGTCTAGCTATGGCTCTAATTTTTTCGATACTAACTAGGCTATCTTTAATTGAACTATAGTACAAAAGATAGCGGTTGGCATTTTTATAATCTTTTAATTCTGTGTATGTTTTGTATAATGCTTCAGATCCGTCTTTAATGAACTTTTTGGAGTTAATTTTTTGGGCTATAAAAAATGCTTCAGTGAGGTAATCAATAGCCGATTCCGGTTTTTGATCTTTTAGTTCAATAGAACCCATGAGCAATAATACCTCTGCTTCACCTTCTTGATCGCCCATTGATATGTTTTCCCTGAGCGCGTGTAAGCAGTTTCTTCTAGCTTTAAATAACTCACCATCATAGTAATTTACCCACGCCATGTTTTTGAAAATGATTACAATTCCTTTTTTATGCCCTATATTCTCATATAATTCTATTGATTTTTGGAAACGCTCCATAGCCATTTTTGTGTTACCTTTTTTAAGATAAACTTCACCAACGTTATTAGTTACTTCAGCTATACCTCTATAATTTTGGAGCTCTTCGAATAAGATTAATGATTCGTTATAATGGACAAGAGCTTCTTCTAAATTTTCTTGTTCAAAGTAGTTAATAGCAAGGTTATTATGGCTTTGAGCAATTCCAATTTTATCTGAATTTCGTTGGTAGACATTTAAAGCGCTGTACAAGAATTCTAAACCTTTATCGTAGTTTCCTAATTCGGTATGTACCAATCCCAACTGTGCATTATTACATGCGATCCCTAGTGAATCATTTTGTTCAATTCTTATGTCAAGTGCTTGGTTGAAAAATTGGAGTGCTTTGGTGTATTCCGATTGCCTATAATAGATGTTACCAATATTTGTTAGCGCTGTTGCAATTTGCGGCCCAGAATTTATTTTTTCAAAAAATGATAGTGCTTGGTTGTAATAGTCAATTGATTTGGGGTAGTTTGTTTCGTACTGATAGAAAATGGCAATTAGAGTGTTTGCGTTCGCAATACCTAAATCGTAGTTAATAGTTTGTGCTAGTTGAAGTTCTTTTTCTCCGTAATAAAGTAGGCTGTCTGGGTTACTGTTTCGAAAAGACCACCCCAGTTGATGCAGTCTATTCGCTTCTGTTGTGTCTTTCTGTGCTTGTGCATTAAAGCCTAAAAGAAGGAAACTAAGTAGTAATGATGTACAGAACAGATTAATCAAAAGGTCACATTTATCAAAAAGTAAATGTAGCA
>JABHTA010000069.1 GCA_018669945.1 Flavobacteriales bacterium
AAAAACAGATTCTTTAATTACCCCCCAAAAAATAATTCCACTGGGAATAATGACCACAAGTAGAAAAACAACCATATATCGTTTAACCTTTTTTTCAGTGACCTTATCCACAAAATGTATAATCGGGAATCGTAAAAACCGAACAACCAATACTGTTGAAATCATTATGAATAATGAATTTAGAAAGTATAAGTAAAATGCACCAAAGAAAAATTCCCAATTTCCATTTGCTAATCCGTATCCAGCAGTGCAAAGAGGTGGCATTAAGGCGGTAGCAATTGCAACCCCTGGTATAACATTACTTTTTTCTTTTCTAGAACCAGCAATAATTCCAGCCAACCCGCCAAAAAATGCGATAAAAACATCTAACGGAGTAGGTTTTGTTCTAGCGATAAGCTCAGACTGTATTTCGTTTAAAGGTGTAATATAAAAGTACAGCGCACTTGAAATCATTGCTATTAAAGTCATTGTTCCAAAGCTCTTAATAGACTTAATTAATGTAGGCCAGTCGTTGGTTCCGAGAGACAATCCTATTCCCATTATTGGACCCATTAAAGGAGAGATAAGCATCGCTCCAATAACAACTGCCGTTGAGTTAACATTCAAGCCTATGGATGCAATAAATATGGAAATAACCAAAATCCAAACACCATGACCTTTAAATTCTATGTCCTTTTTTATCCCTTCAGTTGTTCCAATATAATCTGTGCCATCACTAATGTTGGACGTCTCCTTTACAAAGTTCCATAGGCTTTTATGAAAATTCAGAAAATTAGACTTTAAATCCTTCTCTGGATTAACCTCCTCTTCTTGAGAATCAATATTTAACTCTATCTCATTTGGTTCTTCTGCCATTTGGTTAGATTTATTCTATCTATCAAATGTACTGTGATAGGACAACCAAAGGAATGAAGCAACTAGATGTTTTAAACAGACATACGTGGATTGTACAAGGAGATAAAACTAGTCGTTGATTTTGTCGAGCAGCTCTTGCGACTTTATTTTCGCCCACGTATCCTCAACTACAAAGGTTGACCGAGGCTCCATTGCAATTACTTTCTTTAAAAAAGGCAACGCTTCTTGATCCCTACCTTCATTCTCTAAAAAATCGGCATACATAAAATTATTGGATGGATTCTCTGGAAAGTATTCTAACGCTTTTTTGAAGTTAAGGTCAGCTGCTGTTGCTGAAGGCCACGAAATAATAAAGGGAACGTAGGGTATTTGATGATGAACTAATGCTAGAATTCTATGCCCTCCAGCATCAATTGCCAATGGGTTAAGTTCAATAACCTTTTCGAAATAGCTTTTGAGTTTGTCGGCTGCGTTATCCTTCATGCCCGTCCACAAGCCGATCTCTTCCCCCCATTTGCCGTATGTAATTGCATGGTAATAAAGCACTTCTGCGGAGTTGGGAAATTTTTCGATCGCTTTCAGTCCAAAGTTCTTTCCTTCTTCAAAAAGTTTAATCTGCTTCTTTTCATCAGTCATTGAAAAATTACCTTTGAAATAGTAGCTTCTTAATACATATTCAGCCGTTTTAGCAGTTGGATTTTCGGCATAAGCAGCAAGAAATTTCTCAAGCGCCAAAGAAATTTGTTTTGACTTAGCAATATAGCCAACATGTTCTTCATGTCGAATTTTATAATGAGCTATTCCTTCATCAAATAAATTATTCGGGAAAATGATTCCTGAGAAAAGACAAATAGCAACTATTGAAATTTTACTTAGCACCCCTTGACAATTAATACAAAGTAAAGAATTGTTCTAGGTTATCAATTACTTATGTCAATAATTATGATTAATATTTCACAGTCTTAAAAACAGCGTACTTAATCTTAGTCGCAATTAATACCATCACAGGAATTATTACCAGTGTTAAAAAGGTTGCGAAGGTTAATCCAAATATAATTGTCCAGGACATTGGCCCCCAAAAAACAACGTTGTCTCCACCGATGTACATGTGAGCATCTAACTCTGAGAATAATGTAAAGAAATTAATGTTCAACCCTACTGCCATTGGCAACAACCCCAGTACTGTTGTAATTGCAGTTAACAACACCGGTCTTAATCTAGTTTTTCCTCCTTCCACAATAGTTTCTATTACCTGATCCATTGTAAGCTTGGCCCCATCGGTTAAATTCAGCTCATTCGCCTTTCGTTTCATCAACAACATCGTGTAATCGATTAGAACAATCGCATTGTTTACGACAATTCCTGCGAGTGATATTATTCCAATCATGGTCATA
>JABHTA010000108.1 GCA_018669945.1 Flavobacteriales bacterium
AAGCGGAAGATGTTGCCGAAAAAACAGATAACTCGAACGAGCCAGCTGGAGTTAATCAGAATAGTAACAAGTTAATTGACAATTCTTATTCTGCTATTGAGAATACTAATTCAGAGGTATTTGATAAGCTGGAACTGATGGATTTATTAGGAATATCATTGGTCGAAAACCAAATAGATGTGCTAAATCCTGTAGAAGATTTTATAGATGGCGGAAAATCAAAATTCCAGTTAGAAGTAGGTTTATATTCCGGGCCAATGTTTGTAGGTAAATACTTATCTTCAGCTACTAATGCCGATTACATAACAAGGAGACAAGGTGAAGAAATTGACAGAATTTCGTTCAATTCAAATATCGACTTAAATATTAAATTCGGTAAATTGTTATTGAGCACAGGGCTTAATAACCATCAACAAGGAGAGGTAACTAATTACTCTAATGATTACGAAAATTGGGTAGTCACGCAGTGGATTGATTATGAAGTTACTGATAATAGCTTTTGGCAGCTGAATACGACACCTTTTACAATAATAACAGATGATAATTACACGATAGATACCGATACTGTTTTATCTTATTATGATGAAACGATTGGCTCTTATGTAACAGATACAGTTAATTATCAATCATACGAAATTAACAACATAGGGACACAACAATTCGATTTAGTCGATTCTATTTACGTTGTTCAATTCGATTCAACAGCTACTTTAGTGGTAGATTCTTCACTCGTTTTGGTGGCCGATGCAAATAATACGCAACAAAAAACAACGACTCGATTTTCTTATGTTGAGGTTCCAATTTTATTAGGTTATGAATTCCCTATTAATAGATTATCGATCTCGTGTAAAACAGGAATAGGTGTTGGTATGTTAACGAGACATAATGCAACTTACCATACGCAAGATTACTCTGCACCGCAGTTGGTGAATGAATCTCAAGTCAATCAGTTAATGATTAATTATTTGCTAAGAATAGGTATGAAGTATGCTATAAATGAGTCTATAGCTTTTAGCTGTGAGCCTTTTTATAGATTAAATTTATCAAATGTCATTAAATCTGAAGACGTTACTCAAAAATATTGGAACGCAGGCTTAAATA
Organism: Flavobacteriales bacterium; assembly: GCA_018669945.1. Classification (GTDB taxonomy): domain Bacteria; phylum Bacteroidota; class Bacteroidia; order Flavobacteriales_G; family NORP312; genus NORP312. The sequence goes on from JABHTA010000108.1 coordinate 1,102, forward strand.
TTGGAGCGGTTTACTCGTTCTAATGCAAAACTAGTACGAATTTATCTTTGTTTAACTCGATAACTTCAATGGAGTAGACTTCTTTTCCATCCTCGTCTGTAATAGTTATTAGACTTGTAGAAGTGTCATAAGTCCATGCCCCAGCCTTCATGTAATGCCCATCAGTTGGACTAAGGAATAGAAACGAACAGATTCCATCTTTTTTAAACTCGAACACTTGTCTAAATCTACTTGGAGGAAAGTCTTTATAATCGGAAAGTCGAAAAACTTTCTGACCTTTTATTTCGGTCAATTCTTCTCTTGAATCTACCCATTTATTAAGCAGTAATTTTTCATTTAATTGAGCAAAAATAGCGGTGTTAAACCCAATTATTAGTAATAGTGAAATAAATAATGGTCTCATAATAGTTTTATTTTTTACAGTACAATTCAATATCAGCTTTACTTATCTCTGCATCGCAAAGTATTACCAATCGCTCGATTACATTTCTAAACTCTCTTATGTTTCCAGTCCAGTTAAGCTCTTGCAATGATTTTATTGCATTATTGGCGAATGTTTTTTGAGGTACTCCATGATCTGCACATACTATTTTTATAAAATGATCTGCCAACAAAGGAATGTCATCGCGCCTATCATTAAGTGCAGGAACATGAATTAAAATTACGCCCAACCTGTGGTATAAATCTTCTCTAAAATTTCCGTCTTCAATCTCTTTTCGGAGGTCTTTATTTGTAGCAGCTAAAATTCTTACATTAACTTTAATGTCTTTGTCTCCGCCAACTCTTGTAATTTTATTTTCTTGCAGCGCACGTAGAACTTTTGCTTGCGCAGAGGAACTCATATCACCAATTTCATCAAGAAAAATAGTTCCGCCATCGGCCTGTTCAAATTTACCTTTACGTTGCTTAATTGCCGAAGTAAAGGCTCCTTTCTCATGGCCAAAAAGCTCGCTTTCAATTAATTCTGAAGGAATTGCAGCGCAGTTAACTTCAATAAATGGTGCTTTGCTTCTATTACTTAACTTATGGAGTGAACGAGCAACCAATTCTTTTCCCGTTCCGTTTTCACCAGTGATTAGTACTCGAGCATCACTTGGTGCAACTTTTTGAATCATCTCTTTTATCTTGTTGATTTCTTTAGATTCACCAATCATATCAACGTCTTTTCCTTTACTCACTTGGCGTTTAAGTACTTTGGTTTCTTCAACCAATGTAGTTCGGTCTAGTGCATTGCGAACAGTAACTAATAAGCGATTTAAGTCAAGAGGTTTAGCAATGTAATCGAAAGCACCTTTCTTAAGAGCATCAACAGCAGTTTCAATATTTCCATGCCCTGAAATCATTACAACAGACGTGTTTGGCTTCATTTCAAGAATCTGTTCTAGGACTTCAGTGCCATCCATTTTTGGCATTTTTATGTCGCATAGCACAACATCATAGTCAGTAGACTTCGCCAAATTAATTCCTATTAATCCGTCTTCAGCGTCATCAACTTGGAACTTTTCATACTCTAAGATCTCTCGTAACGTATTACGAATTGGCTTTTCATCATCTATTATTAAAATCTTAGTCATGGTTCTCAGTATTGTTTTAAAGTGTCCAATTAACCAAAAGTTGTGCCGTTTTATTTATCCTTTATATGATAACCATTTCCAGAGCTCTTTATAGGAAACTTTTTTGCCGTACATTAAAATTCCAGTACGATAAATTTTTCCCGCTAACCAGGTTGTGAAAATAAACCCAACAATCAATAACGCAATTGAAAGCCCAATTTCCCATAACGGAACACCGCCTTCGCCACTGGCTAAAAATCTCACCATCATAACAATAGGAGATGTGAAGGGAATTATCGAAAACCAAAATGCCGCTGGACCATCCGGATTTTGCACTATGAATATTGAAATCATATATGCAAAAATGAGTGGCATTGTAATAGGAAGCATAAATTGTTGTGTGTCTGTTTCACTATCTACCGCTGCACCAACAGCGGCAAAAAGAGCACTATATAATAAGTAACCTCCCAAGAAGTAAAAAGCGAACATTGTTAAAGCGTTGCCCCAAGGAATTTTATTAATTAGATTATCAGGGTTTCCACTCTCTTGAGCGAGATCCATATGTGGGGCCATATCTTGCATCATTTCAGGTGTCATTTGCATTTGAGACATTACGTTGCCTGCTTCGAACATATCACTAAATAAAGCATACTGCAGTCCAGAAAAGAGAATAATAGTCAAGAAAACCCATAAAATAAATTGCGTAAAACTCACTAAACCAACACCAATTATTTTTCCAATCATCAATTCAAAGGGCTTTACGGATGAAATAATAACTTCAACGATGCGGTTCGATTTTTCTTCGATTACTCCCCGCATGACCTGAACACCATACATGAAAATAAACATGTAAATCAGTAATCCAAAAACAAATCCAACTGCTGAGGCTTCTTCTATTATTTCCATTTGCTCACCCTTTTGAGTGAATTTGGCGGGTTTGATTGAGATACTAGTTTTAATTTTATAAAAATCGGATTTACTGATGTCCCGTTGTAGGAGCTTAAGCTCCTCTACCTTTTCTTCTAGCCTCCATTCGATTGTGCTCAAAACAGTTGCGCTAGGCTGTTTTTTAAATAATAGACGGGCAGCATCGACAGTAGTTATATTTGGCGACACATATAAAATGTCAGTATAACTTGATGCAAGAAACAATCTTTGCGCATCTTCAAATGAAAGATCCTGATAGTCGTAAGTTATACCATCCGAATCTTGTAATTCGCCAAGAACCCCTTGGTTTTCGTCAATAACTAAAACAAAGCGTTCGTTACTTTCTTTCATGCCTAGCCAGAAAACTCCAAGTAGAAGGATTGCCATCAAAATGGGCCCGAATACAGTCATCAATAGAAAGGACTTTTTCTTGACCCTTGTAAAGTATTCTCGATGTATTATGAGCCCAATTTTACTCATTTACTTTAATGGGTTCGGGTTGATTAATCTCGTTTACTTTATCGATAAAGATATCGTTCATAGAAGGAATAATTTCATTAATTGAAATAACTTCAACGTGGGGTATGATTGCACCAAGTAAGTCATTAGTAGTGTGCTTTGTAATTCGTTTAATCTTCACTTTATTGATTCCTCCTTCTTCCCTTTGTTCCATAAGCTCATGACCGGTCCATAAAGCGTTGGTAAAGGCAATCATATTGCCTTTAAATTGAACCTCGAACAGATTTGAACTGTAAGCATCTCTTACTTCATTTATTGGACCATCTAGAATTTTTTTCGATTGATTGATCAAAGCAATGTAATCACAAATTTCTTCAACTGAACTCATGTTGTGAGTTGAAAAAATTATTGTTGCACCCTTCTCTTTTAATTCAAGAATCTCTTGTTTAATGAGATTGGTATTAATCGGGTCGAAGCCGCTAAATGGTTCATCTAAAATCAGAAGTTTAGGTTCGTGTAACACAGTGATGATGAACTGAATTTTTTGCTGCATTCCTTTAGAAAGCTCTTCTACTTTTTTATTCCACCAACCTTCAATTTCAAATTTCTTAAACCAATATTCTAGTTTGGTTTTAGCTTCCGATTTTGTCATTCCCTTTAGCTGGGCTAGGTATAATGCCTGTTCACCAACTTTCATTTTTTTGTACAAACCGCGTTCTTCGGGGAGGTAGCCAATGTCGGAAATGTGATTAGGATTCAGCTGCTTACCATCAAACAAAACGGTACCTGAATCAGGTCCAGTAATTTGATTAATGATTCTTATAAGTGTTGTCTTCCCTGCTCCATTAGGCCCTAGCAAACCGAAAATTTGCCCATTTGGCACATTAATACTAATATCATCGAGCGCAACATGATTCGCAAACTTCTTAACGATATTTTGTATTTGTAAAAGATATTCCATCTAGTTGGTCAAAGCTATAAAAATATTAAATCCGCTATTGCGAAAGGTTTGAGTGATAATAAAAGTGGACGAAACTCAATCTGGGGATTGCTATATTTTAATCCACTTCACCTGCGAAGAACTTAATCAAAAAACTCCCTAACTCTATTAAAGAAACTTTTTTCCTTACCTGTTGGATTTGGTTTAAAATTTTCAGATTCTCTAAAAGTTTCTAACGCAGATTTTTCTTCTTTAGTAAGCTCTTGTGGAGTCCAAACATTAATGTTGACGAGTAGGTCGCCATTTCCATAGGAATTAATGCCTGGCAGTCCTTTCCCTTTTAGTCTAAGAATCTTCCCTGATTGAGTTCCCTCAATAATTTTTATTTTGGCTTTAGAAGAAATAGTTGGTATTTCTACGGTAGTACCAAGTGTTGCATCGGCAAAATTGATGTATAAATCATAGTAGAGATTTTGACCGTCTCGAACTAACTCATCATGAGGCGTTTCTTCAATAACTACTAGCATATCGCCTGAAACACCGCCTCGCGGCCCAGCATTACCTTTTCCACTTACAGAAAGCTGCATACCCTCTTCTACCCCAGCAGGTATGTCGATTGTTACTACTTCATCTTTTCTAGTAATTCCATCTCCGAAGCACGTTTTACACTTGCTGTCGATTGATCGACCCTCACCGCCACAACTTGGGCAAGTTGATGCTGTTTGCATTTGACCAAGAATCGTATTCTGAACACGTGTCACTTGACCGGTACCTCCGCAGCTTCCACAGTTGCTATAAGAGCCATTTTCGGCTCCAGAACCAGAACATGGGTCACACGAAATGTATTTGTTGACTTTAATTTTTTTCTGAACTCCGTTGGCAACGTCTTCTAGCGTAAGTTTTACTTTAACTCTAAGATTCGAACCGCGGTTAACACGTCTCCCTCTTCGGCCACCGCCTCCACCACCAAATCCACCACCAAAAATATCTCCAAATTGGCTGAAAATATCGTCCATATTCATTCCGCCACCAAAACCTCCACCGCCACCAGCAGCACCGCCCATTCCTGCGTGGCCAAACTGATCGTATCGTTGTTTCTTCTCTGAAGAACTTAATACATCGTAAGCTTCTGCAGCTTCCTTAAATTTCTCTTCTGCTGAAGCATCGTCTGGGTTTTTGTCTGGGTGATATTTTAAAGCAAGCTTTCTATAAGATTTTTTAATCTCACTCTCAGAAGCTCCACTAGATACTCCTAGTACTTCGTAATAATCTCGTTTTGCCATTATTCTCCGATTACAACTTTGGTATAGCGAATTACTTTTTCGTTAAGAAAATATCCTTTCTCAACAGCATCTACAACTTTGCCTTTTAGCTCATCAGATGGAGCTGGAATTTTTGTTATTGCTTCATGTATATCTAAATCGAAATCTGCACCGGCTTCAACTTCCATTGGTTTTAATCCTTTGGACGCTAGGATTCCTGTTAACTTTTGTGATACCAAATTGATTCCTTCTTTTACCGCTTCAATATCGGTAGATTCTTCATTCGATTTTATAGCTCTTTCTAAATCATCCAAAATTGGCAGTAATGCTGACATCATGCCCTCACTTGCGTTCATTATTAAGTCTAGTTTTTCTTTTGCGGTTCGTTTACGGAAATTCTCAAATTCTGAATATAGACGTAGATACTTATCGTTTACTTCAGTGTATTTTTCTTCAAATTCATTTACAGACTCCCCTTCAGTTTGTTCAACTGTCTCCTCTTGAGAGTTTTCGGTAGTTTCTTCTGCGTTTTCTGTCGACTCGTTTTGCTGAGCTTCTTGGTCAGCAATTTTTTCTTTTACTTCAGGTTCTTCTTTCTTGCTCATTGTTCAAATTTTGAATCGGGGTAGTATATTCAAATTGTTTGCCAATGAAGATATTAAGTCAATTTGGCAGATAGTTGTATTAATTTTTAGAAATAAAAAAGGCGAGAAATATCTCGCCTTTAAAAAATATTTTTTTGGTTGCTTATTTAAACGACTTAACATATTTATCTATAGCTTGATCTAGTGCAGCACCTCTCAAATTTTTCGCTACGATAATTCCATTCTCATCTATTAGCCAACTAGCAGGTATTGAATTTACTTTATACTGTGCAGCAGCAGCAGACTTCCATCCTTTTAAATCACTAACGTGCTCTGTCCATTCTAATTTGTCTTGCTTGATTGCGTTCATCCAACGATTTTTGTCTTGGTCTAGAGAAACACTGTAGATTTTAAAACCCTTTGCCGATTTAAATTTTGCCGATTGATACTTTTTATAAGCAGCTACAACAGCTGGATTTTCTCTTCTGCATGGTCCACACCAGGACGCCCAGTAGTCAATTAAAACCATGTTTCCTTTTAAGGAAGAAAGCGTAATAGTTTTTCCCGAGGGATTCGAGAATGCTAATTCTGGGGCTTTTTGTCCAACATTTAATCCAATTTGGGCTTGAGGAGATTTGTTGGTGCTAATAAAAGCAAATGAGCCAACGATAAATAGTACTAAAGTAAATCCGATAATTTTTTTCATTTTAATTAGTTTTATATTCTTTCAATTTTTGCACCTAATGCATTTAGGCGTGTGTCTATATTTTGATATCCTCTATCGATCTGTTCAATGTTATGAATCGTGCTTGTGCCTTCAGCACTCATTGCGGCTATTAATAATGAAACTCCTGCACGTATATCAGGAGAAGTCATCTCAATTGCCCTTAGCTTAGATTCTCGTGCCAAGCCCATCACGTTTGCACGATGCGGGTCACATAAAATTATTTGAGCACCCATGTCAATTAATTTATCAACAAAGAACAAGCGACTTTCAAACATTTTTTGGTGTATCAATACACTTCCTTTAGCTTGGGTTGCTACAACTAAAATAATGCTCAACAAGTCAGGAGTAAACCCTGGCCAAGGTGCATCAGCAATTGTAAGTATTGAGCCATCAATGAACGTATCAATTTCATAAATGTCCTGAGCAGGGACAAAAATATCGTCTCCTTGTCTCTCAAGATTTATGCCAAGTCGTTTAAAAATTACAGGAATCTGACCAAGGTGCTCATATCCAACATTTTTGATGGTTATTTCAGATTGGGTCATAGCCGCTAAACCAATAAAACTTCCAATTTCAATCATGTCTGGAAGAACTTTATGGTCACATCCGCCAAGGTAATTAACACCTTCTATTGTTAACATGTTCGAGCCAAGCCCAGTAATTTTAGCACCCATGTTGTTTAACATTGTACATAATTGCTGAAGATATGGTTCGCAGGCAGCGTTGTAAATGGTGGTTATACCTTCTGCCATTGAAGCGGCCATAACAATATTAGCAGTGCCTGTTACGGAGGCTTCGTCTAACAACATGTAGCAGCCTTTAAGTTTTGTTGCCTCAGCTTTATAAAAACATTCTTTAGAGTTGTACCAGAAATCGGCACCTAATTTTTCGAAACCAATAAAATGTGTGTCTATTCTTCTTCTTCCAATTTTGTCACCGCCTGGTTTAGGGATATATCCTTTGCCGAAACGAGCTAATAACGGACCAACTAACATAATGGAGCCTCTAAGGCCACCACCTCTTTTTTTGTAGTCGTCTGTTAAAAGGTATTCTACATTTACATCGGACGCTTCGAAAGTGTAATCTCCTTCACCGTTTTTCTTTACTTTAACCCCAAGGGCTTCAAGTAAATCAATTAATTTATTGACATCCCTAATATCTGGAATGTTCTTGATGCGAATTTGCTCAGGGGTAAGAAGAACTGCAGATAATATTTGAAGAGCTTCATTTTTAGCACCTTGCGGTGTTAAATCTCCATGTAGTTGATGACCACCTTCTATGCTGAAAGTACCCATATACTAGTATCTTTTTCTGTTTTGTCCTTTATTTCTACCGCTATTTTTGTTTTTCCCGTTGTTTTTCTTTCCCGTAAATTTCTTCTTATTGGAAGAAATTGATGGATTTTTAGCTAGAATTTCTGCTGTACTAATATATTTAAAATCTTCTGCTAACTTTAGTTTACCATCAGATAGTTCATTTATATGATTGGTTATTACTTCGTCATTAACAGAATCCCTATTCCAGCTCAAGTAACTAGTTTTCATGTGATTTGCTAGAGCTTTAGTGAAAGAAGTTTTTTCGTCTCCATCAGGAAGGGAAGAGCACTTATCAACCATACTTTGTATAGCAACTCCGTAATGCTTGTACTTAATACGAATATTGCGATAAGGTATGCGGTCAGGTTTTTGAGCTAAGGCTTCCCTAGTTGGTTTTTCGTAAGGCGATTCTACATCAAGTTTAAAATCGGAGATTATAAACAGGTGATTCCAAAGTTTTTGTTCGTAGCCTTCAATGTTTTTGTTTTGAGAATTAATTTGTCCCATAACACCAATGATTATCTTGGCTACATTATTTCTCTCTTCTTTATTTGCTATTTCGCAAGCAAATTCAACCATTTTTTGCACATTTCTTCCGTACTCCGGAATCGCAAGATGATCTCTCCCCGTGTTATACTCCATAAAAACTTAAAATTCTGATTGTTTTATTTTTGGCAATAAGTGGCAAATGTATTGAATATCTTTCAATAGTAAAAAGCAGAATGAAAAAAGGTAGACTAAATAACATAAGATTATGACGAAAATCCATATAAAACTATAACAATTCTACTTGTCAATAGTTTAGTTAAGGATTTTTAGTCGTGCAAATTTAAGCAGTAATTTTTTTTCTCCGTGACCAGTAAACGACACGGTTGCTTTTTGATTTGGATAGGGCCCCTCCAAAATTTTAACGGTGCCTGTTCCAAATCGTTCATGTTCTACTTTCATACCTTCTGTAAGTTTTGGCGCAACATAATTAGAATTAGATGGCGCAGGGGCAGTGTTCATCTTCACCAGGTTTTGTCTGGGGTTCGGAGCTGTAAATGTTTTTGTTTGCTGAGGCGTTGAGTTTTTTGTTTGCTTCGGGGCTTGTTTTTTCGCCCGTCGATTATAAGATTTTTGTGGTTCATTTGGTGTGATTCTAGATTCTCCTCCGGCAGGAAGTTCTAAAAATTGCGAATCAATTTCTTCTATAAACCTGCTAGGCTCGCAATAAGTAAGATTGCCCCACTTGTATCGGCTAGTTGCGTAGGATAAGGTGACTTTAGTTTCACCACGTGTAACCGCAACATAAAACAACCTACGTTCTTCCTCAAGGTCTGACCTTGAATTTAATGAAAGCTGAGAAGGGAATAGGTTTTCTTCAAGACCGACAACATATACAAAAGGAAATTCCAAACCTTTAGCAGCATGAATGGTCATTAAAGTTACCTTGTCATTATCATTATCATCTTTTTTATCCGCATCTGTAAGTAATGCAATGTCTTGCATAAATGCCCCAAGTGTTTTAGAGTTATTTACTCTTTCCTCAGAAGGTAGTTCTTCAGAATCTTCATCAACAAACTCCTTCAGCCCATTCAAGAGTTCTTGCACATTTTCATATCTGCTAACACCTTCAGGAGATTTATCGTTATACAAATCTGTGAGGATACCAACAGTGGAAGCAATTTCTTGTCCTAAGTCGTAAGCATTTTTTGCACTTAATTGCATCTTGAAACTTGATATCATCGTTGCAAATTGCTGAAGTTTACCTAATACTGCTGGATTCAGCCCTGAATTATATTCGCTTGGTTTAGTGATGATATCCCATAGTGACACATTATATGTGTTGGCTGCAATAATGACTTTATCTAAAGTTGTTTTGCCAATGCCCCTTGTAGGATAATTTATTATGCGCTTTAGCGCCTCTTCATCTTTCGGATTAAGGATCAATCTATAGTATCCTAATAAATCTTTTATCTCTTTACGTTGGTAGAATGAAAGCCCTCCATATATTCTATATGGTATATCTTTCTTACGTAAAGACTCCTCCATCGCTCTAGATTGAGCATTGGTTCTGTATAAGATTGCAAAGTCTAAGTTTTTACGTTGATTGTTTAATTTTTCTGTGAAAATATCTGATGCAATTGTTAACCCTTCTTCATTGTCGGTTAATGAACGAAGTACTTTAATCGGAGCTCCAGTTTTGTTGGAAGTCCAGACATCTTTTTGAATTTGATCTTTGTTCTTCTCAATGATAGAATTAGCTGCTTTTACAATTGTATCAGTTGATCGATAGTTTTGCTCAAGCTTAAATGTTTTGGCATCTGGGTAGTCTTTTTTGAAGTTCAAAATGTTCTGAATACTTGCCCCACGGAAAGCATAGATACTCTGTGCATCATCGCCTACTACACAAATGTTTTCGAAACGAGCTGCCAACGTCTTTACAATAAGGTATTGAGAAAAGTTTGTATCTTGGAACTCGTCTACCATAATATATCTAAACTTATCTTGGTATTTGAAAAGTATATCAGGGAAGTCTCTCAGTAGCACATTGGTTTTGAATAGTAAGTCATCAAAGTCCATCGCACCTGCTTTAAAACACCTTTTCGAGTATGTTTCGTAAATTTCTCCAAGTTTTGGTTTAGCCGATTGTCTGTCATCAGCTTGTATCGTTGTATTATTTATGTATGCTTGAGCAGAAACTAAATTGTTTTTGGCATTGGAAATCCGGTTAGCAATAATATTAGGTTTATATATTTTGTCGTCAAGACCTAATTCTTTCACGATTGCTTTAATTAGATTTTTGGAATCTTGAGAATCATATATAGTAAAGTTAGTGGGGTATCCTAATTTTTCACTTTCTATACGAAGAATCCTTGCAAAAATAGAGTGAAAGGTACCCATCCAAATGTTGCGCGCTTGGTTTCCGGAAACTTGCGATGCTATACGCTCCTTCATTTCCTTCGCTGCTTTATTTGTAAACGTTAATGCTAAAATGTTAAATGCATCAATATCGCGATGTATCATATGCGCAATTCGAAAGGTTAGAACTCTCGTTTTCCCAGAACCCGCACCAGCAATTACTATACTTGGTCCGTCAATGTTCTCAACTGCCTTGCGCTGAGCTTCGTTTAGTTCATCTAAATAATTCATGCGTTCAAAAGTAAGGCAGGAAATATTGGCTTGTGATACAAAGTTTTACACATAACTACAGAATTATAAACAAGATGCTTAATAGGAGGAATACACTAATTCAACAGGTAAATCGCAATACATAAAGAATTTTTAAACTTTTTCATTTTAGCACTTGCATATTTTGATTATTCATGTACCTTTGCACCCCCCAAAATACGTCTTGGGGTAATTATATATAGAGAAAAAGTAAAGAAATCAAGTATGCCGACTATTCAACAGTTAGTAAGAAAAGGTAGATTAAAGCAAACAAAGAAGAGTAAGTCTGCTGCTTTAAACTCTTGCCCACAGCGTAGAGGCGTTTGTGTAAGAGTATACACAACTACACCTAAAAAGCCAAACTCTGCAATGCGTAAAGTTGCAAGGGTAAGATTAACAAATGGCAACGAAGTAAATGCATATATCGGTGGGGAAGGTCATAATTTACAAGAACACTCTATTGTTTTAGTAAGAGGCGGGAGAGTAAAAGATTTGCCAGGTGTTCGTTATCATGTTGTTCGCGGAGCTTTAGATACTGCTGGGGTTGATGGACGTACTCAAAGAAGATCTAAATACGGAACGAAAGCTCCAAAAAAATAAAACCTATTTAGAAGATGAGAAAGAGTAGAGCTAAAGATAGAATTTTATTGCCAGATCCTAAGTTTGGTGATCAGTTGATTACAAGATTTGTGAACAATATGATGGTTGACGGTAAAAAGACAAAAGCATTTTCGATTTTTTACGGGGCGATGGAAATCGTTGATAAAAAAATTGAGGAAGTAGATCCAGTTGAGGCTTTTAAGAAAGGTTTGGCTAATGTTACCCCTCAGGTTGAAGTAAGAAGTCGAAGAGTGGGTGGTGCAACATTTCAAATTCCACAACCGGTTAGAGATAGTAGAAAAATTGCTCTAGGTATTAAATGGATGATTCTTAATGCCAGAAAAAGAAACGGTAAAGGAATGGAGCAAAAACTTGCTGACGAGATAATTTCTGCGTTCAAAGAAGAAGGAGGGGCCTTCAAAAAGAAAGAGGACACGCATAGAATGGCTGAAGCTAATAAAGCTTTCTCACACTTTAGATTCTAAACTGATATTAAGGCGAAGATGGCAAAAAGAGATTTAAATTGTACAAGGAACATTGGGATAGCTGCTCACATTGATGCAGGTAAAACGACTACTACTGAACGTATTCTTTATTATGGAGGCGTAAGCCACAAGATTGGTGAAGTTCATGATGGTGCTGCTACTATGGATTGGATGGCGCAAGAGCAGGAAAGAGGAATTACAATTACTTCTGCAGCGACAACACTAAATTGGGACTACAGAGGTGAAGCGTATCATGTAAATATTATTGATACTCCTGGACACGTTGATTTCACTGTTGAGGTAAATCGTTCGCTTCGTGTATTAGATGGTTTAGTGTTTTTATTCAGTGCAGTTGATGGTGTTGAGCCTCAATCAGAAACTAATTGGAGATTAGCGAATAATTATAACGTTCCCAGAATTGGCTTCGTTAATAAAATGGATCGCCAGGGGGCAGACTTTTTGAAAGTATGCGCTCAAGTAAAAGAAATGCTTGGAAGTCATGCATTGCCTTTGCAAATTAATATTGGAGATGAGGATGAATTCAAAGGAGTTGTTGATTTAATTAACTTTAAAGGAATAACTTGGAATGAAGAAGACCAAGGAATGACTTTTGAAGAAATTGAAATTCCTGCCAACATTGTTGATGAAGCGAAAAGATTAAGAGAAGAGCTATTAGAAGCTGTTGCTGAATTTGATGATACTTTAATGGAAAAGTATTTCGAAGATGAGAATTCACTTACAGAAAGAGAAATTCTTGACGCCTTAAGAGAAGCTACAATAGCTGGAAAAGTTGTTCCAATGATGTGTGGTTCTGCCTTTAAAAACAAAGGTGTTCAAGCCATGTTAGATATGGTTATGGAAATTTTGCCTTCACCAATGGATACTCAAGCTATTGAAGGTATTAACCCTAAAACGGATGAACCAGACAGCAGAAAGCCATCAATCGATGAGCCATTCGCTGCTTTAGCATTTAAAATTGCAACAGATCCTTTTGTTGGAAGGTTGTGTTTTACAAGGGCTTATTCGGGTTCACTAGATGCCGGATCTTACGTTTTAAATACACGTACAGGAAACAAAGAACGAATTTCTCGTATATTCCAAATGCATGCGAATAAGCAAAATCAAATACCTCAACTTCAATGTGGAGATATAGCCGCATTAGCTGGGTTTAAGGATATCAAAACCGGTGATACTTTATGTGCTATGGATGCGCCTATTGTTTTAGAATCAATGGATTTTCCAGATCCAGTAATTGGTATTGCCATTGAACCAAAAACTCAAGCAGATGTTGATAAATTAGGGATGGCTTTAGCAAAATTAGCTGAAGAAGATCCAACATTTCAAGTTAAGACAGACGAAGATTCTGGTCAAACAATCGTTTCAGGAATGGGTGAGTTACACTTGGATATTATTCTTGATCGTTTAAAGAGAGAGTTTAAAGTTGATTGCAATCAAGGAGCACCTCAGGTTGCCTACAAAGAAACAATTTCTGGTACTGTTGATCACAGAGAGGTATATAAAAAGCAATCTGGTGGTCGTGGTAAATTTGCTGATATCAGTATTACTATTGGACCAAGAGAAGACGAAAAAGAAGGTTTAGAATTTATTAACGAAATTAAGGGTGGTAATATTCCGAAAGAATTTATTCCTTCTGTAGAGAAGGGCTTTGTTCAAGCGATGAAAAATGGCGTATTAGCAGGGTTCCCTGTTGATAGCCTAAAAGTTACTCTTAAAGATGGTTCTTTCCACGCAGTCGATTCTGATCAGTTGTCTTTTGAGTTAGCTGCTAAAATGGCCTATAGAGAAGCTTTACCACAAGCTAATCCTGTTATCTTGGAACCAATTATGAAATTGGAAGTGGTTACACCGGAAGAAAACATGGGTGATATAGTTGGAGACTTAAACAGAAGAAGAGGTCAAGTTGACGGTATGGATGATAAGAATGGTGCTAAAGTGGTAAAAGCTCAAGTTCCTTTATCGGAAATGTTTGGATACGTTACTGCTCTTAGAACAATGTCTTCAGGTAGAGCAACCTCTACAATGGAATTTTTAAAATTTGCTGATTGCCCTAAGAATATTTCTATTGAGGTAATTGCAGCAGCAAAAGGTCAAGTAACAGCATAATTATAGAACGATGGCTCAAAAAATTAGAATAAAATTAAAGTCTTACGATCACAATTTGGTTGATAAATCAGCTGAAAAGATTGTTAAAACTGTAAAGAGTACAGGTGCTATTGTTAATGGACCAATTCCATTACCAACTCACAAAAGAATATATACTGTGTTGCGTTCTCCTCATGTTAATAAAAAATCGAGAGAGCAATTTCAACTTTCAGCTTATAAAAGGTTGATGGATATATATAGCTCATCATCAAAAACTGTTGACGCATTAATGAAGCTTGAGCTTCCTAGTGGTGTTGATGTAGAAATAAAAGTTTGATTTAGATAGTAATACCTGATAAACGATGTCTGGAATAATAGGTAAAAAAATAGGGATGACAACAATGTACAATGAAGAAGGTAAAAACCTTCCTTGTACAGTGATTGAAGCAGGCCCTTGTGTTGTAACTCAAGTAAAAACCGATGAGGTTGATGGTTACTCGGCTGTGCAAATTGCATTTGGCGAAGGAAAGGAGAAAAACACCTCCAATGCTCTTAAAGGGCATTTCAAAAAAGCAAAAACAACTCCAAAAACTGATGTTCTAGAATTAAAGGGCTTCGAAACAGAACTGAATCTTGGTGACTCTATTACTGTTGAGATGTTTGAAGAAGGTGAGTTTGTTGATGTAGTTGGTACGTCAAAAGGAAAAGGTTTTCAAGGTGTCGTAAAAAGACATGGTTTCGGTGGCGTTGGTCAAGCAACACATGGTCAGCATAATAGATTAAGGGCGCCAGGTTCAATTGGTAATGCATCTACTCCGGCTAGAGTTTTCAAAGGAATGAAAATGGCAGGTAGAATGGGTGGAGATCGAGTTAAAGTTCAAAACTTGAAAGTTATTAAAGTACTTGCTGATAAAAACTTAATCATTGTAAATGGAGCAATTCCAGGAGCAAATGGTTCAAGTGTAATAGTTGAGAAATAATGGAAGTAGCAGTTTACGATAAAACAGGAAAAAAAACTAGCAAGAAAGCTAAGTTAAGTGATTCGGTTTTTGGTATTGAGCCAAACGATCACTTGATATACCTAGACGTTAGACAGTACAGAGCGGCCAACCGTCAAGGTACTCACAAATCAAAAGAAAGAGGTGAGATTACTGGAAGTACTAGAAAAATTAAGAAACAAAAAGGTACTGGAACTGCTAGAGCAGGTAGTATAAAGAGTCCTATTTTTAGAGGTGGTGGTAGAGTGTTTGGTCCAAGACCAAGAAACTACGATTTCAAGCTCA
>JABHTA010000236.1 GCA_018669945.1 Flavobacteriales bacterium
ATCATTTAACTTGTAATTAACCTTTGCACTTAAGTCGTAGAAATAAAGTTTAGCGTCTCTTAAACTTGTGTCTGGTGCTGCTTTTAAAAAAATATCAGCATAAGTTCGTCTCCCAGATACAATAAAAGATGCCTTGTCTTTTGTTGCACCAAAAAACGGAGACTCTATTGTTAATCGCGAAGCAATTAAACCCAGGCCGCCTTTAACAGTTGTTTTTCGCTGGTTACCTTCATTCATCTTAATATCTAACACGGAAGATAAACGTCCACCGTATTCTGAAGGTATTCCGCCTTTCATAAGTTCCATTTCTTTAACAGCGTCCGCATTGAAAACGCTAAAGAAGCCCAACAAGTGTGAAGCATTATAAACAGGGGCCTCATCTAATAATATAAGATTTTGATCTGGACCTCCGCCTCTTACATAAAACCCAGTATTTCCCTCACCAGCAGATTGAACACCTGGCATCAAAGTAATCGTTTTTAACACATCAACTTCCCCAAATAAAACAGGCAGTTTTTCAATTTCTGACATGTTCATTTTTACTGTACTCATTTCTGTTGACCGAACATTATCGTCTTCCGCTTCCGCTTCAATAACGACCTCTCTAAGAACTTCTGAGTTAGTTCCTAGCTCTACATCTTTTTTAATGTTTTGTGTTAGCTCAATCTGTTCTGCTAGAGTTTGAAAGCCAATAAAACTGTATTTAATATTATAGGTTCCCGCAGGAACAGTTAATGAATAAAAACCATAAACATTTGTTACTGTTCCGGCCTTCATTTCCTCAACGTAAATAGTAACTCCAATTAACGATTCGCCAGATTCTGAATCTATTACATATCCACTTAATGTATGTTTTTGAGCAAATGAAAATGAGCTAACAAAAATAAGGAGAGTAATTAGTATACTTGGAACTTTCATTTTATTTACCAATTTATCTTGCAAATTTACGCACCATTAATTGGAAACGTTTTTCTTTTCGCTTAGCGGTATCTATTTCTAGATAAGCGGTTTTCTGAACCTATAAGTTGTTTAAAAAGGTCTTAATCAATAAAACTGAATAGGCGACTAAATCTAAGTTTACCGTCTGACCAACTCAATTCCGGATCTAAGGACATCCATATAAAAACCGCTTTTCCAACCACGTGATCTTCTGGAACAAAGCCCCAGAAACGAGAATCGGCTGAATTATGCCTATTATCTCCCATCAACCAGTAGTAATTCATCTTAAAAGTGTAAGAGGTGGCTACTGCTCCATTAATAAAAATTTTACTGTCTTTTACTTCTAAATCGTTTCCTTCATACAAGAAAATGATACGTTCGTATAGTGGTAAATTATCTAAAGTAAGTGTTACTTTAGCGCCTTCTGCAGGTATTACAATTGGTCCAAAATTATCTTCAGTCCAGTTATATCTAACGTCATTAGGGAAATTTGAAAATCTTGGATTTTGCGCACCGGTGGCCATCAGTTTTTCAATGATATCAGGCCTGTTACGAAGATTATTCGTTATGTAACCTTTCATTTCATCTTTACCAGTAAAATCTGGCACAAATTCAACATTCGGTTTATCTTTTCTAATCTTTTCTAGATTACCATCGGTAAGTGGAAACACAAAACTTTTATCAGATCTTGCCGCTTGTCTTGAAGCTGCTAAATTTACATCGTACTTTTCCTTCAAGCCCGCTGCATCAATATTTGGTATGTTTTTAACTCGGTAATTAAGCTGATATTCCTCTGGTATCTCAGCTTGCTTATCATCTATAAATAAAACTCCATTTTTCACTTCTAATTTGTCACCAGCTATCCCTACACAACGTTTTATATAGTTCTCTCTTTTATCAACTGGGCGAACTGATATTTCATCATTTTGAAGAATTCTCTTTCTTGCCAGATTCTCATATTCAGTATTTTCTTTTAGAGGCATTTGATTATCTAAATCTCTTAATTTATATGAGTATGCCTCATCTCTAATTATCTGCTGATAACTCTCATTTTGACGAGCAACAACAACCGTATCTCCATCAGGATAGTTAAAGACAACAACATCATTTCTTTCTACGTCTGTAAAACCGGGTAAACGGAAAAATGGAAGTTTAATCCATTCAAGGTACGATTTCATACTTATAGTACCGGGCATGGTATGATGCGCAAATGGAAACGACAAAGGCGTTTGAGGAGATTTCGGCCCATAATGAAACTTACTTACAAACAGGTAATCACCTACCAAAAGTGATTTTTCCATAGAAGGCGTTGGTATTGTATAAGCTTCTAGGAAATATGTTCGAATAATACTTGCGGCAATTACAGCGAAAATGATTGCTTCACTCCACTCTCTAACTTTAGTTTTTTTCTTTTTAGTCCAATCTTCTGGCCCGACATAAATTAGCTTTTTGTCTTTAGATAACATTGGTAGATAAATAAATCCAAATGCTCCAGCCAATATTTGATCTTTAGATTCTAAATATCCAAATGCCTTGGCTAATTCAACGCACATTACAATTCCCAACAAAAAATTAACTCCAGGAAAAATCAGTAACAATATCCACCACCAAGGCCGTTTAATAACTTTTAGCCAAGTTAGAATATTTAGACCCGGTATAAATGCATGTGACGCAGAATAACCTGCAGCTGGAATAAATTTCACCAATGCAATTGAAACACCGATATAGTTAATTAATAATATGAATAAGTATTCCATTTTTATAGAGTTATAGATAAATAGTTCAAAGTGCTGATTGCCATTATTACAGTTTTAGCAAATCTTTCATTGTGTAAACGCCTGGTTTGTCCAATAACCATTCTGCTGCCAATACTGCACCTGTGGCAAAACCGATTCTTCCTTTTGCTTCGTGCTTGATTTCAATATTGTCAATTTCGTTTTCGTAATTGACGATATGAATACCGGGGACATCGCGCTCTCGTTTGGCGTGAATCAAAATTGATTCCTCTCCTGGTTTGTTTTCAGACCAAAAAGACTTTCTATCTACATTTTCGATTATTCCATCTGCCAAAGTTATAGCCGTTCCACTTGGAGAATCTAATTTTTGCGTATGATGAATTTCGGTCATTTCAATTTCATAATCTGGTTGCGAGTTCATCAGCTCTGCCAATTTTTTATTGACCTCAAAAAAGATATTTACTCCAATGCTAAAATTGGTTGCGTGAAACAACGAGTGGCCACCTAACTCACACAAACGGCAAACCTCACTAAACCGCTCGTACCAGCCCGTTGTTCCAACAACAACCGGCACATTAACGGCAAAACATTTTTTAATATTATCCACTACAGTTTCTGGGGTACTAAAGTCGATCGCTAGGTCTGCTTTAGAAACATCCCTTTCCATGCTAGCTTCATTTGTTTTAAAAACAACACTATGACCGCGCTTCAAAGCAATTTCTTCAATTGCTTTTCCCATTTTTCCGTAACCTAAAAGTGCGATTTTCATTTAACAAAATTTAACAAAACAATCTTAAAAATAGAGTTGTATTGTTCCTCCAGCAAAGGTAATATTAGAAGCCACCGAAGGAAATATCATTGGATGAAAATTGAACGATAAGTCATCACTAACATCGAAATGATACAAATGAGCGCCTACGCTTGCATCAATAATATTTAAAACATAAACTGCCGCAATAGCGACAACAGAAATCTCAGCATAACGCCTTGTCGCTTCTATTTCATCTAATGCTTGTGCATCACTATATGAAGCATCACGCTCTATTTCGAATAAATATGCGTTTTTTAAACTTTTGTATTCTACAACATTTGTACTCAAAAAATATACTCCTGCACCAAGCCCTGCATATATAACAGGAACCTTCATATAATTAGGTTTTGCTCTTTGTTCTCCTTTCCTTTTTTTAGAATTATATATTTGCCCCAAACCTGGAACAATTGCTGACATTAGCGTTGCCTTCATTGGTTTATGGCTATTCAATAACGAATCTGAAACTCCAACCTCTACTTGCACAGAGTCAGAGACCTGACCAAATGCAGTATTCGAAATACATACTCCCAATAAAAAAACAACCCCCAATATCTTGAGGGCTGCTTTATAATTTATGGAGCTATTTCTACTCATTTAAAATTCAGAAAGCACATTTCCGATAATAGTAACGCATTCATCGATTTGAGATTGTGTAATTACCAAAGGTGGTGCAAATCGGATAATATTTCCATGAGTAGGTTTTGCTAGTAGACCATTTTCTTTTAACCGAAGACATATGTTCCAGGCAGTTTTACTATCTGGAGTGTCGTTAATTACGATTGCATTTAACAAACCTTTGCCTCTAACCAATTTGATTAATGGACTACCTATAGCTTCTAATTGACTTCTAAGATATTTTCCTAATTCGTTAGCTTTATGAGCTAAGTTTTCGTCTTTCACAACTTCTAATGCGGCAAGTGCGACTTTACAAGCTAATGGATTCCCACCAAATGTAGAACCATGTTCCCCTGGCCTAATTACTTCCATTATGTCGTTATTTGCGAATACAGCCGATACTGGAAATACTCCTCCAGAAATTGCCTTACCTAATATTAGGACATCTGGCTGTATATATGTTTTTGGATCTTTTTCGCATGTTTTTCCGCAACTGCAATCACCACAAACAGCTAATAGAGAACCCGTTCTAGCTATACCTGTTTGAACTTCATCAGCAACAAATAATACATTTTTAGATTTACACAATGCTTGCGCTTTAGCTAAAAAGCCTTCGTCTGGAACAAATACCCCTGCTTCACCCTGAATAGGTTCTACAATAAAGGCGCAAACATTTTCATCTTCTAATTCTTTAGCTAGTGCATTCAAATCATTATAAGGAATAGAAATAATTCCTGGAGTAAATGGGCCGAAATTGTTTCTAGCGTCTGGGTCATTAGAAGCTGATACGATAGTTACCGTTCTTCCGTGGAAGTTGTTTTCGCAAAAGATAATTTTTGCTTGATTTTCAGAAATCCCTTTCTTTTCATAGCCCCATTTTCTTGCTAATTTAATGGCTGTTTCGACTGCTTCAGCTCCAGTATTCATTGGCAAAATTTTATCAAAGCCGAAATACTCAGTCGCGTACTTTTCAAATTCTCCTAAAACGCTATTATAAAAAGCTCTAGAGGTTAAAGTCAGCTTCTGCGCTTGCCCGGTTAATGCGCCTATAATTCTGGGGTGACAGTGCCCTTGATTTACTGCAGAATATGATGAAAGGAAGTCAAAATATTTATTTCCTTCTAAATCCCAAACGAAAACTCCTTCTCCTCTATCTAAAACCACAGGGAGTGGATGATAGTTATGCGCTCCGTATTGGTCTTCTAAATCCATCGCTTGCTTCGATGTTAATGTATTTGTCATAGTTTCCATGATTTTATATTTTAATGAGTTAAGCAATAGTTATACTCGTTGAGCAGAAAACCATCCTTTTCTCATTATTAGGGAGAGCAACCATCTAGTGCAAACATAATAAATTGTTCTAGAAATTTTGCAATAGGATTAAACCTAAACACCGAGTATACTATTTACATTAATTTAGCTCTATCTCCATGTCCACATATTAAACTCTTATTCTTCATTGCCCTTATTATAAATAGATTTGCAAAGACGATTCATCTCTATTCTGAGCGCGACTAAAACCTACCATTTCGACCATTAACACTAATGAAAGTTGAAGAATTTTCATTTCAGGAATATACAAACCATAATTGTATTTTCGCGCCATGTGCGCTAGAAAGAGAAAACCTTTACCATTTTTTAAAAAACTAGAAATTATTGATGCTGGAGCAGAAGGAAAAGCGGTTGCTAAGCCAGAAGGCCAAGTCGTCTTTATCAACAATGCCGTACCCGGAGATGTTGCTGACGTTCAAGTTTTCAGAAAAAAGAGACGTTTTCTCGAAGGGAAGGCTGTTAAATTTCATACTTTATCAGACAAAAGAACGGAGCCTATTTGCTCTCATTTTGGCACTTGTGGAGGTTGCAAGTGGCAGTCTATGGGCTACGACCACCAGCTATTCTACAAACAAAAACAAGTTACCGACAATTTAACACGTATTGGTCATCTTGAATTACCAGAAACCATGCCTATTATTGCTTCTAAAGCCACTCAATATTACCGAAACAAATTAGAATTCACCTTTACAGCAAAACGATGGCTAACGGAAGACGAAATTGGACAAGACTCAGTTTTTCAAAGAAACGCTGTGGGTTTTCACGTTCCAGGTCGCTTTGATGCTGTGTTAGCTGTTGATCACTGCTACCTTCAAGGGTCTCTATCGAATGAACTACGCTCGTTCATTAGAAATATAGCACTCGAAAATCAAATCGAGTTCTTCGATTTGAGAGAACAAACAGGTTATCTGCGAAATTTGATTATCCGAACCTCATCAACTGGAGAAAGCATGATGATTCTTTCTGTAGCAAGAGATGAGCCCAAGACAATTGAGTTAATTCTTAATGCCGTTAAGGAGGATTTCGCTGAATTAACTTCAATTATGTATGTAGTTAACAGCAAGCGTAATGATACTATTTCTGACTTAGACATTGAGTGCTTTTCAGGACAAGACCATATTCTTGAAAAAATGGAAGGGCTGAATTTTAAAATTGGGCCAAAATCTTTTTACCAAACCAACTCTGAACAAGCCTACGAACTATACAAAATAACAAGAGATTTCGCTGAAATAAAAAACTCTGACCTTGTTTATGATTTATACACAGGAACGGGTACGATTGCCAATTTTATTGCAAAATCGGCAAAGCATGTTGTCGGAATTGAATACATTCCTGAAGCAATTGAAGATGCTAAAGTAAACTCGAATCTAAACGACATAAACAACACCTCATTTTTTGCTGGAGACATGAAAGACGTGCTAAATGACAATTTCATAACCGAGAATGGTAAGCCAGATGTTATTATTACCGACCCTCCTAGAGCTGGCATGCACGAAGATGTAACTCGTAAAATATTAGAAATCGCTGCAAATAAGGTCGTTTACGTTAGTTGTAATCCTGCAACGCAAGCACGTGATTTAGAAATTTTATCTGAAAAATATACAATAAGCAAAGTACAACCGGTTGATATGTTTCCCCACACACATCATGTAGAAAATGTTGTTTTGCTCACGCTAAAAAATCTATAAAATATTTAAGGATAAAAAAATAATCATCTTACATTTTATGCTATCAATCAGAAGAAGTTATATGAGCACTAATTACCAATCAATAGCATTTGTTTCATTCGCTCAACTTCAATTAATTTCTCGATATAAGCTTTAATATCTCCTATTTTCATAAGATGTTTTGCTTGTTTTTTTAAAGCAAGGTATTGGTGTTCGTATTTCGGTTCCATTCTCAATTTATTTTTTGATTATCGTCCAATATTCCAAAGGTCATGCCAAAAACAAATTTTGATTTCATATCCCTTTCAGAATTGATAGCTTTGTGCTTTAAATTTTCAAAGAAATGAAGCAACTAATAGAATGTGTGCCTAACATTAGCGAAGGCCGTGACGAAGCGAAAATCAAACAAATAACCGATGTTATCGAGACGGTAGAAGGTGTTAAACTTCTTGATGTAGATCCTGGTAAAGCTACTAACAGAACAGTAATTACTTTCGTTGGAGAACCAGAACAAGCAATTAAAGCTGCTTTTTTAGTTATCAAAAAGGCAAGTGAGATTATTGATATGAGTAAACACTCTGGTGAGCATCCGCGTTTTGGTGCAACAGATGTTTGTCCATTAATTCCAATTGCGAATATCTCGATGGAGGAAACCACTACTTATGCTCATAAACTTGGTGAAAGAGTTGGAAAAGAATTAGGAATACCTGGATATTTTTACGAAAATGCGGCTATAGAAGACAAAAGAAAGAACTTAGCGAATTGTCGTTCGGGCGAATACGAAGGCTTATCGCAAAAATTAGGTGATCCTGAATGGAAACCAGACTTCGGACCAGCCGAGTTTAGTAATCCTGTAAAAGGAACTGGCTGTACAGCTATCAGCGCAAGGGATTTCTTAGTTGCTTATAATGTAAACCTCAACACAACTTCTACAAGAAGAGCTAATGCGATCGCTTTTGATATTAGAGAAGGTGGTCGTGTAAAAAGAGAGGGAGGAACTGTTACCGGTAAAATTGTTAAAGATGAAAACGGTGAACCAGTTAAAATACCAGGAAAATTAAAAGCAGTAAAAGGAATTGGTTGGTATATTGATGAGTATGGAATAGCGCAAATTTCTTATAATCTTACTAATATTTCAATTACTTCAATGCATGTTGCGTTTGATGAAACATGCAAGTCTGCAATAGAAAGAGGATTGAGAGTTACCGGCTCAGAACTAATTGGATTGGTTCCACTTAAGGCGATGTTAGATGCTGGAGACTACTTCCTTCAAAAACAGGAACGTTCTCTAGGGATTTCTGAAGAAGAAAAAATCAAAATCGCAGTTAAATCTCTTGGACTTGATGATTTAAAGCCGTTCAATCCAAAAGAAAGAATCATCGAGTATTTGTTAGAAGAAAAAAATTCTAACAAATTGATTGATAAGGATTTAGTTGCGTTCGCTAATGAAACAGCTTCTGAATCTCCTGCCCCAGGTGGCGGATCTATTGCTGCCTATTGTGGGGTAATGGGAGTTTCATTAGGTACGATGGTTGCCAACTTGTCTTCTCACAAACGAGGTTGGGACGACAGATGGGAAGAGTTTTCTGAATGGGCAGTTAAGGGCCAAGAGTACAAAAATGAATTGCTTCGTTTAGTTGATGAAGACACTAATGCCTTTAATAAAATAATGGATGCTTTCGGTTTGCCAAAAGCATCCGATGAAGAACAGACGGCCAGAAAGCAAGCGATTCAAGATGCCACTAAATACGCCATTCAAATACCATTTAGAGTAATGGAAACTGCATACAACTCAATGGAGGTAATGAAAGCTATGGCAAAATTCGGCAATCCGAATTCAGTAACCGATGCTGGTGTTGGTGCGTTATGCGCTAGAACAGCTGTTTTAGGTGCTTTTATGAATGTGAAAATTAATGCTGGTGATTTAGAAGACAAAGATTTTGTAAGCGACATCTTAGCTAAAGGAAACGATATTCAAGAAAAAACGATGGCTTTAGAAACTGAAATTAGAGCCATAATCGAGAGTAAAATTTAGCTCTAAATCTGCATAACCTTGAAAGGCGCAATTACGTATTATAAAAGTAATTGCGCC
The DNA here is from genome assembly GCA_018669945.1 of Flavobacteriales bacterium. Lineage (GTDB taxonomy): Bacteria > Bacteroidota > Bacteroidia > Flavobacteriales_G > NORP312 > NORP312. Next base: position 9,193 of record JABHTA010000236.1, read on the forward strand.
TTTTATATTTACTATGACTCCCAACAACATTACCTATAAACAAAGAATTAAAAGGATTATCTTCTTCTTCCCTGTTCAGTTGTTTTGGATGCATATAAAGAAAACTCATTTACTACTTGTTTTTTGGGGATTACTGTTTGCTATCGTCTCAAGGGTGTTTCTAGCCAAGTTTGGCATACCAAGTTTGTTTCTTTACCCAGAATATTTAGGTCAAGTCGATTTTACCTCGCATTTTCTACTTGGCTTTTCATCTGGTGGATTTATTATTGCATTCAACATCGCAAGCTATATAAGTAACGGGTTTAGGTTTCCTTTTATCGCAACACTTGCAAAACCTTTCATCAAATACACCCTAAACAATTCAATAATACCGCTTTCATTTTTATCTGTATATGTCTACCAACTTATTCAATTCCAATTAAATAGTGAGCTAGAGTCGTTAGAACACGTTTCGATAAATGTTCTAGGGTTTCTGATGGGTAATGTTTTTTTCATTACACTTTCCTTAATGTATTTCTTGGGAACCAATAAAGACATTTTCAAACTTATAGGTAAAGATTCGACTAATAAAAAACAAGTTAGTAATCCCGTTGAAGGAATTTTACATAAGCAGGAGAAGTGGCACAAAATATTTAATCAAGACAGAGAATGGCATATAGAAACCTACCTGACTTCCCCATTAAAAATTGCGTTGGCACGCGATGGAAAACACTACAAAAGGACAACTTTAGCTAAGGTATTTTCTCAAAACCACATTAACGCATCTATATTCGAAATACTTGTTATCGCCAGTGTAATAATTATTGGCACATTTAGAGAAAATTCTTATTTTGTTATACCTGCGGGGGCAAGTATAATGCTTCTTTTCTCCATGATAACAATGGTGATTAGCGCTGTTCATTCTTGGGTAAAAGGTTGGTCTAATGCTATCCTAGTTGGCGTAATTATAGCAGTGAATTTGTTGTCACAAAACGACCGATTTAACTATACAAACTACGCATATGGGCTCAATTATAATACTGAAAAAGCAGAGTACACCAACGCCAAACTTCGAGAATTAGCTAATGATGATAAAAAAGCTCTACTTGATTTTAAATCAGGCATTTCAATTCTTAACAATTGGAGAAAAAGGAACTTCAAAAAAGGAACGGTAAAACCAAAATTGATTCTTGTAGCGACAAGTGGTGGTGGTCTTCGAAGCGCTTTATGGACATGTAAAGCCTTGCAGCACATAGATAGTTTAACTGAGGTTGATTTGATGAATAATATTCATCTATTTACGGGTTCTTCTGGTGGAATGATTGGCGCAGCTTACATGCGAGAAATGTATTTGCAAAACGAAACGATTCAAGCTGCATCACATTTAGATAACATATCAGCCGACATACTGAATCCAATTGCTTTTTCAATGGCAGTAAGCGACCCATTTATTCGTTTTCAAGATTTTAATGATGGTATATTTTCTTATACCAAAGATCGAGGGTACATCTTTGAAGAGCAACTAAACCAAAACCTAAACCAGTGTTTCAGAAAAAGACTAGCTGACTACTCTATACCGGAGTACAATGCTGAAATACCAATGATGTTTCTGTCCCCTACCGTTGCAAATGATGGTCGGAAAATTTTAATCTCTCCACAAGACATTGGTTATATGTCTAATACGAGCATGAAGGCTAAAGAAAACAACTTTTTTTCTACAGATGCTGTCGAATTTCGTAATCTACTGAAAAACCAAATGGCTGATAGCTTAAGATTTTCCTCCGCATTACGAATGAGCGCTACGTTTCCTTATGTGATGGCAAACGCTAGTTTGCCTACTGAACCTTCAATCGAAATTATGGATGCAGGAGTTAGAGACAATACAGGAATATTTGTAGCCCTGCGTTACCTGCACACTTTCAGAAATTGGATAAATACTAACACTAACGGAGTAATTATTCTTCAAATTAGCGATACACCAAAAGATGTGAAAATTAATGACAGCCCTACTAAATCTATATTCGAGAATCTAAAAGGCCCTTTTGGTGGATTTTATGGTAATTGGAGCAATATGCAAAAGCTAAACCAAGAAGAGGTTATTCATTATTCTAACTCTTGGTTTGATGTACCCTTTGATGTAGTTGATTTAGAACTTAATCATAACAAAGAAAACTATATATCATTAAGTTGGCATTTAACCCAAGCTGAAAAGCGGAAAGTTTTAAACTCAATTTTATCAAAACAAAACAAAAAGGCATTTAGTAAAATTGAGAATTTATTGGATTAACATTTAAACTCATCCCGATATATAGAATTAAGTTTATCGCTTCAAAAAGCTAACTTCAACGGGCATATTATTTAATAGCATCATTTGTTGATATCAATACATACCTCAATGGCGGTTAAATTAGCAAACCGTTCATTACCAACGGAGGCTAAAAAAAGCAAATTGCTTTTGTACTTTAACGATAGTTTTAATGGACTGATGACTATGGGAACAATATCTACGAACCTAGATTGCTATACTGTTATTGCGAAGGTATAACAGGATTACTTAAGATTATTCAGTACGTTACTCAACAATTTCATACTTCTGCAGCGCGACTTTTCGGCTGCACGAATTAAAATGCCACCATTCTGTAGTTAATGAAGTAAACCCAGCATCAGCCATAACTTCGCGCAATAATAATCGATTATCCAATTGTTCTTGAGATAGTTTACCTTCCTTTATCATTTTATCCTCTAAACGCGGGTATGCCAGCTCTCCAAAAAAATCGAACTCCGTGCCCATATCAATTGGTTCACCTTGTTCATCTGCAATAGTTAAATCTACCGCGGCACCAAAATTATGAAGTGATCCATTGTTTGGGTTAGACACATACTTGGTTTTTTCCCTTGCGGGCATATCTAAAGTTTTCCACATTTTCCATTGCACAGCTCTCGGCCGAACTCCGTCAAAAACCAATAAACTATATGATGGATACTGACTCTTTAATAGTAATTGCGCTAACTGTAATTTTTTAGCTACATCTATTTGGAGGTAACACTTTTCTAAATCTCCATAGAGATCTGTTTCTAGAAAATTATTAGTTGTAGAATACCGCAAGTCAACCAATAGCGAGGTTTCGACTTCCTGAATATTAATTAAGCCCGCGTTCTCAATGTTTTTCTCTAAGTCTGAAATTACATAGCTTGAGTAATCAGCCTCCTCAATATCTACTGAATCTAACAATACTTCTTGTATTATTGCTTTTCTTGTTTGTTTTGGTTCTTCAATCTCTTTGCAACTAGGAAAAACAAAAGATAAAATACTAATGCTTAGTATAACTCTTCTCGCCTGCTTTAATTGCAATTTCGAGTGTATTCTCGAGAGGAGGTATTGGACATGAGTATTTATGGTTATAGGCACAGTAGGGATTAAACGCTTTATTAAAATCTATTATTAAAATATCACCTTTTGGGATTTCTGTTTCGATATATCGACCACCACCATAGGTTGTTTCTCCTGAAGTGGAATCTCTAAACGGGATAAATAAATAGTCTTTGTATTCTTCATTTTGAACTAATTTAACGTTCTGATAAACATTTAGTTTTAGTTTTTTTCCATTAAGCGTAAATTCAGCCGATCCATATTTCAAATATTCGGGCAGTCTATCAGTTGAAGTTTGCATTTCAAATATCTTTTCATCCGGAGTTCTAAGTAGCATTGAAGAAACGCGATACAAAGAATCAATTTTAAAGTAATCTAACCCATTAAAAATCTCCAACCCTTCATCTGTTAATGGTGTTTCAGCTGTATCCAAAAACTCATGATGTAATTCATCTCGGTGGTTTTGAATTAAATTATCATAGACATTTGGTTGAGCAACAAGCATCTTTAATGAACAGAATAAGAAAAGGTTTAAAATTGTTAATTTCATAAGATAATTTATTCGTGCAAAATTAATTAGTTAACCAGTTCTTGATTAATTGAAGGCCGTGTTCAGTTAAGATTGACTCGGGATGAAACTGCAAGCCTCTTATATCAAATTTATTATGTTTTATTGCCATAATTTGTCCTTTTTTATCTTTTGCCGTTACCATAATTTCTGGTGGTAACTTATTATTAACTAGCCAAGAATGGTATCTCCCAACGTTGAATTTTTGAGGAATACTATTGAACAAATAATCTTGTGAATCAACAACTTTAATTTCCGCAGCTACTCCGTGAAACACTTTGTCCATAATACTTATTTGCCCACCAAAAACTTCTGCAATCGCTTGATGTCCTAAACAAATTCCTAAAATAGATTTTGTTGCCGCGTACTTTTCAATTGCAGCTTTTGTCAACCCTGCATCATCAGGTATGCCAGGCCCGGGGGAAATTAATATCTTGTCGAACGATTCTAAGTCTTCAAGATCAAATTGATCATTTCTAACTACTACAGGGTTGGCGTCAACTTGGTCTAACAATTGAACCAAATTATACGTAAACGAGTCGTAGTTATCTATTACAAATGTTTTCATTAATCTTCAAATATAGAATCATAACTTGTAAGGGTCTAAATTAATTTTACCAATCAATTATCTGTCGGTGAAAACCGCACCCTAGTGTGTTGTTTTTGTTTTTTAATCGATAAAAAACACTATTTAGTCTAAAAAATACATATATTTACATTAATATAAAAAAAATGATCGCAATTTTAATCATCATTGGTGTAATGTTCGTTCTTTATAGACTTCTTTGTTCTGGTCGGGTTCAAGCTAATAAGCATAGCAATTATGGCCCTAACCGAAGTGAATTCTAGAGAATAAACATTCGCTAAATTATTTCTATTATTACAGGATCTAGGTCATATTTCTGACCTGCTGAATTTTTTCCCTTTATATTTTTAAACATAACCTTCTGTCCTCCTTTTAATGAAGGGAATATTTGTGTTTTCAGAACACTGTCAAACTTGTAACTATTTTCAACATTTAATGTCAGCCACATACCATTTCTTGATTGATACTCTACAGTAAATGAAGTTACCCGCACTGGCAAATCAAAAACAAATTCTGGATCATATTCAGCCTTAACGCCAGCCTGAATTTTAATTGTATTAATCGACATTTTGCCAGCTCCTACAATTCCACCAATGCTAGCGTATGGTTTGGGCATGTTTTTAGCGACAAACTCTTCTCGACCCATATCTTTTATACTACCATCTGGCATTCTTGCTTTTACATTGATGAAAACTTGGCGTGGTGAACCATTCCTAATCTCTACTTCATAATTACCGCTTCCAATTTTTTGAATTGAGTTTCCGCCTGTGATTCTTACTTCTATATTCTCCGATGCAACACCCGGAACAGAAATTTCAACAGGATTTTTTGGACCTTTGTAGAACACTAGCATTTTCGTTGGAGAGACCACTAAGTTTGGCTTAGCTACTATATAATCCGTTTGAAATGGAAAAGATCTAACATCTCCATTTGGTGTGGTCATTTGAATAGCTCCTGAATATTCAAAAACTCCCTCCGTATCTGTAGGAATTGAATAGTTACCTATTCCGTTGACAACTGATATAGTATCCTTAATAGAACCAATCAAGTTCCCTACAGAATCGTATTCACCTATATATATGTTAGGCTGTTGAGTTTTACTATAAGCCGCCAAAAACAATTGTGCCTGATAATCTTCGCCCTGCAGAACATAGTTACTTGTGGCAATAACTTTAGCTGCAACAGTATCGAAAGGTATATCCTCATGTCCAAACTCTTCCATTAGCTTAGATATAACATAGTATTCCGCATTTTTTACTTCGTTTTGTATTTGTGAAAGAATAGTAACAGTTGCCGCTAACGGAGTATGATAGAAGTTATTCATCTCCCAATTATGGTCAATTCCATTATGAACAACCACCTCATTTGTATTAAGTCCTAATTTAGACTCATCACGGTCTTCTGCCCGAAGTAAATCTAAAAGTGATGTTTTAAATTGCTCAATCTGTGTACGCAAATTAGCCGACAATCCAGCTGAACCATCGTGCGAATCACCTATGAGAATATTTGTTGGTGTATCATAATCATCTTTCTTTTCTGCGTGTTTCAATTGCAATGTATCCGCCTGATCCTCAGTAATTTGTTCTGTTTTAGATACAACAGTATTTTGAACAGAATTAATATACTGGGTTAACTCAACTGATAATCTCTTCGCTTCTTGCGCTTTATTCCAATATTCGGTTACTTTTTGAGGGTTGATACTTTTTGCTTTATCAAAGGCTGCATAAACCTCCTCATTCTTCTTTTCATAGTTTTCTGCAGTATTTTGAAGTCCATGATTAACTGTTACAAACGCTTCCAAAATATCTTTAGATACATTCATTGCTAGCAGCGCCATTAGGACTAAATACATTAGGCCTACCATTTTTTGTCTTGCTGTTTCTTTTCCTCCTGACATGATTTTTCAAGTTTTTTACCTATCAGTTTCTCTTTTTATCGAGAATTTCTGTACAGGGTGATTAAACAATAAAAAATCAAAGCGCTTTGATAAGAATTGAAAGTCTATGCTCCGTGATAAACTTCCTTGCTCTCACTTATTTAATGAAAGCGAACAAAAAAGGAACAGTATTTATTTAGTTTAAAAAGTAAAGTTGGAAGTTAAAAGTTTCATCTACTCAGTAGAATTAAGCCCTACGGCTTATACATAAAAATGCAAAAAATGCTAAGACAGCATTGTAAATAATAATTTCGAAGCCGAATCTGTAGCTTCCAAAAATTCCTAATTCTCCTTTTTCAATGCCAGGAGCACCAGTCGAATAAAACCAAAATATTCCAATAATTGCAGGTACTAAAAGACTCACAGGCAACACTAAATTGTCGCGGATTGTTCGTTTCGTAATTATTCCAAAGAAAAACAAACCTATTAAAGGACCATATGTAAACCCAGCAAATTTCATCAGTAAACCAATTGCGCTTTGCGAGGTAGTATATTTTAAGAGAATTACAACCAAAACAAGCACAACAGATATCGCAATATGGACAGCTTTTCTAAGTTTATTTTGTTCAACATCGGATCTCGATTCTAAGTTTAAGAAGTCTACTGAAAAAGAAGTCGTTAACGATGTTAATGCAGAATCTGCGCTACTATAGGCAGCCGCAATTAACCCTAATAAAAATAAAATGCCTATAAAAGTGCCTGTATTTTCATGCATCGCTATTTCAGCAAATAACAAATCTGAAGCGATACCCTCTCCTATTCCAGTTGATTCAGCATACATAAACAACAATGCCCCGAGTCCTAAAAAAACCAAGTTAACCACAACCAAAACTGCAGCTAAACTCAGCATGTTTTTTTGAGCCTCTTTTATGTTTTTACAAGTAAGATTCTTCTGCATCATATCTTGGTCGAGTCCTGTCATTCCAATAGTAATAAACATTCCACCTAGAAAATGTTTTAAGAAGTGGTTACTTCCCATAATGTCATCAAAGAAGAAAATTTGAGAATAGCTACTGCTTGAAATCGCTTTAATGGCGCCACCCTGTTCGGATAAATTAAGGACATCGCTAATTAACCAAACTGTAACGATTACTGATGTAAGCATAAATGCCGTTTGCAAGGTGTCGGTCCAAATAATGGTTTTGATACCTCCCTTATTGGTGTAAATCCAAATTAGGAGAATAGAAATAACGACTGTTGCTTCAAAGGGTATACCCCAATCGTTAAACAGTATCTTTTGAAGCACATTTGAAACTAGAAGCAACCTAACCGAAGCGCCTAAAACCCTAGACAAAAAGAAAAAGCCAGAACCCGTTTTATAACTCCAAAAGCCAAACCGTTGCTTTAGGTATTCATAAATTGAAGTTAAATTGAGCTTGTAGTATATCGGCAACAACACATAAGCAACGATTAAATACCCGACAAAATATCCCAGTACAGCTTGCATATAGCTAAACTGATTGGCTTCATTACCCACCCAGCCGGGCACCGAAATAAAGGTAACGCCTGACAAGGAAGCCCCTATCATACCAAAGGCTACAATATACCAAGGTGATGAATTGTTGCCCTTAAAAAAAGCTTCGTTATCATCACTTTTACCAGTAAAATAAGAAATACCTATAAGCACTACAAAGTACCCAATTATAAAACTTGCGATTAGCCATGCTGCCATAATTCAAAGATGGTAATGAAATAGACCTGCCATGAGCACGTAAGAAACTAGTTATGAACGTTTTTTTGTTGGGGAAATCATTCTAAATTTGAACCATGTATCGCATAGTATTTCTTTTTCTTCTTTCGTTGTCTACATTTTTAGTTGTTGGACAAGATATTCCCACCAGTGGAGAAATTTGGGATTTTGAAGTTGGCGATAAATATGGGTACTACATTAATTATGACGGACAAATGGGCTGTAACTTACTAAAAGAGGTTACGAGTAAAACGACAAACGGAAATTACATTACCTACCATTTTGCGACATCACAAATGTGTTATTGGAATGGTGGGCAGTCAAACAGTGCGGGATTTGATTCTTTGACTGTTAGTTTTAATGGGTTTCCATTCCTATTTACTCAATATGACACTATCTCATTTTGGCCGGACACAATATTTGATACAGCTGGGCAACTTATACCTGACAGCTGCATATACCAATACATATCTGACTGGAACACAAATTGTTCAGAGGAAATTGATTCTATATTGCTAAGCAATACCATTTATTGGGATCGAGACATACGTTCTGATACCCAGCTAGTCACCACCATTGTTAACTGCAATGATTCTGTCTGGATAAACAGAATCCAAGACTATAATGATTTCACTGTCAATGGTCTTGGTGGGGATTACGATTCTAAAGAGTTTAAATATGCAAAAGGACTTGGAAAAATATACGATGGACATATTTGGAGCTATGGGGCAAGCGCTGATGGCGCCACTTACAATGAAACAACAGAACTTACTTATTATCACAAAGTTGGAAGTTTTCCCTGCAACGTTGGTTTATCTGATTTTAATTTCAAAACACCAATCACTATATACCCCAACCCAAATAATGGATCATTTGCAATTAAAGGTTTGGAAGCAAATGCAACTTATGAACTTTCCGTTATCAATGTTCAAGGAAAAACTGTCCATAATTGTAGCTATTCAACATACCAAACTTTAGAAATAAATCATTTGAAATCTGGGATTTACTTTCTTCAGCTATTCAACAACGAAGAGTTGACCACTTTTAAATTTGTTAAAGAGTAGGAACCTTCTACAATTTCACAAACTTGAAATAAGCGAATCTAGCTTCATTACTCAAACAAATAGAATACACTCCTGAGCTTAATCGTTGAATATCTAATTGATGAGTAGTTGTATTTACCTCTTGTGTCATCACTACTTTCCCAGAAATATCGACTATCACCAGTTGGTTAATATCAGTATTACTACCCAAATTGATTGTAAGGAAATTGCTTGCAGGATTAGGGAATAACTCAATACCTGATAATGCATAATTTGTTTCAATTCCATTAACATCTTGTTCATCAAACACTCCATCTCCGTTAGCATCATTTAAAACCTCAGAACCATCAATTACTCCATTGCCATTCGTGTCTCCAGTAATTTCACCCGTTCCAATGGTACCATCACCGTTTATATCTCCTGCTATTTCACCTTCATCAAAAATTCCATTTCCATTACTATCACCTGCGTCAGCGTTACTTGTTCCGCTTACATAAAAGCGCTGATAATCGCCAAAATCGGCACATGGTTTAAAACTATTTATTGGTGTAATTCTCCACCTGTAATGTTCAGGATTAGAAAGCAATGTAGTGTCGATAACATAACTAGTTGTAGTTTCACCCATTACCATTTCTTCAAATATCACCTCTAAATTAACCGGTGCAACAGCGTGAGTTCTTGCAAGCGTAATTAAATATCCTTCTGCTCCATATACAGCATCCCATTGCAATGTAAATTCATTATTGACTGGTATACCCACTGTATCTGAATTAATAGGTGAATTTTGTGTTGCCGCTGCACCATCTAAATTAACCAAACTAGCCGGAGGATTGAAATTATCCCAACCCCGATTGATTATATCTGCCATTACTGCATCTCGCTGCTCTTGAGAAAAATAAAACACACATTCGTCATAATAGTAACTCATAATGTTTGTTTCATCGGGATCGATAGCAACATTAGTCGGGTCTCTTAAATCGTTTGTCATTGGACATGGAGCTCTATACGAAACATAGTCTGCCGGAGTATCACAGAAACCATCAGCAGCTGAATAACAATTCTTACCAGCACCTCTAGTCTCTAACTCAACATCGCTTGACCACCATCCTCCTCCTAAAGAAGCAGGTGAAGGTCCTCCTTCGTAATCTCTCGCATCTAAACTTTCCCAACCAACGAAGGTATGCGGCAATGTAAACAAATGACCAATTTCATGCGCTAGAGTAGTTGCATCGCCTTGAGCCATTGATGTTAATAAAAATAACCAATCTCCTTGTGGAGTATAAAAACTAGCAGATTGATTTAATATAGATGGTCCCGCAAAAATATTTAATGAATTAGCATCTTTTTGTTGAGTTAAAAAATTACTTGAAGCGTTGTCCATGTCTTCATAATGGTCTTGGCTGTCGATATATCTAAAAGGAAAATTGACATAAAACTGAACGTCTTGCGGACCATACAACTCATTCAACGAACACACTTGACGAAAAACGTCATCCAAATCCATATACCCGAACGCATTATCATCTCCTATTAAATGAAACGTAATCGGTATATAGGTAATAGATCGACTTGCCCTAGCTTGATCGATAATAGACTTATCAATGTTGGCCCTATTATCAAGCATCCTTTGCTTAATTAATTGCCCATCTTGGGCGTTTACCCCGCAAAAATCAACATTACTTGTAGTTTGAGCAAAAAGACCAATAGGAGCCAGTGCCAATAGAGTTAACAGACAAAATATCTTATTATTCATAATTTTCATTTTTTCAAAGATAGCTACTTTTTAAATATTTAAGCATACTGATTTACTTTGTCATTACATCCCAACTTGGAGTGCTAAACTCTGAATGAAGAACAATTTACTCCATAAATGGTTAACTAGAGAGTATAATTAGCAGCCCTCCTCATTAAATTAAAGTAATTTACTTCAGCGTAAATCTGACGCCACCATAGACGACTCGACCATTAACCGGTCCATATATCATAGATGCGTCAAAATAAGTGCTGTAAGGATTGTTTGCGGCAATTATTGCATTGGGCTGTTTGTAGGCCAATGCATTTTCGATACCTACATAGTATTCCAATAATTTGAACCGTCTCTTAATCTGAGCACTTAACGTATAATATTCATCACTATACTCCCCGAGCTGATATTCGGATGGGTTTTGAGCCGTATTCGGGAGTCTGCTTTGACCAAAAATTTTTGTATTTAGATCAAATTGCCATTTCGTGTTGCTTGTTTCATAGCTAAGATTAATAAGTCCTCTATCCATAGGAACCAAAGGCTTTTGATTCAAAATCCCATTATATGTTGACTTTACATCATAATGCTTGTATGCGACTTTAATCTCTAAACGTTCGAGAGGTTCAATCATCCAATCAACTTGAAAACTGTGAGAATACGATTGACCATCTAAATTATATATGTGAATCTCTTGCGCATTTTGATCTAAATCTAATATCGCTTGGTTTAGGAAATAAGTGTAATAATAGTCCGTACTTATTGATGTTTCTCTACCTAGAATTTGAAATTTGTGAATTAAAGACACGCCTGTATTCCAAGCTTCTTCCGGCAACAATGCCTCTTCAACAATTAATTTTCTTGAGCTAGCAAAAACAGACGCATTCTCTACAATTACATTTGGTGTTCTAAAACCACTACCTCCCGTTAAGCGAAATACAGACCGCTCCTTAAAGTTCCATTTAAAATGGACGCGGGGGGTCGTTTTTAACCCGTATAAATTATGGTAATCTTCCCGCAAACCAAGAACCAAAGAATACTTCTTATCACGTAAATATGTATACTCCCCGAACACACCTGGAACATATTCCGTTCGTGAATATGCGGAGTCGTTGAAATTTTCTTGATAGTCATCCGCTATAAAACTAAGCCCTATTTTAATTTTATTGTCAGTAGTTCTTATAATTCCTTGATAAATTGCATTGAAGTATATACTGTTTTCTTCGCCAACGTAATTTCTAGAAGCACCAAAAGGATTACCGAAAAACGAAACCTGTTCGTGACGTTTTAAATTGGCAAGAAGCCCGATGCTTGCGTTTGGCTTATTCGGCAATAAAAAACCTGTTTTACCAAAAAACTCATATTGCTTAGAACTTATACCAACGCCATAACTACCGTTATACGATGATTCTTTTTCATCAAAATCAACTTGTCCTCCAAGCTTATCATCATACAAAATTCTAAATCCAAATTGACTCATGCGTTTTTTTGTACTGTTTTTCCAACGGTTAAATACGTTAAACTGGGTATATAATGGCGAATCTAAAAAACCATCATTGTTATGATCATTTTTAACACTCAAATTGCTACCGTGAGCATATAACATACTACTCCATTTCGTATTTAGCTTCCTGGCTAAATGCAAATTAAGTTCTGATCTGCCCATGGAGTTTCCATATACATTTAAAAAAACTTTTTCTGCTTCATCTGGCTTTAAGTACTCTAAATTTATTTGACCAGTTATTGGCTCATATCCATTTACAACAGAACCTGTTCCTTTTGTTATTTGTATCGACTCTATCCAGGTTCCCGGAATAAAAGATAACCCATAAGGAGATGATAGGCCACGAACATTTGGTATGTTTTCAAACATCAACTGAGTATAAATACCATCCAAACCTAACATTTGAATTTTTTTAGCTCCAGAAACTGCGTCTGAATAGACTACATCAACCGAAGCGTTCGTCTCAAAACTTTCGGACAAGTTGCAACATGCCGCCTTACCTAATTCATTAGCACCCAACTCCTCCATATTAATCGAATTCATAGTATTTAGCTTAGTTGCATCTTCTCGCTCTTCTACTATGAACTCATTCAGGTTTAAACTACTTTGCATTTGCACATCGATAACTTGATTTTTTGATTTTACCTTTAATGTATCATTTTTATATCCCACAAAACTGGCAACAAGTAGGGCAGGATATTTTTTTGGAGCCAATAAAATAAACTTTCCACTGGAATTAGTTGTTGTTCCAATGGTCGTTCCAGACCAATAGACATTGACCCCAAACATTGGTGTTTCATCTTCTTCAGCGATGTGACCATTTATATACTGGGCACTAGTAATAGATGAGATTAAGATAAAAATTGTAATAAATAATAGATGTTTCATTTTTCTTGATTTTAATGATAAAAGACAATTAAGAATTCCGTGAAAAACGCGGAAAAATTATCCTAAAATCAAATCAAGAATGACTGCACCAGAATTGGTATATCGATAAAATAAATAGGTGGTTTATAATATAAAAAAGATGAAAATTGCTTATCTTTTTCAAATACAATACCAGTACAATGAACAGAACTTAATAGAGAGATATTCGGCAATACATCTTTAAATGAATTATTTACTGAATAATCAAGATCTAACTGATAAATAAACTCCTCGTCGTTACAACAATCTGCTTCCTTTTCCCAATCACCACAGCAATCGTCTTCATTTGCATCAATAAATAGATTTACCTCTTTTAGGTAATCTCCACAATAGTGCTTATGCACACAGAACCCTAAAGTTGGGGCTAAGAATAATATTAATAATAATATGGCGCCTAATTTTCGCATTTCAACAAATTTACTGTTATTAACCGTAGTAAAACCATCTAATGTCTCGCATTCTTTGATTTCTAACTTCATCACGCGTTTAAACCACTTATCAGAAGCACTGCCCTCCATTATATTTTATCTTCTATTTTAACAATTCCTTAGTAAATTCGTTCTGTGATTAAACTACAGAAGATTAATAAGTCGTATAAAATGGGGAAAAATAGTCTCCATGTATTAAAAGATATCGATGTTCATATAAAAGAAGGTGAAATGGTTTCTATCATGGGGTCTTCGGGATCTGGAAAATCAACGATGCTTAATATTCTTGGGATTCTTGATGATTATGAGTCTGGTGAATACTACCTTAATAACACCTTAGTGAAAAATCTATCTGAACGAAAATCAGCTGAGTTTCGTAACACATTTCTAGGGTTCGTATTTCAGTCTTTCAACCTTATCTCATTTAAAAATTCGGTAGAGAATATAGCTCTTCCTTTATACTATCAAGGGATAGGCCGTAAAAAAAGGAATGCAATTGCGCTTGAATATCTTGACAGGGTTGGACTAGCAGATTGGGCTAACCACATGCCAAACGAGCTATCTGGAGGTCAAAAACAAAGAGTTGCTATTGCTCGGGCATTGATTGCAAAACCAAAAGTTATTTTTGCGGATGAGCCTACTGGTGCTTTAGACTCGACAACTTCGCAAGATGTGATGAACTTATTGCAAGAAATAAATAAGGAAGGTATCACTATGGTTATTGTAACTCACGAAAACGATATTGCAGAAAAAACTCAACGAATTATTCGTTTAAAAGATGGACGAATAAAATCATCATAACCAATGTTTGATCTCGACACATGGGAAGAAATATTAAACACCATTGGCAAAAATCTAATGCGAACTTTCCTTACAGGGCTTAGTGTTGCGTGGGGTATTTTTATGCTAATGATATTGCTTGGTGTTGGTGAAGGCCTAGAAAATGGATACAGAAAAGGATTCGCGGATGAAGCGTCTAACAGTATTTTTCTAAACGCTTACGAAACCAGCATCCCCTATAAGGGACTCAAACCTGGGCGGCAAATTCAATTTACCAATAACGACCATGCTGCATTAGAAAATTATATTCCTGAAATAGAATATATATCCAGTGAGGTCAGAGTAGGCGGATGGAAAGGCGGAGTTGTAAAATACAATAAAAAGCAAGGATCTTATCGGCTAAAAGGTATTCATCCTCAACACAAAGAAATTGAGTTTAGAACTGTAACAGATGGCCGTTTCATTAATAATTCTGATATTGAAGGCCTAAGAAAAGTAGCTGTAATTGGTTCTTCATCTAAGGATGAATTATTTGGAAATTCTTCTCCTATAGGTAAATACATCTTTATTAACGAAATTCCTTTTTTAGTGGCCGGTGTTTTTGAAGAAGATTTGGGACAAAATCAGCGTGGCAACATTTACCTACCAATTTCTACAGCTCAAAAAGTTTATGGAAGAGGTGATGAAATTGATGAAATTCTATTTACGTTAAAAGATGTTAACGCAGAACAGAGTGTCGATTTAGTTTCAAAATTAAGAGGCAAAATAGCATTCACGCATAAGTTTCATCCAGATGACCCACGCGCTCTTTATATTGAGAATAATTTTGAAAGTCTTAAAACATTCACTGATATTTTTGGGGGTATTAATACCTTTATTTGGATGGTAGGAATAGGTACAATTATAGCGGGAATTGTTGGCGTTGGAAATATTATGACCGTGGTGATAAAGGAACGAACAAAGGAAATAGGTATTAGAAAAGCTTTGGGTGCAACACCAAGAAATATTATTACACAAATACTCAAAGAGTCAATTCTGATTACAGGGTTATTTGGCATATTTGGACTTATGGGAGGTATCTTTCTTATGGAATTTATTGGCTCACTTATGCAAGAAGAAAACGAAATGTTTTATAACCCAGGTGTAGACTTTTCTGTTGCGATAATATCAACTTTGATTATTATACTTTCAGGAACATTTTCTGGATTAATTCCTGCTATAAGAGCGGCAAGCATAAAACCTATTGAAGCTTTAAGAGATGAATAATGTTTGATTCTGATAATTGGATAGAGATATGGCATTCTATGAAAAAAAACCCACTTCGTTCATTCATGACGGGTTTTGGGGTTTTCTGGGGTATGTTTATGCTTATAATCATGTTGGGTTCTGGCAATGGTCTAAGGAATGGAGTAACAGGTGATATGAAAGGATTCTCAACCAATTCGGTATATGTTTGGGCTATGTCGACCTCAAAATCCTACGGTGGATTCAAACCTGGCAGAAGGGTTCAACTAACTTTTGAAGATGCTGTGGCAATAAAAAACAATGTTAAACACGTTGATATTATTGCACCTAGAAATCAGCTAGGAGGTTATGGTGATAACAACAATATATCTAGGGGAACAAAGTCCGGTTCTTTTACCGTTATGGGAGATACACCTGACTATTTTAAAGTGAAATTATTGGAATTAAGTTATGGCCGAGTCATTAATGATTTTGATATGCGAGATAAACGAAAAGTATGTGTTATTGGGGACAGGGTCCATGAGGTCTTATTCAACAAAGGAGAAAATCCAATAGGTAAAAGTATTAACATCCAAGGCGTTCATTATACGGTGGTTGGTATGACTAAATCAGGAAATGGAAGAATGTCTAGAAGAGATGGCGAGTCAATTTACATACCGTTTTCAACTTTTACCAAAGCATATAATTATGGAAACAAAGTGAGTTGGTTTTCAATATTAGCCAACAAAGACGTACCCCCTGAATCTGTTGAAACAAATATAAAAGCATATTTAGCTGAACGACATAAAGTTGACCCAGAAGATACCATGGCTTTTGGATCATTTACAGCTGGTAAGTTTATGAAAAAAATGAACCAAGGTTTTAGTTTAATTAACCTAGTAGTGTGGATTGTAGGAGTATTCTCATTAATTTCGGGAATTATTGGAATCAGCAACATTATGATTGTTGTAGTTAAAGAGCGAACAAAAGAGATTGGTGTTAAACGCGCTCTTGGCGCAAGACCCTACTTAATTATTAGACAGGTCATAATGGAAGCTTTTTCACTTACAGCCGTTTTTGGATACACAGGATTAGTTTTAGGAGTGGTTTTACTCGAAAATGCAAGTACAATTATGACGACATTCGATGTCTCTGATCAATATTTTAAAAACCCTGAAATTGATTTTAATATTGCTGTCAAATCACTAGTCGTGTTAATATTTTGTGGAATGCTTGCTGGTTTAATTCCCGCAATACGAGCATCCAGAATTAAACCAATAGAAGCACTTCGTGAGGAATAAGCCAAAACCTATTATTAAATTGAAGATTAAATAAAGAAAAATGAGAAAATTTATTTTAATAACCATAATCATTGCTGCCTTTGGAGGACTTGCTTATACTCTTTCTTATCTGTATAAGAAAAATGAACAAAAGCCTGTTGTTTATAGCACTGAACAAGCATTCAAAACGACTATCATTAATAAAACTGTAGCAACTGGGTCTATTGTTCCAAGAAAAGAAATCGAGATTAAACCTCAAGTTTCGGGCATAATAGAAAAGCTTTATGTCGAAGCAGGTGATGTAATCGAAAAAGGACAATTAATCGCAAAGATTAAGATAATACCTAATATGGTGAATCTTAGAAATGCTGAATCGAGAGTGGACAGAGCGAAAATTGCATTAGAAGACACTAAATTAGATTACGACAGACAGAAAAAACTTTTCGATGATGGCGTTATTGCTGAAGCTGATTTTCAAAAATTTACCGTAGCCAAAAACAGATCAGATGAAGAATTACAATCCGCAAATGACAACCTCGAGCTAATTAAAGAGGGAGTGATAAAATCTGCTGGAACAGCGTCAAATACTCTAATTAAATCTACGGTTAATGGTATGGTGCTTGATGTTCCTGTAAAGGAAGGCAATTCAGTGATTGAGAGCAATACATTTAATGCCGGCACAACTATTTCTGTGGTCGCAGATATGAGTTCCATGGTTTTTGAAGGCAAAATTGACGAGTCAGAAGTTGGTAAACTCAAAATCGGAATGGCATTGGTCCTATCTGTTGGCGCAATTGAAAATCAAAAATTTGATGCTAAACTAGAATATATATCACCAAAAGGAATTGAGGAGGCGGGTGCAATACAATTCGAAATAAAGGCAGATGTAAAACTAAAAGACAGCACATTTATTCGAGCTGGTTATAGCGCTAATGGCGACATTGTGCTTGGAAAAAGAGAAGATGTATTAGCAATTAGAGAGGGTTTGTTGCAATTCGCATCTGACTCAGTTTACGTTGAAGTAGAAACTGGAGAGCAAGAATTCGATAAAGTTATAGTTGAAACCGGCCTATCAGACGGAATAAACATTGAAATACTTTCAGGAATAGATGCCAATACCCTAATTAAAGGAGCGGTAATGGTAGAAGGCGAATTAGCTTCTGAATCAACCGAAAAAACTAAAAAGAAATTACGCAAGAATAAACATTAGAGATTTCAATCTTAATTCATCGTATCATTGCATTTGTTATGAGGTCGTTTGACATACCCACTTATTATAATAGCTCTTTTATATCTGCGTTAAAAGATCTGCGAAAAAAAAATGATCCACGTAAACAAGACAGAACCGCCACAGTATTAAACTTTGGCCCAGTTCGTTTTTTTATTGCTCGTCATTTTGGATTTTGTTATGGTGTTGAAAATGCAATAGAAATAGCATATCGGGCATTACAAGAGAACCCAGATAAACGTATTTTTCTTTTAAGTCAAATGATTCATAATCCTGCGGTAAACAAAGATTTGATTGGAAGAGGAATCAAATTTATTATGGACACTGATGGAAATCAACTTACTGATTGGAAGGAGTTGACTGCTGAAGATATCGTTATTATCCCCGCTTTTGGCACCACTGTTGAAATTGAAAAAAAAATACAGATGATTGGTATTGAACCTAAACAGTACAATACTACGTGTCCTTTCGTTGAAAAAGTGTGGAATACTTCAAAGAAACTTGGAGAAAATAAATTTTCTGTAGTTATTCATGGTAAACATACGCATGAAGAAACCAGAGCTACTTTTTCCCATACAACAGCTAATTCTCCGTCTGTAATAGTAAGGAACATGGAAGAAACTCAATTTCTTACTGAAGTAATTTCTGGTCATAAATCATCTGAGGATTTTTATGCCTTTTTCAATGGAAAATATTCCGTTGGATTTGATCCTGATAAAGATTTAGAAAGAATAGGCGTTGTAAATCAAACAACAATGTTAGCTACCGAGACTCAAGAAATTGCAGATTTAGTTAAACAATCTGTAATCCAAAAATACGGGGTAGATAACTATCAAAACAATTTCGCTGACACTCGTGATACACTTTGTTATGCAACAAATGACAATCAAACTGCAACTAACGAGTTATTAAAACAAAATGCTGATTTAGCTATAGTTGTTGGGGGGTATAATAGCAGTAATACAGCCCATATTGTAGAATTATGTGAAACAAAATTTCCTACATACTTCATCTCTTCTGCTGAGGAGATCCTGTCAAAAAACGAGATTAATCATTTCGATTACAAAAATAAAAAACATAAATTTTCTAATTTGTTTTTGCCAAACAAAGTGCCACAGGGCATAGTGTTAACAAGTGGCGCTTCGTGCCCTGACGCTATGGTAGAAGAAGTAATGGATAAAATTCTTTCGTACTTTCCTAATACAAAATCTAAAGAAGAAGTTCTTGAAGAATTAATAAGTCAATCATAAAAATGAATAACATAATTTTTCTTATAAAAAAAGAAGCTCAGCTAGAATTTAGGCAGAAATATGCCTTAGGTGGGATTCTGTTGTATGTTATTTCAACAACATTTGTTTGCTACCTATCATTTCGTTCTATTGTAGATATTCCAACATGGAATGCACTATATTGGATTATTGTGCTTTTCGCTTCTGTAAATGCGATCGCAAAAAGTTTTACACAAGAATCAGTAGGTAAGCTTCTTTACCTTTATACACTAACTAACCCTAGGGCTATTGTTATTTCCAAAATCATATATAACTCTGGCTTATTAATCGTTTTAACATTGGCTACTACTTTATTCTACAGTTTATTTCTTGGAAATGTTATAGGGGATTTAGCGCAATTCATTATTGTAGCGATTGCTGGATCCATGGGGCTTGCTTCTGTACTTACTTTAGTCTCCGCTATTGCTGCAAAAACAAACAATAACGTTTCTTTGATGGCTATATTAAGTTTCCCCATCATTTTGCCTTTATTGATTACTATTATCCACGCTTCTAAAAATGCGATTGACGACCTAGGGTGGTCGGTCAATGGCAAATATATTATCGTATTACTAGCATTAAATGCTCTAATTACAACCCTTTCTTATCTATTATTTCCGTACCTTTGGCGCGATTAATTTCGCATGAAGCATTGGTGGAAAATACTAGCCGTAATATTAGTTCTCTATACTATTATTTTCGGTTTTTTAATTGAAGTTCCGGCTTTACCAATTCTACATGAATCTATTAGAAATCTATTTTTCCATGTAACGATGTGGTTCTCAATGATTATTCTGTGCGGTGTTTCATGGGTCTATAGTATTATGTTTCTAAATACAGGGAAAACAGATCACGATATCATTGCAT
>JABHTA010000237.1 GCA_018669945.1 Flavobacteriales bacterium
AGAGATGATAGAGGTAGTTGAATTAGCCTTAATAAATCAAAAGGTGGATAAACCAATAAGCATCTAAAGACAATCATTTGAAACACGTTCGTTCTTCTTTTGTATCTTTATTTCCTGAAGGGTATAAATGAAGCAACGTTTAATAATCTATTGTATAGTATCTCTATCAGCGTTCAATGTTCAAAGTCAGGACTGGAAGCTGGGCAAGAATAGTGTAAAAGTTGATGTTTTACAGTTAATTTTTTCGGGGAATATCGAAATGGACTACGAACGTTATCGAAGTAACGGATCCTCTATTATAATTTCTGGCGGTTATACTATTAAGGGTTTATCGGCTCAAATTAGACGATACGAAAGGTGGGGAGCAAATGCTGAAATTCAATATAGAAAGTTTATTCTTCCTTTTCAACTTAACGACAAATTCCGAGCATATATGGGACCATTTATTCGGTATAAGTTCCTAGAGTACTCGAGAAACGAAACTGTTATGGAGCAGATTGAGGATAATAATGGCAATTGGTCGACTGTTGAAATAACATATAACTCTATAGATCAATTTAGCTCCTATTATACAGGATTTGTTTTCGGATTCAGCTCATATCTAGGAAAACACGTTGAACTTGATATGTTTATTGGAGCGGGCGTTAAAATAAACGGGCGAGTTTTATATCCAGATGAGTATGGATTTTTACAAACTAAAAGTTTCGGAATGGCTGTTAATCCAGGGTTTTCTGGAGTGCTGCCCAGATTTGGTATTAGATTAGGAGGCTTGTTTTGAAATCATATTGGCTAACATATTTGGTGCTATTTGTTTTTTCTATATCAGGAAGTTCACAAAGTGTTTCAGAAAGCACATACAACTATAGTAATACATTCAAGGTATCTGTCTCTCAGTTTTTCGCATCAGAGTACCGTGTTACTTATGAGAGATATACAAAGAATCATAGAATAAGTTTGGCTTTCAGCCCGTCTTATGTGTTAAACAAGAAACCTAGTATATGGTTGAATGAAAATGTATTTACACAGTTAGCAGGGGCAGGTGCAAATCTTCAGATTAAATTTCATTTGTTTAATAAATACGGTCCTATTATAGCTAACAGAAAAGGGACAACGGTATTGGATATTTATTCCGCGCCATATTTTCAATATTTTCATTTAAAATACGTTGATGAGAACGTTAGTTTTTTAACAGATGGTTTTGAAGACGATTTATATGTTAAAGGTGAACCAATTATTGATATTATTGATGCTTATGAAGGAGGAGTTATGTTGGGTATAGAAATAGCTTTTCATCAAAGGTTTATCATGGAGTTTTCCACAGGAGCAGGATATCGCTATTCTACTATAGAGTCAAGTCCTTATAACTTTCCAGTAATTAGAACAGGATATTGGTCGCGGGGTTTTACTGGCCTTGTGCCGAGATTAGGAATTAATTTTGGATTTACATTTTAGATGAGAGTTCTTCTAATAATTTTGTTTCCCCTTTCGTTATTTTCTCAAATTGGTGGCAACTCAACATATCAGTTTTTAGATGTTCCAATCTCTGCTCGTTCAGCAGCAATTGGTGGTCATAATATTTCTGTAAAAAACGGAGACATGAATTGCGTAGAGGATAATCCTGCATTAATTGATAGCTCATATGTAAACAATCTATCGTTGAATTATATTAACTACATAGCGGATATTAATTACGGGTATGTTGGATTTACCAAATCAATAGAAAAGTTGGGAATGATTAATGTAGGTATGCAATATTTCAATTATGGTAATTTTATAAGGGCAGATTATACGGGACAAATTCTAGGAGATTTTAGAGCCCAAGACTATTCTTTAAATTTTTCATTTGCCAAACAATGGGACTCAACTTATTCTATTGGAGGAACGTTGAAACATATTTTTTCGGATTACGAGAGCTACGAATCTTTTGGTTTGGCTGTTGATTTAGGTGGATATTATCACTCTAAAAGTGGTTTATTTACAGCAGGTTTGGTATTGAACAATATGGGCGCTCAATTAGTGGGCTACACACCAGGTAATAGGGAAAGACTTCCGTTTCATGTTAATTTAGGTTTATCTCAAAAATTCAGACACGCTCCCATTCGTTTAAATTTAGTTGTCCAGCATTTGCAAAAATGGGATTTAACATATGGTGGTAGTTTGGTCGAAGAAAAGGCATCCTTTACTTCAACTAGCGACAAGGTTTTGAGGCATCTAATAATTGGCGCAGAAATTCTTCCAAGTAAAAATGTCTTCATCAATTTCGCTTATGATTATCATAAACGACAACAACTAAAGTTGGCAGCGAGAACAGGATTGTCTGGAATTTCCTTTGGTGTAGGTATTAAAATATCTAAATTTAGCCTCAGTTATGGCAGAAGTACTTATCATTTGGGAGGTGCATCTAACCATTTAACTGTTGTAACCAATTTGGGAGATTTTAAAAAGAAAGCAAAAATATCTAATGAGGAAAATTAATATTGCTGTCGATGGTTATTCTTCGTGCGGAAAAAGTACGCTAGCAAAACAAATTGCAGAAATTCTTGGGTATCTGTATATTGATAGTGGAGCGATGTATCGTGCGATTACGTTACATGGAATTAAAACGGGAAGTATTATTGGTGGCAAGGTTGATGTTGAAGAATTAAAAACTCAATTAACAGAGGTACATGTCGTTTTGCAATATGACCCAGATAGCAAACGATCTTATCCTATTTTGAATGGCGAGAATGTTGATAAAGAAATCCACTCAATGGAAGTGGCCAACGCGGTGAGTAAAGTCAGCGAAATAAAGGAAGTAAGAGAAAAGTTGGTCAACTTGCAGAAAAAAACAGCTGAAAGTAAAGGTGTTGTAATGGATGGTAGAGATATCGGAACTGTTGTCATTCCTAGTGCTGAACTAAAGCTTTTTATGACGGCAGATACCAATGTGAGGGCTGAACGCAGATATGAGGAACTAAAAAATAGAGGAACAAAAGTTGGTTACTTAGATATACTAAATAATATTAAATCACGAGACGAACGTGATTCTAAAAGAGAGCTTAGTCCTCTTGTTCAAGCAGAAGATGCTATTATTTTGGATAATACTCACCTTACACCAGAAGAACAATTGACGTTTGCAATTGGTCTTATTAATAACTTAGTTTCAGAGCAAGAAGCTTAATTTTTAATTCATGAAGCTCGATATCTTAGTTTTTGCTGCGCACCCCGATGATGCTGAGTTAGCTTGCTCAGGAACAATTCTCAAGCATATTTCGTTAGGGTATAAGGTTGGAATTGTTGACTTAACCAGAGGGGAATTAGGAAGTAGGGGAAGTGCTGAAATTAGAGAAACAGAAGCAAAGAAGTCTTCAAATATTTTAGGATTAACAAGTAGAGATAATTTAGACTTAGGTGACGGTTTTTTCGAAATTGATCATACTAGCTTAGTTGCGTTACTAAAAAAGATTAGACAATACAAGCCAGATATCGTGTTTTGCAATGCTCCAACTGACAGGCACCCAGATCATGGTCGTGCATCAAAATTAGCTTCGAGAGCTTGTTTTCTATCGGGGTTATTAAAAATAGATACAAATCAAGAAGTGTGGAGACCTAGAGCAGTTTATCATTACATACAAGATAGATACATAAAACCTGATTTCTCGGTAGATATAACTGAGTTTTGGGATAAAAAATTAGAATCAATAGATGCGTTTTCTTCGCAATTTTTTGACCCCAATTCAGATGAGCCAGAAACTCCAATTTCAGCAGCTAGTTTTATGAGCTATATTGAAGGTAGGGCAAAACAGTTCGGACGTGAAATTAATGCAGAATACGCTGAAGGATTTATTGTAGAGCGAGTAATTGGTGTTGATGATGTTCTTGCGTTGAGATAGAACGGTGGTGAGTAATTTCGTAATAGGGTAATTGTTAATTACAACTTTTTTCTATATGCTCGCCCTTTACAAACTTATATTTTATTTCTTCTATTTAGTTAGCGAAAAGAGCTTAATAATTTTGATATTCCACTCACTGTTTGATGCAATTTTTTTTAATTCAGAATAACCTTCCAGTGAGATACTGCTATAAATATGAAGATACGCAAGGAGTCTGGTTTCCTTTATTGAGTGCTTTTCCTAGTGTTGTTGCCTTAAAAAAATTCAAAATAGCGCGCCATTCTTTTTACTAA
>JABHTA010000012.1 GCA_018669945.1 Flavobacteriales bacterium
ATAAAAATGATGGGAAAGATTGTTGCCAATGCAGAGACTCACCAAGGTATATACAATAAAGAGCAAAAAGCGGTAAGCAACACTAAACGGTATATAACGGATTCGATATGCTATCAAGCTTGCCGATTAGCAGAAAATGTTTCAGCTAAGGGAATAATAACGAATACGTTTTCTGGGTATACAGCCTTTAAAATTTCAAGCTATAGGCCCAAGGCAGGGATTTATATCTTTACAAGCAACTCCAAGATTTTGAATATGCTAAGTCTTATCTGGGGAGTTCAAGGGTTTCATTATGATAAGTTTGTAAGCACCGATCATACAATTGCAGACATTAAGTTTTTTCTAAAAAAGGGGGGACATCTAAAGGCAGGCGACCTAGCTATCAATATTGCGAGTATGCCAATTACAGACAAAGGGGAGTCCAACATGTTAAAATTAACACAAGTTTAGAAATGTCAATTAACGTAAATCTATTAAAAGAAATTTGTGAAGTAGCTGGTACTTCAGGTTTTGAGCAAAGAATAAGAGAGGTAGTTTTAAGAGAAGTTACCCCTTTAGTGGATGAGGTATCAATTGACAATATGGGAAATGTTGTTGCCGTGAAAAATGGCAAGGGAGACAAGAGGGTTATGATTGGCGCTCATATGGATGAAATTGGGTTTATTGTTACGCATATTGATGATACTGGCTTTGTAAGATTTCATACCTTGGGTGGTTTTGATCCAAAAACATTAACTGCCCAGCGCGTTGTTGTTCATGGAACAGAAGATCTTATCGGAGTAATGGGCAGTAAGCCTATTCATGTAATGTCTCCTGAAGAAAAAACTAAAATGCCTAAAACAACAGATTACTTTATCGATTTGGGAATGCCTAAGGAGGAAGTAGAAAAGATTGTAAGTGTTGGCAATCCAATTACTCGTCAACGGGAGTTGATTGAAATGGGAAACTGTGTTAACTGCAAGTCGATTGATAATCGTGTTTCGGTATTTATTTTAATTGAAACGTTACGTTTACTAAATAATGTTCCATATGACGTTTATGGAGTATTTACAGTTCAAGAGGAAGTAGGCATTAGAGGTGCGAATGCGGCAACTTTAGCCGTTAAACCAGATTTTGGGTTTGGTATTGACACAACGATAGCTTATGATGTTCCTGGAGCATCTCCGCAGGAGATGGTGACGAGGCTAGGTGAAGGAACTGGAATTAAAATCATGGACTCGTCAACTATCTGCGATTACCGTATGGTTGATTATATGAAGAAAACGGCAGATAAGAACAAAATAAAGTGGCAGCCAGAGATTCTGCCGGCAGGAGGAACGGATACCTCTGGAATTCAACGAATGACCCCAGGCGGATCTATCGCAGGAGCGATTTCAATACCTACCCGTCATATTCATCAAGTAATCGAAATGGCAGACAAGGATGATATTCAAGCTTCTATTGACTTACTTATAGCATGCTTAGAAGATATAGATAAATACGACTGGAGTTTTAGTCAGCAGTTCTAAATTGCTCTAAAAAGCGCACATCATTTTCGAAAAATAATCGGAGGTCGTTTACTTTGTATTTCAACATGGCAATACGTTCAATACCCATTCCGAAAGCGTAACCAGTATATTCCTTTGAGTCAATACCACAGTTTTCAAGTACATTAGGGTCAACCATACCGCATCCTAGAATCTCTACATAACCTGTATACTTACAGATGTTACATCCTTTACCTGAACAGATGTTGCAAGAGATATCCATTTCTGCACTCGGCTCTGTAAAAGGGAAATAAGAAGGGCGTAAACGTATTTCGGTCTTGTCCCCAAACATTTCTTTGGCAAAGTACAGTAGCGTTTGTTTTAGGTCGGCGAACGAAACGTTTTTATCTATATACAACCCTTCCACTTGGTGAAATATACAATGTGCTCTTGCCGAAATAGCTTCATTTCTAAATACTCGACCAGGAGATATAGTTCGAATAGGAGGTTCCCCATTTTCCATAACACGAACTTGTACAGAAGAGGTATGTGTTCTTAATGCTACGTCTGGGTTCCGCTCTACGAAAAAAGTATCTTGCATATCTCGTGCAGGATGTTCCTCAGCAAAGTTTAACGCAGTAAAATTATGAAAATCATCTTCTATTTCTGGACCTTCTGAAACGGTAAATCCAATTCTTGAGAATATTTCAATAATTTCGTTTCTAACAATAGATAGAGGGTGTCTCGAACCTGTTCCAACCGGATTTACCGGTCTTGTAGCGTCAATATCAGAATTGTCAGAGTTCACTCTGAAGGTGGTTTCCTTTTTCAAGGAATTAATCTTTTTTTCAGCTTTAGCCTTAAGCTCATTCAGCTTTTCACCAAATGCTTTTTTCTGCTCATTAGGGACTGATTTAAAATCCGCAAATAACGCTTTGATAACACCCTTTGTACCTAAATATTTTACACGAAGTTGTTCAGCCTCTTCTGCTGTATTGGCGACCAATTCATCAACTTCTGAAAGTAATTTTTCGACTTTTTCGAGCATCAATTCAAATTAGAGTGCAAAAATAGGGATTTCCCTTAGTTGATAACCTTCATGGTTACTTTAATGTCTGTAACAGGTCGATCTCCAGGTTGAGTTGCAACAGCAGCTATTAAATCGATTACATCTAATCCTTGAATCACTTCTCCAAACACAGTATATCCTCCATCAAGATGAGGTGTACCACCAATTTCTTCATACGCCTTTAATTGTTCAGCAGTATATTCTGTTGGGGTTTTCTCGTATTCCATATTGATAATTGGCTCAATCTCTTTTATTAACGAGTTCATCGCTTCTTGATCTTGAGCCTTTTTTATTTCGGTTAACCGAACAAGGTATGCGCTATTTTCTGCCTTTTGAAAAAAGTCGTTCATTAATTCTTGCTTTTTGACTTGAATATTTCTTTGTTGCAATCTTTCCATATCACTAGCTGAGTATTTTCTCCCTTGTACTATATAGAATTGCGAGCCTGAACTTCTCTTTTCAGGATTTACGTTGTCCGACTGTCTAGCCGCTGCTAGCGAACCTTTTTTGTGAATAAACTTCGAATTAAATTCTGCAGGTATTGTATAACCTGGCCCACCATTTCCCAATTGTGCATCAGCAGGAGCCCCAACAGAATTTGGATCACCTCCTTGTATCATAAACTCGTTAATTACACGATGAAACAATGTTCCATTATAGGTTCCTTCTTTTATAAGTTTTATAAAATTGTCTCGGTGTAAAGGTGTCTCGTTGTATAATTTCAATTTAATAACACCGTA
This sequence comes from Flavobacteriales bacterium, assembly GCA_018669945.1. Taxonomy (GTDB): domain Bacteria; phylum Bacteroidota; class Bacteroidia; order Flavobacteriales_G; family NORP312; genus NORP312. Next base: position 3,276 of record JABHTA010000012.1, read on the forward strand.
TGAAGTAGTTATTTCAACAGTTTTTTCTGTTTCGTATAAAAAAGAGGAGAAAGAAACCAATATTGCCAATAAAAAGGGTATTACAACTTTGAGTTTCATCACGTTAAAAAGTATTACATTTGTTACTTAACTTAATTTAGTTTCTTGCGTATTAGGCAATGATAAGAAAATTTGAGCATTATGAAACAAACAATTAAACAGTTAACTCTTATTCCTTTAGTTATTTTGGGACTGATTATTGGAACTTCTTCTTGCAAGAAGAAAGAACCAGCTAAGGCTGTAATAACAGTGGAAGATATTGACGGAAATAGAGTTGTTAACGCGAATATCACGATATCCTGCACACCGATTTCTAAAACCGAATGCAAAGAAGGTATTGAACAAGAGGGGACCTCAAATTCGTCAGGAAAAGCCGAATTTGAATGGGATCATTCTGCAATTTATGGTTC
>JABHTA010000014.1 GCA_018669945.1 Flavobacteriales bacterium
AATATCTTGGCATTATCTTATCCTATGTAAAGTGGATAAGGCACTTTCTTTAACTTCTCTTGTTCAAAATCACTTTCGTCTTTTGAAGCTTCCATTAATGCCTTACGACTTGTTTGTTCAAGTGTTTCTCTTAATTGTTCTATTAATTGTTCTTTTTCTGCACTTGCCTCGGCTCTTAATGTGTCTCCATCTAACGAAACTTCTGCATTTGGAATTGGAATAGTTCCATATTTAGAACGAATGATTCCTAATAACTCTTTTGCCAACGCTAATCCATATTTTCTAATCCATTGTTTACCCACATCATTGATTTTATTATAAACCATAAAGTCATATTTTGCATTTGAGTAATCAGATACTACATCTGCTGAACCACTATGTCGTGTTCGTAACGGATTATCCCTATCGGAAGTTTTTACATAATCAACCCATAATGAACCTGATTGTTGTGGTATTGGAAATAATCTTAATTGATTATTAGTAAGTTCAAATGAATAAGCAGATTTTCTAATCTGGTCATTAAATTCAATTGCTTGTATTCTTAATAAATCTGCATAAATTGGTTGTAATACGAAACTGATTGCTGGCGATTTACCACCAAAACCAAATCCATCCAACATAGCATTTGAACCAAATCCTGTTCCAGCATACGGGTCAAAATATCTTGTGATTGCTGGTCTTGCTTCATAATGAACTCTACGAACTTCAATACTTTCTCCACTTTGACTTGCGTCTGAGATTAAAGTATTTAAATCATAGATTTGACTACCTGAATTGACTGAAACTGCTGTTCTCTGTACATCAAGACTTCCACCAACTCCGGCTTCTTGTCCGTATTCTTCTGAAATAAATATGTTTTCAGATAATGTTGGTTTTACTCGTTTATGAGTGAAGTTTGAACTTGTTGCTTGCCCTCTTAAATGTAATAAGTTATCACGAATGTTAAATTGATTAACTTGTGCGCTGTATTCAGATATACTTTCTTCCATACAAGCATAAAATTGCGTATCTTGAAGTTCTACATCAACAATTGGGTATCCCAATCTTCGTGAACACCAAGTTGCAAATTGTGGGGCTTCTGTTTGAAAGTCTGAATCAGTATCGTATAACCCAAAAGGTGTAGAACCACTTGCTGCGGAACCACTTCCTGGCCATATTGCTTCTTGAGCCATTTAAATCTCCTATTAATAGTGTAATTGTATATACATTAATAAATATCATTTTTTTATTTTTTGTATAAAAAAACCCCCTATAAAAATAGGGGGCCTTTTTCTTCTAATTGTAATTAGTTTCAGGACTAATTAAAATTATGATTGGTCTACCCAAGTTCCACGAATATCGTGAATTAACCAGCCAACTGCTGATAATCCAATTAAGTGAACATAGTCGTATTGTAGTTGTGTAGCTTTGGTGTTGATAATAGCTTTATTATCTGTACCTGCTGCACCTGCGATATCGACTAAGAACTTATCACTTCCATTTGGTGCTATTGTTAGTAGGGCACCGCCATCTGCTGCGATGTTAACGATGATGAAAGAAGCACCAATTACCACTGCTGGTAATGTTAGTGTCTGAGCATCAGCTGATACTGTACAATATTTTCCAACTTGTACACTATCATCAGCGACTGCGATAGTTCCAGTAGTTTGTAATGAGGCCGCTAAACCTGATATACCTGCTGTTCCTATTTGCAATCCCTTGTCATCTGCAGTTGCGATGAAGTCGGTAAATGTGTTTGAGTCTGTTAAAGTTGCTACTGAATCTGCTAAATTATCGAAATAATTTGCGTTAGATTGTCTTAATGAACTTTTAATAGATGCTCTGCTTACGCTTGCCATTTTTTTTCTCCATACAATAAGGGGATTTCCTGCTTCCCTTATCTGTTAATTGTTAGATTACAATACCCACAACATCCGTTGTCAGGGCTGGAAATAATCTCTGTATATAAATATCGTATAAACAAAAAACCCCCAAATAAATGAGGGTTTTTTGACATTATTCACTTATGTGAAATTGTGTTAAATAGTATTAACTATTAGACATAATTTACATCAGCAACTACGACTTTACCATAGAATTCTGGACGAACCATTTTCTTAGCGTAACGAGTCATAACACCCTTTCTCGGGGTGAAATTCTTCGGGTCATATACTAATGGTGTCATTATCATAGGAACATATGGAGCGTATACCGCACCTGTTTCTAAGAAGTTAGAACCTCTAAATCCGATTAGGATTGTGTTTTCTAACATATAAGGGTTTTTATAAACAGTGTATCTGTTATTGATTGCCCCCATTTTTTGAACACCCATAGCAAACTGATTA
>JABHTA010000240.1 GCA_018669945.1 Flavobacteriales bacterium
AAACTCGGCACGAAAGAGCTGGAAAGATTATTCCGATAAACGTTTTTATCACGTTTCTACCGATGAAGTATATGGTGCTCTTGGTGACACAGGCCTATTTACTGAGGAAACTTCCTATGACCCTCACTCACCTTATTCGGCTTCGAAGGCTAGCTCAGACCATTTTGTGCGGGCTTACAACGATACATATGGACTTCCAATAGTAATTTCAAATTGTTCTAATAACTACGGCCCAAATCAGTTTCCTGAGAAGCTATTACCGCTGTTTTTTAACAACATCATTAACAACAAATCACTTCCAGTGTATGGTGATGGAAGCAACACTAGGGATTGGCTTTACGTTCTAGACCACGCAAAAGCAATAGATGTAGTATTTCACAAAGGAAAGGACGGTGAAACCTATAATATAGGCGGGCACAATGAATGGAAAAACATCGACCTGATCAAAATGATGTGTGCACTTATGGATGAAAAATTAAATAGAACTATCGGCTCATCAGAATCTCTTATAACATACGTGACTGATCGTTCAGGTCATGATTTCAGATACGCTATAGATGCTTCCAAAATTGAAAAAGATTTGGGCTGGAAGCCGTCTTTACAATTTAAAGAAGGATTGTCAATTACAATAGACTGGTATATGAATAATCAGAATTGGTTGGATAACATTACCAGTGGTGATTACAAAACCTACTATGCGCAACAATATAGTAAGCGATAAGATGAAATTTACTTACTTTTGTTGCACAATATACAGATTATGTTAGTCAAACTACAATATACTTTATCAATTGCATTATCAATGTGGTTTACTGCAGCGTTATGCCAAAATAAATCATCATCTGTCGAAGATGATTGTATAACAGTGCAAGAAATAAAAATTCCGTTTGATGGTAACCAGTTTACTCCAACTAATAACGGACCAGATAAACCAAATTATAATCTTGTATATTATGCTGATATTGATGAATATACGTTTTGGTATAAACTCATAATTACGAGCAACTGTAAAATGAAATTTACAGTAATGTCTGCTACGCCTGGTGACGATTATGATTTCATGCTTTACAAATTTAACTCAAACAATTTTTGTGAAGCACTAGTGGATAGTACTCTAGTGCCAATAAATGATGCCGTCTACGCAACAGATTACAGGCAATCAGATTCTACTAAAAAAGATGTATTAAGCTCTAGTCAAAATGAAATTAACGTTAAAGTCGGAGAAATATACTATTTATCAATTATGAATCTATATGGTGAAGATTGTGGGCATAGATTGCACATAGACGCATGTGGCAAATCTATAGCTATTAATTCTGTTCATAAACCTTGCTTTTTATTCAGCCAACCAAATAAATCAGTACCAATGGAAGAACTATCGCAAGATGATGCGGATAGTACTATTATAGATAATCATGTCACAATTAATGGTATGGTATACGACAATGATAATGGTACTGCAATTAATGGTAATATTACATTTATTGACGAAATTAGTGGTGATGAGTTTATCACCGATGCCAGTGAAATATCAGGATATAAAATAGAACTTGAGCGAGGTAGGCGATACCAAATTAAATGTGAAGCATTCGGATATTATGAAATAAAAGGAAATATTGAGTTTTTAAAACCGTCTATTTACGACTATTATCTTCTTAAGATTAAGGAGGGTAAAACTTTCGTTATGGAACATATTCTCTTTCATCCAAGTACTTATGCGCTCAAAGACAATTCATTTTCAGAATTAGACATTTTGGTTCACTACTTGGAGAATAATCCTAATATGAAAATTCAAATAGAAGGACATACTGCTGGAAGTGCACCTGTAACAGCTACAAACCCAGCTTACAAACACTTAGATGATCAATGGAATTTCACCGGTACAGCAAAGAAATTATCAAAATTAAGAGCGGAAACCGTAAAAAAATACCTTATTCAAAAAGGAATCAACCAGTCTAGGGTTCTTTCCACTGGTTATGGTGCTTCTCAAAAACTAATTCCTAAGCCTAAATCAAAAGATGAAAATGCGCTTAACATGAGAGTAGAAGTGAAAATAATTAATAGAGGTGGAGACAAAAATTACAACATCGAGCCCAGATCACCACAAGAATAATACGTTTATTCGCTTATAAAAGCATAATTTATTAATTTTTAAAAATGCCAAACGTCATGCTCTTGTAAAAAGAGCATTTCCTTGATTTTTTCCGCCTCTAGAAGCGCGTCCAAACCTAACTTATATTCATTGATAAACCGGTCGTATACATTAGACTCCTTTGTGATATAAGATCCGAATTGTCGAGACCATATTATATCCTCCAATGTCCTTCTCTCAGAATCATTCTGTCTATTATATACTTCTTGCTGGTTAAACACATATCTCGCCTCAGGGTAATAAATCCAGAACAGCGCCTGCGGACCTTGCGATTCACCAAAATCATTAAACTTTTCTTTCATTGGGCAGATTCCGATAATTCTAACATCCATAACAGATCTTTGTCGATCAAAAAACCATTCCTCTTTTATCTCATACCAAACAACCTCAGCACTTTGTACATCAACGTTTTGAATAACTAATTCAAGCTCTTCAGTAATTGGATCCTCAACGTACTGCGAATCGATACTCGATAACAAACCTTTAACTTCCTCAACAGTCATAGGAGTTGTAAATTCATCATCTACACCTATAGGCCCAGGACTATATGCCGTCATAGTTCCACTTTGTAATAAAGATTCTCGAATGACATCAAACATACTCTGTCTGTCATTAATAGGTGTAGTGGGATAGTACAACGGATAATTAATTTTCTCACGTAAATCAATTCTACGCCACACACGCTTAAGCCACATAACATCACCCTCACGCAAATGAGCGTAAGGAATAACTCTACGCTTTACAGTGTGTTCTTTTTGGTATACACCATCAAGTACATACTGAGCATCAGCTGATACAAAAACAGTAATTAATACACCTACAATAAGTAACTTAAGAGTTTTCATAACTTAATCGTTTAGTTCAACTATATTACAGTGATAGCAATCGTACCAAGGTCACGAACTGTACCATCTGGTCCCTTCGCTTTAATCTTTTCCAAATATACCTTTTGACCAGGTTTTAAAGCTTTAAGTATAGCTTTCATGTCCTTTGTAACCTTGTACCCTTTTCCCTTTTGTTCCACAACTTTACCTTTAATTGTTGCAGACATGGTAAATGAAATAACCATAAATTTTAAATCAAACTCAAAGTTTTCCATCTTTGCAGCAACACCAGATGCAGCAGTCAATTTAACCTTTTTAACCTTTCCACCACTTACGCCAGCAAATTTAGGCTTTGGATCTGGAACATTTTTACATCTAAATGTAGCTTTACCAAAGTTCTTATTTACCCCATCAATGGTTGCAGAAACAGAAACAACACATTCCTTTCCATTCCCTGGTTTAACCTTAAATTTACCATTTGAACCAGATTGACCAACCTTATTGGATATACTAACCTTCAGCAAGTCTGTAGGAACTCCAGGCACAGACACTTCAATCGGATTGTCCAATCCACGGTACATAACATTCATAGCAGTTGGTGACACAACTAAAGCAGGCTTGGCTGCCGTAAATGAATGCTTAAAATCAAACGATTTATAACTACCATCTGGTTTCTTAATTTTAATAACCCCACCCCAAGTTACATTTCCTTCAGATGTAGGAACTAAACTAAATATTCCCATTCCGTCACCAACAGTAATATTATCAGTCATAATTTCACCCACAACTTTAACAATACCTCCTGTGGTATCAATCTCCGTTGAAGCTTCTAAAACAGGCAACTGAGTTGTAGATAATGCTGCCACTAGAACCTCTGCTTTAAAAGTATCTCCTAGAAACACATAGTTAGTATTAGGAATTACTTTTACTGCGAGTTTATCAAATTTAAAATCGTCAGCACTAACTTCTCCTAATAATTCCTTAACAACATCTGCTTCTAAACTTCGAACATCTGCTTGCATCTTTGACAAATTAGTTATTACCGCTGCAAGAGGCAGGTGATTAAACTGGGCAACTTCCCATTCTTCAAAAACATCTCCGTGATTTTGCCCCTGAAACTGAATTGCTTCTTCAATATCATCAATAATAATCTTATTCTTTTCTGGGTGTTCATTAAACAATGCAGTAAGATTCTTTTTGTAAGCAGTTAATATGCCTTTTAATTCCATAGATGACCAGGGACCCGTTTTAGGTGAGGTCGGCTCGCCTCCAATCATAAGATTAGTTGGGATGTCATAATTATCTAACTGTTCAACATGATGCAGGTTTACTATTGAATCAGGGTATCCTTGAGACGCTATTCCTTCCCAGTCAATATCACTAGTTTTCACATCAAACTCAACCCATTTCTCAACGAACAAAATGTTAACCTTCTTTAAGTTGTGGATATATTCAGAAGTTTCGTTTGCATATTCCTTCACTTTTTGAGCTTTTTCCCAATAAGGACCTACTTTTTTCTCATCATTTAATTTTGCTTTGTCAAAAGCAGAATAAGTTCTTCCGTTATTTTCAACAAAATGATGATTTGTAGTCTCAAGACCAGTATCAATTAAAACAAAAGCTTTTAGAATCGATTTTGATACATTCATAGCCAACAAAGCCATGAGCACCAAATACATCAATCCAACCATCTTCTGCCTTGGGGTTTCTTTTCCTCCGCCCATAATTAAATCTTTTTAAGTTTTATGTAATTATATGGTGAGTTATTCTCCTCTGTTTACAGACATCGCATTAAGCATGTTTCCGTAAACAGTATTAAGTGAGTTTAAGTTTTTAGATAGCTCTGCAATATTCTCTTTGTATGATTTAGTACTTTCAACCGAATCATTAAGATTTGATACTAACTCATTAATACCAGCATAGAAATTTCCTGATGATTCACTATTTGCTTCAGATGATTTAAGCTGTGCAGCATAAACATCATTTAATGACGATAAATTACTTGTCAGTTTTTCAAATTGTTCACCGATTCCTGATGCAGATTCATTTGAATTAGATAAGTTGGATAAAGAATCTGAAGCTTGAGAAGAGGTGTCGGATAATTTTGTTACGCTCTGCGAAGCAGCCTTGAGACTATCAGTATAGTCATTTGTTGCAACTGATGCATCAGTCATATCACCAAGTTGTTTCGTTTGATCTTTAAGACCTCTTAATCCATCCCCAAGACTTGCGATTAATTCAGGCTCTATTTTCGCTTCTTCAAGCATATTATCTAACTGTTCAGTAATCGACCCATCATTAGAATCAGCACTTTCAGTAATTGCGTCATGGGTCTCTTCTTCAAAAGCATGATCTGGATCTGGCACTTCTAATTCAGGGTAAGCTAATGTCCAATCTAGTTCAGCATGAACTGGTTCAAAAGCAGACAACATAAAAATTACTGCTTCTATTCCCAATCCACCAATAAGTACAACTGATGCACCTGGCCAGTGTTGAATCTTAAACATCGCACCAACAATTACTAATGCTCCACCCCAACCATAGACGAAAGCCATTACCTTCTTCCATTTCATGCCTCCTGGTCTAAATCCTGTGATTTCCTTACTACTCATTTTACTTTAGTTTTTAAAATTTATTATTTTTAATTTGCCCCGAATATATTAATTAATTTGATTATATATCAGTATCACCTTCAGCTCTGCCTAAATAAGACATAACATTTCTGAAACCAATATATGCTTTAGCACTGTCTTTGTATTCAAAAGTCCTAACACCACACTGCATATAATATCCAATGTCTTTCCAAGAGCCTCCGCGTATAGCTTTACGTTTTAATACTGGAGGATCATCATTCGATGCATGCCAATCTTCCCACCAATTCAAACCATAGTCCATATTTAAATCATGACCAAAATCGTAAGCAGATTCATCATAAGCATTGCTAGTCCACTCTGCAACATTTCCTGCCATATTATATAACCCCCATTCATTAGGAGAATATGAAAATACGTGAACAGTATGGAAGCCGCCGTCATCTACATAATTCCCTCTCAACGGTTTAAAGTTCGCTAAGAAACAACCCCTACTATTTCTTGTGTAAGGACTACCCCATGGATACGCTGCAATGTGCAACCCACCTCTTGATGCATATTCCCATTCAGATTCTGTAGGCATTCTAAAATCCTGGACAAATGACGATTGGTTTTGGTGCAAATAACTATTATACAACTGTGTTCTCCAAATACCAAATGCCCTTGATTGCTCCCAATCAACACCAACAACCGGATATTGATCATAAGCCGGATGCCAAAAATACATGTTTGTCATTGGCTCGTTAAAAGAATACGTAAAATCGTGCACCCAACATAAAGTATCTGGATATACATTAACTACATTTCTTTCAATAAACACAGAACGATCAGTTAACCCTCTTTGACGCAACGGTGCCCCTTGAGCTCCCTTTCTTGCAGCATCTTTTATATCTATCCAATAGTATTCGAAATTTAATTTACGTGTATCAACTTCCCTTCTCCTATAGAACCGCTCGTGATCTGGAAGATAAATTTCGTCTTCTAATATTTCTCTAATTTCTGGATCCCACCAATCAATAGGCTCATACCAAGCAATGTTTGGAGGATCTATTTCCTCCCCGTATATATTTTCAGGAATTAAATGCTCATCGTATTCCTCTCCCAAAATTCTGTGCACAATCGAATCTTTAACCCAGTATACAAACTGACGATACTCATTATTTGATATCTCTGTTTGATCCATGTAAAATGCCTGAACAGATACCGTCTTCGCTTTAGACGTGTGCGCATAAGGCACGTCTTGATCATTTGGCCCCATGATGAAACTTCCCATTGGTATAGATAACATTCCAAAAGGTGTTGGTTGATACCAAATTTGTCTGTCTTGAACTCCAGTCAACTGACCACCGTCACCATATTGGCATCCAGCAAGAACTGTTGATAATATTCCGATATATAAAAGTAACTTCTTCATAGCTGTTCCTTCTTTTTTCTCCTTAATTACAAAGAGTAGATTTCGATTTTTTTCGTGTTAGGAAGGCTTTTAACGCTGGTTTGTTGATAAGGTTTCATTCTGCGTGCATAAATCTAGGATTCACATGCTTAGCGAGGTCGGCAGAGTTCTTTATATTAAAGCAATACCCTAATAGAATCTCGTGTGAACCACTATTGTAACTCCGTAATTGAGATGTATTAATGTCATACGCATACATTAGCTTAGCATTTCCAGGTCCCAGAGGCATTTTAAGGCCCGCCATTAACACAACCGCATCTTGATACCTATATGAAACGCCACCTAGTATCATATTATTGAGTTCTGCTAATAAATTAATATCAATTTGTGCGGAAGCAGCATCAGATTTAATCCATACATTTGGCTTTAACACAAGGTTAGCACCAATTATCTTTTCGTATCCAGCAATTATATAATAATGTCTTTTTACCTCGTAAAATACATTTAAATCAGCTTGATTTAAATGGGTAGAAGAAAAACCTACATATAACTGATTTGGTATCTTATAATAAATACCTAAATCGAAATCTCCTTTAACAGAACTTACTGCTGTAGTAGGAATAGTAGGGTCATTTGCCGGATCATCAATCGCTTCCCCCGCCGTGAAGGCACCAAGTTTGTAACTAATAATACCTCCAGCCACTCCGATTCCAATAGTTCCAGGTCCCAAGCCTTTCTGATAAGCTACTGCCACCCTCGACCCTAATGAAGTCGATCGACCTATCTGATCTTGACTAACTGTTAACCCTAAACCAATTGGCACACCCATTTGTGAAAGTGGCCCATGAACACTAAATTGGTATGTAGCAGGGCGACCATCGAATTGAACCCATTGATTTCTTCCTAAAAGGTTAGCACATATTGCATTATTACTTCCTGCCACACCCGGATTAGTAGTCAATCTATTAAACGTATTTAAAGACCATTGCGCATCTTGTTGCCCATAAACACTAGAGCTAAGCAATAAAATCGTAATTCCAAATAAAACTTTTTTCATAATTAAAATATAGTTTTCGACTTTAACAAGTCGGCTAAAATACAGAAAAATAGCTGTACTAAAAATTATCTCCAACCGAAATGCAAATATACTATTGTAAATTTAACTAAAATTTAGACGAATTGATACATAAAACGTTTTAATCAGGTTTTTGTTACAGCTATATCAGCTTCTGGTATGTTTTCCACCAGCTATCAGGCATTTCATCTGCCAAGGCTTTTTCATAATGAGAATATGAACACGGCACTAAATGATGTCTTTCGAATTGAATCCTCTTATTTGGTGGGTATGGAATGTCCATCCACCAGCGGTCACTTTTTTTGCTTTTGTAAAACAATAGCTCATATTTGTTATCTTCAAGCATCACTCGATACTTCAGATATTCATCACTATTACGAACAGGAAAATCATCTTTTCTTTGATAATATCCCTCTATAACGCACCATATCATCTGAGCTAAGAGGTGTGCTGTTTGCCCCCGATTATCGAAAGTTGGATTATAATTATAAAACCCGATTGAACTTAATTTATCGGAAATTCCAGCATAACGAGCCATTTGACAAGCCTCCTGAGAGTTAAAACCATTCGGAGAAGTTTGTTTGCAACCAGGCGCATCTGCCATTCTAATTGCGGACACATCGAAACTCAACATATCCGCATTTCGGATAATTGGTTCTGACTCATGAACATTTCCAGAGATTTGCCCCAAACGAGAAGCATCAAAAAATAATTTTGACATTAGCTCAATCGATTCTTGATTAACGAAATAAGTTTGGTATCCCAAATTACTGAAGTTGAACAAAAAATTAGGTTGATGCAGAATTATTTTACTCAAATACGTCGTGTCATCAATACCAGATTCGGAACTTCCTAGATCAAGCTGATTATCAATAGAGACTAGATTAACAGTCTGCTCCATTTTTTGATATGCAGCATAGTTTGCAAACGTTAAATCTTGACTACCGCCAATAATAATGGGTAATATTTTTCTTTTTATTAATGCTTCTATTGAGTTAGTAAGAGCAAAGTATGTATCATTAATAGTCTCTCCCGCCTTTATATTTCCTAAATCCACAACCCTCGGAAAAAAGCCTCCTATATTTAGTTTATAAAGAAACCTCCGGACTTCATCCGCTCCTTCGGAACAGCCCTCATTATCTATAGCTCCTCTTTCTTCTTTTACTCCAATTATGGCGACATCTATGTCCTCTAAATCAGGAAAACCTGCATTCACAGTATGAATATCAAACGTCTTTTGAAACGAGTGTTTACCCCCTTCAAAATTTTCTTCTACTGGTTTAAAAAAAATGGATAAATCCATGAACTACTTTTTCTTTTTTGCTTTTGGTTTACCTTTTTTCTTTGGCGCTCTTTCATCAATGATTTTCTCAACATCAGAAAGAGTCATCTCCTCAACATTCGTTCCTTTAGGTAATTCGATTTTGACTTTCCCTTTTATGATGTTGAATCTTCCCCAGCGTGCTTTTTGAAGTGAAATACCCTTATCATCCCAGCGATGTATGTATTTATCAATCTCTTTTTGCTTCTTAATTTCAATTAACTCAACAATATCATCATT
>JABHTA010000010.1 GCA_018669945.1 Flavobacteriales bacterium
AAATACTCGTTTATGATAAAAGCTGATATGGAAGGATTGGCTTCAAAAGTTGGATTGCTCTTTCCTATTCTAATGACAGGTAAAGCCAAAGTAAAAGTGAAAGGGGATATTTTCGTGAAAGCACTTGGGATGAAGAAAAAAACTCCGATAGAATTTGTTGAGGAGATAACTTTTTAAGGTTTAATTCAATGCAAAATAAACGGGTTCAGTTGAGACGTGGTTTTTTAATAAGAAGATACCTTGAGTTGCAGTAATTTTTAACTGCCTAATATTTTTTAACCCTAATTTTTCTTTTCCTTTTAAACTCCAATTTACCTCTACATCTTGAGGTGTGTCGAGGTATGAATCACCCTTTAGAACAATGTAATACGGTGACCGATAAAAGTAACACCCTTTTGTTTTGAAGAACTTTATGTTTTGGCAACAAATTTTGCCTTTCCGTTGTTCGATGAATTGTTGTAGAAATCGAAATGCTTACACAGCATTTTATGATATTCGAGATATTCTCTTCTATTAATTAGGTGTTTTCTGTTGAACTTTATTATAGAAATAATCTGACGAAAGCCCCCAAGGGGGTTACCAAGATATAACCAATGCAAGTCACTAGCGATGCGGCAAAAACTAAACTCAGTAGTGTATTCATTCTATTAAAATTTCAATATTGTTTACCACATCGTAACCTAAAATACCTGTTGATATTTCATATTCAATAAAATTGGCATTTGCATAGTGTCGATTGTCTTCTGTTAATGTAAATTCTCTGAATTCAGAAAATTCATCCATGGCCTTTCCTTCTAATTCGAGTTGAAAATAGGCATCTAAATCTGTGATTAGTTGAACTTGAGTGACTTTGTAGCTGACCAATTTTGTTTCAGTTGAAATAAGGAAATTAGTCCACATCAATAGCGCACATATTATGGGACCAACGCCAAAAACATTAAGAATAAAAGATTCTATTCGCCCCCATCCTAAATATTTTTCGTAAAGCTTCATTGGAATCAATAGTCCTGATAAGCAGCAAACCACCACGACTTGTGTTATAAATAACTTGGGAACTAATAATTTGGAGCTCAAAAAAAGGACGGACCCCATTCCTGCAAAAAGACCAATGGGCATTAGGTGGTAGCTCTCGAGTTTAGGCTTTGATCGCTTACGGTTGGCTTGGTTATACGCTATGGTTCTTTTTTGAAGTTGTTTACTCATGTTGGAAGTATTTACGAAGAAAGGAATAATCGGTTTATCTTACCGTTATATTTGCCAAAATGTTCAGTATGAATTTTAACCTTTTAGCTTCTTTGTTTGTTGTTTTGTCAATGTCGACTTGCACCACGAGCTCTGATTCTGGCACTAACACTTCGGAAATGGATACAACGCATTATGATCACACAAATACTTTGATAAATGAGACAAGTCCATACTTGTTGCAACACGCTCACAACCCAGTAGATTGGTTTCCATGGGGAGAAGAGGCTTTAGAAAAAGCAAAAGCAGAGAACAAACTATTGTTGATTAGTATTGGATATGCTGCTTGTCACTGGTGCCATGTTATGGAACATGAGTCTTTTGAAGACTCGGTTGTTGCTAAACGGATGAACGATAATTTTATTTGTATTAAGATAGATAGAGAAGAGCGCCCAGATATTGACCAGATTTATATGAATGCTGTTCAATTGATGAGTCAACGAGGAGGATGGCCGCTTAATTGTTTCGCCACTTCAGACGGCAAACCATTTTTTGGAGGAACCTACTTTCCCAAAGATCAGTGGATGAATATTTTGGATAAAGTGAGTGGAGAATGGCAAACGAATCCTGATAAGATTAAAGAATATGCGAACCGTTTAGCCGAAGGAATTCAGCAGAGCGAAATGCTACCGTTAAATACCGATCCAGCATTATTTGAGAAATCAACTTTAGCAAATACGGTAGAAAAATGGTCGGCAAATTTTGATAATAAGCAGGGAGGTCCGAATCGAGCACCTAAATTCCCAATACCTAACAACTACCAGTTTTTAATGCGTTATGCC
>JABHTA010000104.1 GCA_018669945.1 Flavobacteriales bacterium
GCTCCAATGCGAGAATTTCTTCATGTAGATGATTTAGCTATAGCTTGTCTTTTTCTTATGGAAAATTATAACGAAAAAGAATTGGTTAACATCGGAACTGGAAAAGACGTTACCATTAAAGAACTGGCTGAATTAATTAAAAAGGTAATTGGTTTTAATGGCAAATTAGTATGGGATTCTTCGAAACCTGAAGGAACACTGCGCAAACTATTAGATGTTTCTAAAGCTCACGATTTAGGGTGGAAACATAAAATTGAATTGGAAGAAGGAATAAAAATGGTATACGAAGAAGTACAGCATTCTGAGGTTTTAGTATAAGACGGTCATTATCGCAACCTTTCGCCCGATATACGTATAAACCCATCAAATGCGTTTTTTGGCGGCCATATTCTTGTTTTTTCCTGCTTTTTGTAGCGCACAGCAAAAAATACTGCCGCTAAATCAGCAATTTACTAGTTGGGAAGAGGCAAACTTTAATAGAGTAGACAATAAAGTACACTCAGGAATTCGCCCTATTTTAAAATCAGATTACAACGCGGATTCTTTGACCGCTGCACAAAACGAATATATTGGCAGAGTGGAACGTAAGCGTTGGTTAGATCGAAAATTAAAATCTGAGCATTTTATTCATGTCAAACAAGATAATTTCAACTTTACTATTGATCCTGTTATTAACATGGAATATGGCAGAGAAAATTCTCAACTTCCAGACACTACAAGTCTTTACAAAAATACCAGAGGAATTCTTGTTCAAGGAGATTTTGGCAATCACGTTTCTTTTTCAACATCATTTTACGAATCGCAAGCCTATTTTCCTTCATATGTAGATTCTTACACTCGCGAAGTAAACACAGATCCTCTTTACCCCACTTATGGTATTGTGCCAGGACAAGGTAGAGCCAAATCTTTTAAAAATGGTGGTTTTGATTACGGTATGTCGTCCGCAAATGTTAGTTATTCACCGAATACCTATCTCAACGTCCAATTGGGTTATGGCAAGAATTTTATTGGTGAGGGATACCGCTCCATGTTGCTTTCAGATGTTGCCTTTAACTACCCTTTTGTTAAAATTACCTCTAAGTTTGGAAAACAGAAAAAATGGCAATACTCTAACATATATAGCTCATTAAAACATATAGATAGAGTGCCAACAACCGTTGCTACCGAACAACAATACATACCCAAAAGCGGCACGTTTCATTACCTAAGCTGGGCACCAATAAATCGAATACAAATTGGTTTCTTCGAGGGAACAATTTTCGAAACCTGGGATGCTGATTCGTTGACTTCAATGCCCTTTAACGCAATAGAAGTGAATCCATTAATTGGTGTAAATAGTTTAGCATTTGGAACCAATGGCGACAATAATACTATACTAGGAATTAACCTAAAGATAACCCCTATTGATTATCTAACTATCTATGGCCAATATGTTTATGATGATGGTAATAAGTTTGGATACCAAGCTGGTTTAAAGATTTACAACTTTGGTGGATTGGTTAAGAACCTTTCTTTACGATTAGAGTATAACAGTTCCATGCCTTTTACATATTCGCATAATCAACCTATTCAAAACTATGGCCATTATGGCCAGTCATTAGCTCATATATATGGAGCAGGCTTTTCCGAAGCACTAGGTATTGTAAATTATAGTTTTAAAGATATTTTCTTTCAAGCCAAATACATTGCCTCCCAATTTACTAACGATGAAGGACAATACAACTGGGGTACAGATATTTTTAAATCAAACTCGACTGCTTCTAAAGAACAAATTACTCCCTCCGTTTCAGCACTTTCTTATATAGATCTCCAACTTGGATATATGATTAATCCAAATTATAATATGAATATCGTTGCAGGTCTAACCAGAAGGTATTTAGAGAGTACCAATAGTGCATCCTCAACATATTTTTATCTAGGGTTTAGAACTTCCTTAAGAAATTTATATTATGACTTTTAATCTACTTTAGCACCCGTGTATACAATTCTTTTAGGCTTCGCCACCTCATTTGTTATCGTGCTATTATCATTGCCTTCATTGATACGCATTGCCTTTCTTAAAAGATTGGTAGATGAGCCTGATAAAGTTAGAAAAACTCATAAACGAAGAATTCCCTCCATCGGTGGTATTATGATCTTCGCGGGCACTTTATTTGCCTATTTTCTTTGGTATCCTTTTGAAAACATTCATGAATTTGATCACCTAGCAGTAGCAATAAAAGATTTTAAATATATCGGAGCATCAATGCTTATATTATTCTTTATTGGCGTAAAAGATGATATTATTGGTACAGCTGCTGTGAAAAAATTAGCTGGTCACTTGCTCGTTTCTTTCATACTTGTTATAATGGCACAAATCCAAATCACCAGTCTTCATGGTCTCTTTGGTATATATGCACTAGACCTATGGGCAAGTATTTTCTTATCTGTATTCACATACACTGTTATCGTTAATGCATTCAACCTAGTAGATGGAGTAGATGGATTAGCCGCTGGAGTTGGCGCAATAGCATGCTTGGCATACGGAGCATGGTTTTTTTATTCGGGAGGTATTGAAAATGCCAGTCTTGCTTTTGCTTTGGCGGGTTCTTTACTTGGATTTTTGTTCTTTAACTTTTACCCTGCTAAGATCTTTATGGGTGATGCTGGATCACTAATTATTGGCTTAATCATTTCCGTGCTTTCTATCAAATTAATTGAATTTGATGCATCTGAACTTCCCGAAGAAATACTTCACATCTCCAAACCAGTATTCGCAATGGCATGCATTGCTTATCCATTGGTTGACACATTAAGAATATTTGTTTATCGAGCTTTAAGAGGGATTTCCCCTTTTTCTGCTGACCGAAATCACATTCATCATAGATTAAATGACCTAGGAATGAACCACGGTTGGGTAGCAATTACCTTGTACTTATATACTATTTGTATTATTTGTATCCCTGTTTTTCTAAACTCCCTTGACCCTAGCATTCAGCTTCTAATTACAAGTTTAGCTGCCGTATTAATAGCACAAATTCCAATTGTATTGGTTGCTATAAAAAATAAAAAGAAGTAATTATTGTCAGCTTCTGTTAGACCATATTATTGGTTACTTGGGCTCAGTATGATGTTTACCCATTCTATACTTGGACAAACGTATGTTTTACTAAATAACGAAACTCTACTTCCCTTCGAAAAATCACTCAATAAACCGGGATTAGATTTTCATCCAGGAATAAAACCATACGACAATAATGAGATTTCTCAACTGATAGATGTCGATTCTGTTTTTAGTTCAAAAAATCATTTCCCAAACTTGTTCAGAGTCAATAAAGAAAAAAGAAGCTCTATTGAAATATTACCATTAATTACTGGAACTTTTGCCTATGGCAAAGATACCTCCACTTTAGCTTTGGGAAATGGAAGCTGTGGTGCGCTGTTAAATGCTAACTTCGATAGGCTAGGTATTAGCGCATATTATCAATCTGGTGTATCTAAATTCCCAAGGTATATTAACGATCAGATAAGGGCAACGAATATTGCTCCAGGTAATGGGTATGCTCATCAAACTAATTACAATACTATAAACTACCGAAACTTTGGAGGCTACATATCATATTCACCATCAAAACTGTTTAATTTCACTTTGGGCCACGGGAAAAATTTTTTCGGGAACGGATACCGATCAATGCTGCTCTCAGATGTGGCTAATAACTACACTTATTTTCGAATAAATACGACTATTGGCAAGTTTAAATATGTTCAGCTCTACTCCAATTTTAAAGATATTTCTTCATCTACTTATTCTGATTATTTCAGTATGCCGAATAAGTTTGGAGCGTTTCATTATCTAAGTTGGAATATTGCTCCGTGGCTAAATGCATCCTTTTTCGAAACTGTTATCTGGCCAGGAAAAGATGATGATTTACAGCGTGGTTTTGACATTAGCTACCTCAATCCTGTATCTTTTTACAGACCCATTGAGTATTCAATTGGCTCTTCTGATAATAGTTTAATGGGATTAAATTTATCAGCTAATGTAGGTTCTAATCACATGTTATATGGACAAATAATGTTAGACGAGTTTCTATTATCCCAAGTTCGTACTACTATAACACATCATTGGCTTCGAAGGCAAACAACTGAATGGGGATGGTGGGCTAATAAGCAAGCTATTCAAATAGGATACCGATGGTTCGATGCTTTTTTTGCCAAAAATCTCAATTGGAGGATAGAATACAATTACGTTCCTCCATATACCTATTCCCATACAGGGGGACTTCTAAACTATGGTCACGAGAATCAGCCATTAGCACATGTTTTAGGTGCAAATTTTCATGAAATAATCTCGATTCTAAACTTTCAAAGAGGACATTGGTATGTTGAGCTCAAAAACATGTATCAAGTGGTAGGAAAAGATACAGGTTCTTCTAATTACGGATCAAATATATATTTAGACTATCAAACATATGAAAACTTATATCAGAACTATGCTGGCCAAGGGATTACCTCCAAAATATTTTTCAATCAACTAAAAGTTAGTTATATAATTTTGCCAGCATCAAATTTATCTATCCAATTTGGTGTTCTTAATCGAGTTGAATCTAATGCTAACTTCTCATATTCAACCAATTATATTTTTGGTGGACTATCAACCTCTCTCTCAAACCTCTATCGAGATTTTTAAGTGATTCGATTGCTATAATTTATATCCCATCTAAATAAGCTTTGTTTAGTTGTAAAACTTGGTTTTTTGGATAAATTTGCATCCAAATCATTCAGATTTGATTTCTGAAAAACTACATATCACAAGTCCTTTTTCGCTAATCGCTGCGAAAATCAAAGACTATGCTGCATTTTCAAAATTACGTCTTGCAAGTTTAGTTCTGCTTTCTGCATTAGCAGGGTATTGGTTAGCTACTCCACATTTTAGCTGGATTATGGCTGGATGGTTGATGTTAGGTGGGCTGCTGGTTACAGGTGCTTCCAACGGGTTTAACCAAATCATAGAACGTGATCTAGACAAACTAATGGAAAGGACCAAAAATCGCCCTATTCCAACTGGAAGAATGAGTGTTGCTGAAGCATTAATTCTTGCCAGTACAATGGCCATAATAGGCACATTTATTTTGTGGTACTTTTTAAATCCATTAACTGGTATTTTAGGTGCATTTGCATTAGTGAGTTATGCTGCTGTATACACTCCAATGAAACAAATTTCTCCACTTGCAGTCTATGTTGGTGCTATTCCAGGGGCAATACCTCCTATGATTGGGTATGCTGCATATACTGGAGAACTTGGATTAGAAGCCGGAATATTGTTTGCTGTGCAATTTGCATGGCAATTCCCTCACTTTTGGGCCATAGCCTGGAAAGGTGATAAAGACTACCAAAAGGCAGGATTTAAACTACTCCCCTCTAAGGGAGGTAAAAACAAAAGTTCAGCAATCCAAATTTTACTTTCCGCCTTGATTTTAATACCTATTTCTCTGCTGCCGATTTATTTTGGAATTTCCGGATATATTGCTGGAATAGTATCTGGAATTACTGGCCTTTGGTTTGCTTATTTAGCACTCAAATTATATCAAGGCATGGAAGATAAACATGCTACGAAACTTATGTTTGCTTCATTTATCTATCTCCCCATTGTATTATTAGTTTTTGTTCTTGATAAAATTTAAATGGAAACAGTAAGATTAACATTTAAAGAGGAGTTTCAGCTCAAACGTAAAAATCACATCATGATAATGTGGATTGCAAATGCCGCAATTATGATGATGTTTGCTGCCTTTACGAGCGCATATTTGGTAAGTAAATCTACAGAAGGATGGATGTACTTTGAGCTCCCTTCAGCTTTCTGGAAAAGTACAGCGTTTATTGTCCTTAGCAGTATTACTATGTTCCTTGCTCAACGAGGCGCCAGACTAGGTAAAATGACTAATCTTAAATTATGGATGTGGATTACTGTGTTATTAGGATTTGGATTTGCGTTTTCACAGTATCACACTCTATTTACAGTGCTGTTTGACTACGGAATTGTTTTAACTGGACCAGAGAGCAATATATCTGAACAGTTTTTAATTGCTATCGCTGCGATTCATTTATTTCATGTTCTTGCAGGTATCCTAAGCTTGCTATTTACCGCTGTGAAAGCGAGCAGAAATAAGTATACAAAAGATGATTATAGAGGTATAGAAGTGTGTTCGATATACTGGCATTTCCTAGATGTTTTGTGGGTATATTTGTTCGTATTTTTATTATTTATTCGTTAACATTGCATAACTAAATTCAGAAAAATAATGAGTGAAGACAAGACTGAAATAAGTTCAAAAGAAGCATGGGGAGGAGGAGTTTCTCCAGTAAAAACTAGCTACGGAAAACAAATGATGTGGTTTTTCTTAGTTTCTGACGCACTCACATTTGGAGCGTTATTAACTGCCCTCGGATTTATGAAACATAAATTCGAAGACGTTTGGCCATTATGTGAAGATGTATTTTATCACTTCCCAGGCACCCACACCCACCTGCCTTTAATGTATGTGGCATTAATGACATTTATCCTTATCGTAAGTTCTGTAACAATGGTAATGGCTGTTGAAGCAGGACACCGTTTAGATAAAAATGGAGTAATAAAATGGTTGGCGGCCACTGTTGTTGGTGGTCTTATTTTCCTTGGCTCTCAAGCTTGGGAATGGGATACTTTTATTAGAGGTAACGAGGCACAATCTACTGCTTTTATTCTTCCTTCCGACAACGAAAATGTCGCGCATGTTAGATTTGCTGATGATCATCATATCTTTAACGAAAGTGGGGAAATAAATCCTGTTGAATTGGCAATCGAAGCAATTAACTCCGGGGAAGCTACACTAGAATTGGCGAACAGAACAACAGTCTCTAATTCTGACGCAATCAAATTCCTAAAGAACAACGCTGAACAGGTGCAGGGAGCGAATATGAAAAAAAATGAATATGGTTTACCGTTGTATGCTAATTTCTTTTTCTGCATCACGGGTTTCCACGGATTCCACGTATTTAGTGGAGTGCTTTTTAACTTAATTATCTTAGTTCAGGTAATGAAAGGTACTTATGATAAACGTGGGCACTTTGAAATGATTGAAAAAACTGGCCTGTACTGGCACTTTATCGATTTAGTTTGGGTATTTGTATTTACATTCTTCTACTTAATATAATATTATCATGGAAAGGGACGATTTAATTAAAGATAACGAGTATGCTCTATCTGCTCACCATAGTGAAGAAGAAGGTTCTGCTGTAAGGTCGAAAGTGGTGAAAGTCACTATTATTCTTTCACTATTAACATTCGTTGAAGTTTGCATGGGAGTATGGCTATCTGATAGAGGTGCTTTTACTTGGCAAATGGTAAAGTGGGGATTCATTATTATGACCGCTATTAAAGCAGGATTAATCGTAATGGAATTCATGCACTTGGGTCATGAGAAAAAAGCTTTGAAATGGTTAGTTTTGGCTCCATACATTGGCTTTATATTATACTTGGCTTTTATCTGTTTAACAGAAGCAACGTATATCTTTACTGTTGGGGGTGGTAATTAGTATATAAGTACTCTACTATAGCGTTTCACGATGACCAAAAGAATTAAACAGTTAAGCATACTGTTCTTTATTTTAGTGTTGCCTTCGCTTATTTACGTTTTCTTGGCTAACGGTGTCCATAGACATGAATCTCTACCGTTTATAGGAGAATATAGTATTGTAAATGGCGATACTGTTCAACACACAATTGCAGATTTTTCTTTTACTAATCAATTTGGGGAGACGATTACACAAGATTCCTTGTTTGGAGATATTATTATTGCTGACTTCTTCTTCAGTACTTGTGGAGGTATTTGCCCGGAAATGTCGAAGCAAATGATGGTTGTTCAAGAAAACTTTAGAGATATTAATGACATTAAAATACTTTCTCACACTGTTAATCCCGAATTCGATAACGTTGATGTTCTGCGAGATTACGCAGAGCAATATGGAGCTATGAAAGGTAAATGGCATTTTGTTACAGGAGACAAAGAACAATTGTACAAAATGGGTGTTAATTCCTACCTAATACCAACGCAAGAAGATGTATTGGCTCCAGGAGGTTTTTTACATTCCGAAATGTTTGTTCTTATAGACCGACAACAGCACATTCGAGGCTTTTTTGATGGCACAAATTCAAATCAAGTTCGCGATTTAATAAATGCTGTTAAATTCCTTAAATCCTACAAAGGAACATCTGAATAATGATACAAGAAGATCGATACAGACGAATAATTCTAATTATATCTATAGTGTTAC
>JABHTA010000234.1 GCA_018669945.1 Flavobacteriales bacterium
AAGCTTGCCACAGGCAAGCCACCGCCCCCGCTATTATTGGTGAAGAGAATGACGTACCATTTGAAGTGGCTCTATCTCCTTCGTTATCTATAACATAAGTATTAAGCCCTCTGGCCACGACTGTAGGCTTTATTCTACCGTCAACTGTAGGACCAAAGGAGCTAAAGGAAGCTTTGCTGCTATCATATGCAACAGCGCCAATCGTAAGAATACTATCTGCATCAGCAGGAGCTCCTATATAATGCCAACTTCCATTTCCTGAATTACCTGCACTATTTACAACTACAATACCTTTACTAGCTGCCCAATCGGCAGCTTTAGTTACAATAGTGGTGTTTCCATCCATATCATTATAATTATGGTTTTCTAACGAGTCATTGAACGTTGTATATCCTAACGAAGAGTTAATAATATCAACTCCTAGACTATCTGCATACTCCGCGGCTGCTAACCAATTAAATTCCTCGACCAAAGTTTCTGAGCTCCCATCTTCTGTTCTAAACAAATAATATGATGCATCGGGTGCTGTTCCAATAAAATATCCTGGCATGTAACCAGCCATAGTTGATAAAACAGAACGCCCATGACCAGCTTGATAAAAATCAGTGTCTACTGGATTTACAAAATCTTTTATTCCTAATAAATTTTCGTTTTGGTGCATGTATTCAAATGCTTCTAGGCTATCAGCTCCATTAAAACCAGAATCGAATACGGCAATTTGCATTCCCGATCCAGTATATCCTATTTGATGAAGCAAATGGAGGTTATGCATTTCCACTTGTCGGTCTCCCTTTCCATAATCTAGGGCGGCCTTATTTAGCAATTCTAAGTTTTGCTTATTGTCTGGATGATGAATACTGTTTGGAGAGTCTAATATCTTTACTGACGAAACACAAGCTAGATTATTAATCTGTTCGATTAGCATATTGTCTTGAAAAGAAACTAGGACAGCATTCATCCACTTTGAACGAAGTACCGTTGAAACATCACCTAAACCAAGTACTTTGTCTACATAATGATTGTTAACAGGTAAGTCATTCAATATAATTTCTATTCCTTGAATTTGCCGCCTCTCAAGTGCTCTTTCACTCAAGTAGTTCTGCGGAGTAGAAAGAGTATATTCTGAGTGGTATTTATCTGTAAAATAAACGAGGAGCTTATACTGTTGTTGGGAATAGCTATTAAATGATAAAAACAGCAAGACTAATAAAAGCCAGTGCATATTAATTGCCAAACGAGTTAATTACCTCGTAATACTCAACACCTGATTCATTTTGAATGTCAAGGGAAATATAAGTTTTACTTACACGCCCAATTCCTCTAGCATATTTTTCTTCGGCATATTCTCTTTCGATAATGTTTGCATCATCTTTTTGAACAACGGTTAACACTGAATCTAAAATCAACGTGTTTATGGTATCTCTGCTATCTACACTTGTATATTCATAATCCCATACCTCTAGAGTATTATATGTGTTCCCATTCCATGTATCTCCTATTTTAGGAGCAAAAATCAACTTGATAAAATCTATGTTTTCTTCTACTTGTATCGCTCTAAAATTATCCATCCGCGATGACCACACATCAAGTATCACCCAATCGGTTGTGTCAGTTCTCGAATAACGTTCGATTCTATGATTCAATACACCTGCGGCATCAGTATATTTTGATTCTATGATTTCCTTAAACTGATATTTAAAGGTATCGATATAACCCAGCTGTGCATCATTATCATCATGGATAATCGAATCTATATCATATACTACCCACGAGCCAACTATTCTTGGGAAATAATTTGTTCCTAAATCAAATGTGGTAGTTTTTTTATCTTTCCTGCAGCCAAAAAGAAGAAACGAGCTAAATAATATGAATACTGAAAACCGCATCATTTGTTTTAACGAAGATAAAAAATAATTGTTGCTAGTCTTCTCTGCAAATAAAACCTCCACCGAGTAAATCATCTCCTTCGTAAAAAACAGCAGATTGTCCAGGTGCAACTCCGTATACTTTCTCACGAAAATCGATTCTAATCTTACCTTCTTCATTGTGTAATTCGCTTATAGAACCCTTATCTTTATATCGAATTTTACTCAAGGCTTCAAAACCATCAGTAACCGCAGAATATTTACCAAAATTTACATTTCGAACTAGAACGCTTTGCGACTGTAAATCTTCTTTTAATCCTAACGTAACCGTATTACTTTTTGGATTTATATGAGTAACGTACATAGGTTCGCCCATGGCAATACCCAAGCCCTTACGTTGGCCTATTGTATAAAATGGATAACCATTATGCTTACCAATTACACTGCCTTTTATGTCAATAAAATTACCTCCTTTTACCTTTTCTTCTAGGTCTTTAACTCTCCTCTTTAAGAATCCTCGATAATCATTATCTGGCACGAAACAAATTTCAAAACTTTCACTTTTCTTAACTAAATCAGTTAGTCCCTCATCTAAAGCCATCTGTTTTATTTCTGGTTTATGGTATCCACCAAGAGGAAACTTTGTTCTTGCCAAACTCTCTTGAGTCAACCCCCATAAAACATAGGATTGATCTTTGTTTTCATCTAGCCCTTTTGAGATTACATAGCGATCATTTTCTAAACGCACGTTTGCATAGTGCCCCGTTGAAATATGCTCACAATCCAGCTGATCTGCTCTTTTTAGAAGTGCTTCCCATTTGATATGGGTATTACAAAGCACGCAAGGATTTGGAGTTCTTCCAGCAATATATTCATCAACAAAATTATCGATTATGCTGTCTCCAAATTCTTCTCTGATATCAAGAATCATGTGATGAAACCCTTTATCAACTGCCATTTGACGAGCATCATTAATGTCGTCTAAACTACAACATCCTGTAGTTTTTTTTGAGCCTCCTGAAGTCGAATAATCCCAAGTTTTCATTGTTATACCTAACACTTCGTAGCCTTCATCATGTAACATCATTGACGCAACAGTACTATCAACACCACCGCTCATCGCCACTAATATTTTTCCGTGCTTACTCATCTATGGTACCTTCCGGTATGTAATCACCCCTTTTAAGATCTACATTTTTCTTATGTTCTTTTTTTTCTTCTTTAGCTTCATCGCTCAAATTCTGCTTTTGTAATTTATTATAGCGATACATTTCTTTAGCCCTTACCAGACCTTTCGCATCATAATACACCCATTCACCATGCCGTTTGCCTCTAGCATAGTTCCCATAAGTTTTTATACTACCGCTAGGGTAAAACTGCTTAATGATACCATGTTTTTCTCCCTCTAAAAAAGCTCCTTGTTCTTTAATTGTCCCGGACTCAAAATACTCGAGATAATCTCCAGACTCTATTCCATTTTCATAATTTACTTGTTTAGCAAGTTTTTTGTTCAAATAAAATGTTTTTGACTCCCCATGAAGCAAACCCGCTTTATATACCTCAGCAGAGCTCAATTGAGTCATGTCATCGTAAAACAACCAAAGACCATCCTTCTTTTCAGAAATATAGTATCCTTCTCCCATTAACTTCCCGTTTTCATGAAAATAAACAGCATCTGATGTATCGGAATTCTCTCTGTGTTTAATTTTTGTTTGAACTTTACCCATAGGGTAATAATGATTGAATTCACCAATCTGCTTCCCATCTTTAAAGAAACCTTCTGCTTGTTTTGATCCATCATCGTAATTTTTAATCCAAAACCCTTGCTTTATGCCATTAGCATCGGTTTGATTAATTGTATCGTTTTGAGCAATATATGACCAAGGTAAAAGCGAAATTAGTATTAGTAGTAATCGATTCATAGTGCAAAAGTAGTAGTTATTATTGTTAGTCTATAAAGATTTTACCAAGTCTATAATACCCTTGACCATATTATCCCAAGAAAACTTTTTCTTTTCTTCAATAACGTTGGTTGTAAATTCTATTATTCTATTATTTTCAAAAAAGTCGCACAATGATTTTGCTATTGAAACGGAATCAACATTACATACATAGCCAACCTTATTATGCGGTATTATTTCACTCAACCCTCCTACATTAGTAACAAGCATTGGCTTATTAAAATGATAACCAATTTGTGTTACTCCACTTTGAGTCGCTGTTTTATATGGTTGAGCAATAATATCTGCGGCACAGAAATAATATTTCACCTCATCTAATGGAATAAAATCCTTCCTTAGTATAACCGAATCTTCAATTCCTAACTCTTTAATTCTCGTAATATACGGCTCTTCATTTTCATAAAATTCGCCTGCAACAATCAGTTTTATATTTTGTGACTTCAGCTCCTCTTTTCCAAATGCTTCCAGAAGTAAATCCAAGCCTTTATATTTTCTGACAAAACCAAAAAACAAAACTACCTTTTCGTTGTGCTCTATATTAAGATGGTTTCGGGCTTCTTCTTTAGAGACAGCCGTCCCAAAAATATCGTAAATCGGATGCGGAATAAACCTTGTGTTTGGGTTTTTAATAAAAGTCCTAATATCTTCTAAAACTGAATTAGACATTGCAACAAAAGCGTGACATTGTTTTAAAAAGTATTTAGTCAGTAATTTGTCTCCTGGTTTCGACTCGTGAGGAATAACATTGTCTGTTATTGCAATTACCTTAACCCCATTCTTTCTTAATTTTTTCGCGATCGTTCCTAATGCTGGCGCCATCAGAGGCAACCAAAAACGTAACACAACAAAATCAGGTTTTTGTTTTAAGATATACTGATATGTTTTTCGCCATGTAAATGGATTAATAGAATTAATAAGCTCTGTAATTCTAATCCCATCGGGATGCTTGCCCGTTTCATCAAACTGTGTTTTCCCTGGAAATAAAAACTCAGGATATTGCAACGTGAATGACACTATCTCACTTTCAATTCCATTATCAAGAAATGCCTTACATAATGATTCGTTTAGGTTTGCTATTCCTCCGCGAAGTGGAAAGGCAGGTCCAACGATTATAGTTCTCACTAATTAAGATTTAGAAGTTTGAGATTTAAAATTTAATTCCTTCTCAATCAAGTAAAGGTTTCTATCTGGCGATATTCTACCCAATAGCTCTCCGAGAAAACCTGCAAGAAATAGTTGCGAACCGATTATCATCGCGGCTAATGAAATGTAAAACATTGGCTGCTGAGTTACCAATTTCATTCGTTCGTGTAAAACATAAACAAAATACAATTTTTGACCAATAACCCAAGTAATAAGCATTGATCCTATAAAAAACATTAAAGTACCTAATGCACCAAACAGGTGCATAGGTCGTTTCCCAAATTTAGATACAAACGTGATTGAAAGCAAATCTAGAAACCCGTTAATGAAACGCTCTAGGCCAAACTTGGTAATCCCGTATTTGCGTTCTTGGTGTTGAACAACCTTCTCTCCTATGTTTCTAAAGCCAGCCCATTTTGCAATAGCAGGAATGTATCGATGCATTTCACCATACACCTCAATAGATTTAACCACATCAATTCTATAAGCCTTGAGCCCACAATTCATATCATGAAGCTTAACACCAGTAGTGATCCATGCAAAAAAATTATAAATTTTACTTGTTTTATTTTTAACAAATGAATCTTTTCGGTGCTTTTTCCAACCAGAAACTAAATCGTATCCATCATTAATAATCATTTTGTAGAGATCGGGGATTTCATCTGGACTATCTTGTAAGTCTGCATCCATTGTAATAACAACACTACCTGAAACACTTTCGAATGCTGTATTTAAAGCTGCTGACTTACCATAATTTCTTCTGAACTTAATACCTTTTACCGATGTATTTCTTTGTGTTAGTTCTTCAATAACGCCCCAAGAATTATCGCCACTTCCATCATCGATATATATAACTTCATAGGTATAGTTATTCGCTTGCATTACGCTCTCAATCCAAGTTTGCAGCTCTGGAATTGACTCTTCCTCGTTATAGGCCGGCACAACTACTGATATATCCAATTTCGAACTCAACTTTCAATAACTAATTTCGGTTTTCTAAACACAAAGGAAGCAATTAATGTTACAATTGCTCCAAAAATGAACTTATACCAAAATTCATCAAACGAAAGTGAGACGAATTTATTTTGACGCCAATCTGTAATTACCTCTTCAATCGAATAAGACATGAAAGTTCCATCCTCGCTAACTTGGTTGAGCATTTCTATTTTTTGCTCTAGCCATGTTTCCACAAATGCAGGCTCCAAGGTTGCACAAAATATGTAAAGCAATGTCGCATATATACACGTATAAATTAGTGTGATTATACCGCCTTGTTTTAATCCCATTAAGTAAGGGAGTCCTTCAGGATAAATATCATTTCTGAATTTGCGCAAACTTCTAAGCAAAATAGGAATCGGTATCCAATAGTACATCATACTTGCCTCACCTACAGGATTGTAGCCCGCAAATAAAACCATTAGAAAGCCCGCAAATAACAAAATACCTGAAACGCCTCCAGCAATAAAAGTTGATTTATATTTTTCAATCATAATTCCTGAGCAAAAATAGAAATGACATTATATAAATTGTATTATTCGCAATGAAAAGCTACCAAGCCTTCTATTGGTTTTTGAAAAATAGAACCAATAGATAAGCCAATTTCTTGACCAATATTTCTTAATTCTTCTTGAAAATAATACGCTACTGAACCAACAAAATTAATCTGCACTTGTTTGGCATTACCATAACAACAAACAAAGTTTTTTAGAAAAATTTGTAATCCAGTTGTAACTATATCTTTTATGTAAGGGTGCATCTTATGATCTCCAATAAACTGAGCAAACGATGCTAAATATCGATTGGCACTTGGCTCTTGATAAACGTTCCTTAATAGCTCTTGAATTTGTAGTGAGTATGTTTTATCGAATTGAACTCTTAAGTCTTCAGGTAAAGTTTCATAAAAATAAGCCTTTAACAATTGCTTCCCAAAATAAGATCCTCCGCCCTCGTCCCCCAGCACATAACCAAGAGCTGGGATTTTTTGTTTTAGCACTTTTCCATCAAAATAGCAAGCGTTAGAACCTGTACCTAAAATACAAGAAATCATTGGCTCGTTATTATAAGTTGCTAATGCGCAAGCCATTAGGTCGCTATCAACTTTTACAACGGCATTCGAAAACACAGATACCAAAACAGCTTCGACTATTTCTCTAGTTTCCCCTTTTGAGCAACCTGCTCCATAAAAAAAGACCTCCTGGACTTGCTTAGAAACATCAATTAAATGCTGAATCCCAGAAATAATTGACAGAATGGTCTCAGAAGACTCGGTCATTGAATTGATGCCGTCAGAAACGAAATTTACTCTACTACAATCGGTTTGTATTAATACCCAATCGGCTTTTGTCGAACCACTATCAACAATCAATTTCATTCTCGATTCATTTGTTTCAAATGTAATGAAACATTTTTGTTCAAGTATATGTCAATTACTACTCATAAAAAGTGCAAATCGAGGACATAACTTTACTACATTTATCCGCATAATGCTAATAGACTAACTATGTTTAACGAACTACTATTATTGATGACTCAATTTCATATATCGTTATCTACAAAGTTCATTTTTTTATACAGCAATAATCTGAAAACAAAAAAATCTACTTAAAGTGAAAAAATTAGCTTTTGGATCAGTGTTTGTTAAATTATCGTATACAACCCAATTAGAATCAAATTAAGCAGTGCAAAAATTATTATTGTAAATTATGAATAGAATTATATCATCAATATTACTTGTATTAGGATTTCTTATTATCAATCCGATTTTTGCACAAAATAAACTTAGAAAAGCTACAAAAAACGACCTAGATGGCAAGTGCAAAGCATGTGTAGATATTATTAAGAGTATTCCTATTGATGTTAAATGGGGTGTTGCTGTAGAAAATGGTGTTATTATTTTTAAGATTACTAATCCCACCTATATAAGCAAAATATTTTCTACTGTTGATGGAATTGCAATTGACATTGTTTCGAGAGACCAATATACATGCGGAAAAATTAATAAGGAAGCTCTTCTAAATAACGTAAGGCGTGGAACTTTAACTGAGCCGGTATTCTATTCAAGTTTTAAAGATAAGGTCGAAATCAACGAAAAAACTGGATTTGCTACTTTTAAAGTGGCTAAACTTCCTCCAGAATTCAACAACAAAGATTATGAAATGAATTTGTTGTTTGTTAAAGATGGGTCGGTTTGCTATAATAATTCTTTCTATGGATTAGAAGCTGCTCAATGGGAATTACTTAAAATGAATTTGTATATGGATACCATTTGGCAAATTACTGCCGTTGAAGAAAAAACAAAAGAAGTTGTTGAGGACTATCAAAAAGGATTCAAATTCGTAATTCCCTTTGAGAAGAATAAATTCGACTACAAGCCTGAAGATATTAAGCCCCTTTATGATTCTCTCCGTTTAACGGATTACCAAATATTCAATATTGACATTCACGCCTATTCTTCTATAGAAGGGACCACAGAAAACAATATTAAATTACAGAACAGAAGGGCCGAAAGCATTGTTAATGCGATGCAGAGTTTCCAAAATGAAAATATTACGACAACCGTTAGGTCTTCTGAGAACTGGGTTGAATTTCTAAATGACTGTGAAGAAGAAGAACTTCCGATTGCTAAAATGAGTAAGTCAGAAATAAAGGAGCAACTCAATAAAAAAGGGCAATCTAAAAAACTAGAGTACATTCTAAAAAACCACAGAAAGGCTGTTGTAACTCTTGATTTACAAAAAAGAGTTTCCCATTTAGAAGTAGCAAACGAAACAATATTAACAACCTACACAAAGTCACTAAAGGACAAAGACATTAGAAAGGCTTTGGGTGCCCAGCAACAACTTTTTGAGCGTGTTGGGGCATATGGTGTTACTGCAGCCGATTTTGCAAACATGGATATTCCTGACGATAGCTTATTTAGTGCGTTAAAAAACAATCAATTAGTTTTTCATTACCAACAAAAGCAAGATGCTGAAGCAGCAATAGCTGGGTTAGAAGAATTATATAAGCAATATCCGAGCGATCTTTCTATACTTTATAATATTTGTGCTTTAAAGGTTGTAAAATGGGCTAATGGAGAAAATCTAGAAAAGCCAAGAACTCTAAAAAAAGAAATATTAAAAGTACAGAAAGGTGGTTTTGATTACAAAAAAACACAGCGACTTCTCCTTAATTTTCATATTGTTAGAGCCTCTCATTCAATTCAAACAGGAAACCAAGAAGAATTAGAGCGTTCAATCAATTTTGTAAAGGGGAAGTATCGAAGAATAGATTGCGATGATGAAGACATGGTTCGTGTAGGTAAATTCCTAGCAAACTACAATTATCCGCATTGGGCTGAAGATGTTCTATACCGCAAAGCGAAAAAGATTGAAACTGATGAAGATCTCATTTTTTATTATCTCAACTTAACAATAACGAACCCAGAAAATGACAACAACGAAAGATACAAGACCATAATGTTTAATGCTATTAATCAAGACCCCGAGCGATTTTGTAAAATGTTCTCTAATCACGAAGATGGCGGTGTCACTTTTCAAATGCTAAGCAATACCTATTTAAAAAAGATATATTGCGAACATTGTTCTGAACAAGAGAAAGAATAGATTAGTTATCCATTGAATAATGAAATTTTCTGATTCTCCGAAAGTTTATAAAGTATTCATTTCCAATTAGAACGAATTTTTTTTGAATTTTTAAATATTCACTGCAAAAAAACGTTTCAGATGAGTAAGCCTCTAGTTTTCATTTGTTTTCTGGATAGCATAGATGGATAATAAACTTGTTCAAAACGCACCTATTATTAAACAAATCTGGACATTTATTATTGGTGATAAAATAAGTAAGTAAATTAGTTAAAACCGCATAATTACTAATGAACCAAAGAGAAAAAGTTGCACGTTTTAGATTAAAAAACAGAAATAATAAAAAATGGTATTCAGGTGCTTTTCATTTGTTTTTCAACGGAACATGTCTGGTAACTATTAGCCTATTTTCGTTTATTCAAATTAGCGACCTACAAATAATAGAACTAATAATAATTCCTATAATGTTAGTTATAGGAAACCTTTTTGTTTATCTAGTTCATAGATATCCGCTGCATAAAAAATATCGCTACATACATGATGGGAGTTATGGCCAACATACTTTGTGGCATCATCGGTTCTATACTAACGAGAATTATCAAGTAGTAAAAAAAGAAGATTTTCAAACACTCTTCTTTCCGCCTGTTGTTGTAATTCTATTTAGTTTGTTTTTTATTCCAGGGTTATACTTTTTCCTCAATCTGTTTTTACCAAATAATCTTCTTTTTCTCACGCTTGGC
This sequence comes from Flavobacteriales bacterium, assembly GCA_018669945.1. Classification (GTDB taxonomy): domain Bacteria; phylum Bacteroidota; class Bacteroidia; order Flavobacteriales_G; family NORP312; genus NORP312. Next base: position 10,293 of record JABHTA010000234.1, read on the forward strand.
ATGAGTAGCATTTATTTTATACTTTATGAAACGGTGCATTACACTTCTCACCTACCAGAAAAACATTGGGCTTTAAGAATACCGCATTTACAAAAAATGAGAAAGCATCATTTAATACATCACGACCCTAAGCTGATGGATAAATATAACTTCAATATCGTATTTCCGCTTTTTGACAACGTTTTCGAAACACGTAAAAAATGATTTCTTATTAATCACTTGCCAGATGTAAAATGCTTCCTCTCATAATCAAGTATTGACCAATCATATACAAAACAATAAGATATAAACCAGCATAATCAATTGGCATAAAGAATTTATTTGCTGCCAGTGTTATATCGCTTAGCATAAATAATATAGCTCCAATTAAGCAGAATTTATAGCTAGCGCTATTTGTTATGCTATTTCTATTTATTGCTGCCAGAACCATTATTATTATTACTACAGTATAAATTGCAACAGGAATAGCAAGATCTAGTAAATTAGGGTAAAACATAGTGTATAATCCTAATCCCAAAATGGCAAAAATTAATATTAAGTATGGTTTCTTTCTAAGCTGAGCTATATTAGAATTTACAGCACCTTTTTTGGTGAAAGCCAATATGTATAAGATATGTGTAATTAAAAAAGCGCCTAAACCAAGCATAAAAAACACAGGATGTTTGGGTTCAAAAATGAGCAGGGTATCTCCTATCCACGAAAAAAAGAAACCGGTTAGCATCAATTTGGCGAAGCTATTTAGGTTCTTTCTCGATTGAATCCAGAATGCTCCTCCTAGACTTGCTAATAACATTGGTTTACAGATAAGATTAATGGTTTCAGATTCTAAAACACACGCTACTACTTCTCCTATTGCGGCTATGATGAAAAATATAATGAAATAACTATACTTCAATTTATGAATTTTGATTTAAGTAGAAACAGAGAAAACAGAGAAACTATTGAAAAACCCATAGCTCCGCCTAATACCAAGAGCTGGTTGGGAATGAACAAATACAATATAATAGGCATGGCCATTAATCGAAATATTTCGGCATAAAAACTCCACCTCTTTTGCTCGAATAAGGCACCAATAATGGAGATTAAAACTAAAATTCCTGTTATACCAACCATAACATATATAGTTGATAAGGTGGCTCCAAAAAATAAAAAAAGTGACGTTAATGCAAGCGCTATTATATACTGAACCAAACCGTAACCGTTTAACATTTTATCGGCTTTCACTTCAAACTTAAAATATTTAGATTTATCTATTTCACTAGGTTTTTTAAAACCTCCAGCATAATCTGGAAACCAGCCGGGCGGATTAAGCATTATTCGTAATTTATCTACTAACCCATTTCCTTTTTCTAAAGCCGAAAACATCAATTTAAATGGCACTATTTGAGCTTTAACAGGATTCAGGCTATTTAATGGTATTGTAACTCCGTATGTAGGTTTTTCTTCTTCCTCCTGAAAAGTACCAAACATCTTATCCCAAATTATAAAAACACCCGCATGATTTTTGTCGATATATTTCGGATCGATACCGTGGTGAACTCTGTGATGCGATGGGGTGTTAAAAACGGTTTCAAACCAGCCCATTTTTTCTATATTTTCTGTATGAATCCAAAACTGATAAAGAGTAACAAAAGCACTTACGAAAAGAAAAAATTCTGGAGGAAAACCAATTATAGCTAAAGGAATAAAGAATGGGGCCGTAAAGAAAGTTTGAAAAGCACCCTGGCGAAGAGCTACAGAAAGGTTATAGTCTTCGCTTTGATGGTGCACCGCATGACCATTCCAAAATAAATTAACCTGATGGCTCATGCGGTGTGCCCAATAATAACAAAAATCTGTAGCGATAAACAAAAGGACAAATGAAAGCCAAGACTTGTTAATATCAAACAGTTGTAAATAATCAAAACTAATTGTATAAATGAAAATTGAGAAAAGCTTAAAATATAAACCCGTAACCTGCTCAGCAATGCCGCAGCTAATGTTAGTTAGTGCATCGCCAATTCTGTAGTGAACTTCCTTCTTATATACTTGGTAACAAAGCTCAATACCAATGAGGATAATGTACACAGGGATTGCTAATATAAGAGGGCTAAGGTTCAAATTGTTGAATTCAAATTTATTAAAAAATATGCAAAAAGTTGCCAAATCAAAGAATTTCAGACTAAGCACAGATAAAAAACAAAGGCAATATTATTGCCCAATCCTGGCAAAAAATTATATTTGAAATAGTAACCTAATAACATTATAAAATGGAAGCAGTTGACAACAGAAGTAAAATATTTGAATTAGATGAAATATATAAATATAAGAACCTAATAAATAATACTGACAAGCAAATCATTAAAGAGATTATATGTACTAACGATGATAAGTCTGTCCATTTTTATGCCGAGTTCATTAATTTAGTAACCAAAGAGGTTGATCATGTGCTAAATAAAGCTGAATTCGAAGTACATAAAAATAAGTTAATTATAGAAATGAAAGAACATTTAAATTCCAAGTAGTTCTTACTTATTGAACGTCAATTAGGGTTATTTCAAATATTAGAACTGAATTAGCTGGTATCTGACCTTGTGATGAACTACCATAACCTAGAGCCGAAGGAATAAGCAACATTCCTGAGCCTCCTTCTTTAAACAACGGAATTCCTTCTTGCCATCCTTGAATCACGTTTCTAAGGGAAAAAGTAATCCCATTACTGTCAGATTCATCAAACACGGTTCCATCGGTTAAATAACCCTTATAAGCAACTGTGACAGTAGATTCAGCCAATGGCTGCATTCCAACTCCAGCAGCTTGAACAACATAATATAAGCCTGTACCAGTAGCTATTGCGTTAAGGTTACTATCTGCAATGTAGCTAGATATAATGTCTTCGTCAATTTCTGTGTAATCTATTGACTCCTTTTGTTTACATGCAAAAATGCCGATAGCAATACACAGTATAAGTGAAAATTGTTTCATAATAGGAGCAAAATTAACATTTGACAATAAAATTTATTACGAGCTTATTAAAATTAGGTACTTTGAATAAAAAAATAGTGTGAGAGTTACTTTACTATATCCAAAATAACCCCAATTTCCATTACAAAATTCATAGGATCTTGGCGCATATTATGCTCCAAGCTATAGCTATAAATGCCCGTTTCTTCATATTGTTTATTTGCGGCAACAACATGTTCGCTATCCCAAATATCTAGCCCTGGATTGCCTATATAATCTCCATTTGCTTCTCTCACTTTCAAATCGTATTCGTATACTTGGACCTCTCCGCTTGGAGAAGTTTCTGTTACTTTTACCCTACCGACTTCATGTTGATATCCAGTTGTGTAACGAAAAGATAAACTCAAGTTATAATCTACGCCAGATTCAACAGGCACTTTAAACGTTCGCTTATCTTTTTGTAACCATTCAAAATCTGGAGACAGCTCTTGATGCTCGATATAAACTCTGTTTTCTGGCTCGCACGCTGTTAAGCTAAGCGCTATTGCTAAAAGTAATAAGAAGTTGTTTTTCATGGCTCATCTATATTGGTTTAGAATAGATAACCAAAGATGTTAAAAATTATTGAGGGTGGCCATACTCAAAGCCCCCTACTCAACAAAACCCTCTCGCTAATGTTATTAACTCTAACGAAATAGATGCCGTTATTGCCCAGCTCAGATAGGTTAATAGAGAACGTTACAGCGTTTACTTTAGAGCTATAAACTCTTTGCCCAAGCGTATTGTAAACACTTAACTCATCGCCTAACTTTAAGTTGTTTAATGTGATGGTTGAGGTAGTTGGGTTGGGGAGTAGTGTAATAGCTTTAACATTTTCGTCAACGATACCAACGGTACCGCAAGGAGGACAAATAGTCCCTCCACAATCTACTCCTGTCTCGTCACCATTCTGTATGCCATCAGCACAAGTTGGTGAAGAACAAGAATTATTGCAATTGTTGCTGAAAGTAGCACCGGCATCTATTTGTCCACCAACCGCTGTCCAATTTGCTGTTGAATAAGCTACGTCATCTACTTCAATACAGGTTAAAGCAGGACTATAAAAAGCCGCGAAACTCGTTATACTATAATTGTTCCCATTTTTTAAATTAAGACAATTCAACAATGAACTATTATCACAATACAAAAGAGTTAAAGCACTATTTTGGGAAAGATCTAAACTTGTGAATTGATTACCGCCAACCACTAAATCAGTTAAAGCAGTATTCTGTGTTACATCAAGACTTGTGAGATCATTAGCTTCACAACCCAATTCAGTTAAAGCAGTATTCTGTGTTACATCAAGGCTTGTAAGATAATTATAACCACAATACAATATAGTTAAAGCAGTATTCTGTGTTACATCAAGACTTGGGATAGTATAATTACGATAACAAGCCAAATAGGTTAAAGCAGTATTCTGTGTTACATCAAGGCTTGTAAGATAATTATAACCACAATTCAATTGAGTTAAAGCAGTATTCTGTGTTACATCAAGGCTTGTAAGATAATTATAACCACAATACAATATAGTTAAAGCAGTATTCTGTGTTACATCAAGACTTGTGAGTTGGTTCTCCCAACAATCCAAATAAGTTAAAGCAGTATTCTGTGTTACGTCAAGGCTTGTGAGTTGGTTCTCCCAACAATCCAAATAAGTTAAAGCAATAAAGCCTTCAATTCCAGTTAAGTCTGAAATATTTTGATTTTGAACAACCAAACTTGCTATTGTATCAATATTAGCAGTAAGAACCTCACCATCTATAACATTATCATAGCCCAAATCAATTAACGCCTGTTCAAAGTTAGCATCGGGAATTAACGTTGTCTGTGCTGTTGCTAATAGATTAATAGCAATTAGTGGTAATAGTAGTAGTTTTTTCATCCTACAAAACTAATTAAAAAGTATAACCCTCAATATCATCGAGATAAAGCACTACCTACTCAATAAAACGCTCTCGCTAAGATTATTCACTCTAACGAAATAGATGCCGTTATTGCCTAACTCAGATAGGTTAATAGAGAGCGTTACAGCGTTTACTTTAGAGCTATAAACTCTTTGCCCAAGCGTATTGTAAACACTTACCTCATCGCCTAACTTTAAGTTGTTTAATGTGATGGTTGAGGTAGTTGGGTTGGGATATAATTCAAAGGCGTTTAATGCAGCTTCGTTTATAGATGATGGGACACAAGGATTAGTGCAATTCGTACTGAATGATGTTTGTGAGTCTATATTTGTCCAAGTAGTATCAGAATAAGCAACATCATCAACCTCTATGCAACTGAGGTTAGGGTTAACGGTAGCATAAAAACTCGTAAAATTTGAATTATTTCCATTTGCAACATTTAGGCAAATTAGTTGATTCTCATCACAGAACAATATATCCAAAGTAGTATTCTGAGAAACATCTAAAGTTGTTAATTGGTTATAACCACAACCCAAATCAGTCAAAGCAGTATTCTGAGAAACATCTAAAGTTGTTAGTTGATTATAACGACAATCCAAACTAATTAAATTAATATTCTGCGATACATCTATGTTTGTTAGCTGATTTCCTTGACAAAACAAATACGATGAAGCAGTAAAATCCTCTATGCCGGTTAAGTCTGAAATACCCTTATAACTAACATCTAAAGTTAATACAGTATTAATATTAGCAGTAAGCACCCCTCCATCTATAACGTTATCTAAACCTAAATTGATTAACGCCTGTTCAAAGTTAGCATCGGGTATTGCTGTTGTCTGTGCTGTTGCAACAAAAGAGAATGCAATAAGTGGTAATAGTAGTAGTTTTTTCATTCTGCAAAAATAATTAATCTCCGTTATTGCAGTATTAAAGCCTTTGTTTGGACAATATTAGGACTCGTATCAAACACTTGAATATAATAAGTGCCTACAGAACCTAATGTACTCACAGGGATAGAGAATACAGGAATATTTATTGCTGTATTAAACACCTCTTGACCAAGACTATTAATGATTTTCAAAGTATATCCACTCATAGATAGATAATCTCCATTATCAATAATAACAACATCACTCGCAGGGTTTGGATATACCAACATAGTATTTGTGTTGTTTGGTAAAGGTATGCCTGTAAGAGTAACATCCATTATTAGCGTATCTGTTACTGCTGTTAGTACGGTGTCGTATATAGTAACAAATGTTGTGTCGTATACGATGGCAAGCACTGTATCATAAACAGTAACATAAGTAGTATCAACATAATCGCAAGTATCTTGAGCGAGACCACTGCACGAATTTCCACAATTAGTACTGAATGATGTTTGAGAGTTAATCCATGTCCAATTAGAAGTTGAATAAGCAACATCATCTACCTCTATGCAGTTAAGGTTTGGGTTAGTTGTCGGATCAAACAACAGGAAATTTGGATTATTTCCATTTTTAACATTCAAACAATGTAGATTGTTATTATCACAACGCAACCTCCTCAAAGCAGTATTCTGTGATACATCTAAACTTGTTATTTGATTATCACCACAAATCAACCAATCCAAAGCAGTAGCTCCTGCAACTTCTATACTTGTTAGTTGATTAGATTCACAATACAAAACTTCCAAATCAGTATTCTGTGATACATCTAAATTTGTTAATAGATTATTTGTAAAATCCACTTGCTGCAAAGCAATATTCTGTGATAGATCTAAATTGGTTAATTGATTATTATGACAATACAAATAAGTCAAAGCAGTATTCTGTGATACATCTATATTGGTTATTTGATTATAATGAAAAACCAAATAAGTCAAAGCCGTATTCTGTGATACATCTATAGTTGTTAATTGATTCTCACTACAAACCAAACTGTCCAAAGAAGTATTTTGAGTTACATCTAAATTTGTTAATTGGTTATTATAGCAATCCAAAAAAGTCAAATAAGTGTTCTGTGAAACATTTAAAAAGGTTAATTGATTATTATGACAAGCCAAATAAGTCAAAGCAGTAAAATCCTCTATACCGGTTAAGTCTGAAATACCCTTATAACTAACATCTAAAGTTAATACAGTATTAATATTAGCAGTAAGCACTCCTCCATCTATAACATTATCATGACCTAAATTAATTAATGCCTGTTCAAAATTAGCATCGGGTATTGCTGTTGTCTGCGCTGTTGCAACTAAAGATATAGCAATAAGTGGTAATAGTAGTAGTTTTTTCATGATATAAATTATTGATTTAATCTGACATATTATAATTTCAAACATAATGGTTTACAACCCATGTAAATGATGGCAATGTATATATGGTCTTAGTAGTTTATCGTTCGGTTGAAATTAGCCCAAATTCGGTAAAACGAATGTCCTTTGTTTTGACAAATAACATAAATGCTATTGCCAGTGCATATTTAACATTTACCTTTTTATATAATGATAGTTGGTTAAAGTGATTGATGAGGTAGTTGGGTTGGGGTATAAGTTGTCGTTATTGGT
>JABHTA010000004.1 GCA_018669945.1 Flavobacteriales bacterium
ATTAATCAAGATAGAGTGTTTAGTACGGGAATGTCGAATGGTGGTTTTATGAGCTATTATTTGGCTTGCGAATTAAGTGACAGAATCGCAGCGATAGCATCTGTAACCGGTACAATGAACGCCAATCAAGTCAATACGTGTAATGTTCAGCACCCTATGCCTGTTATGGAGATTCACGGCACGGCCGACCCAACAGTTCCCTATGCAGGGAACACGACAATGGAAAGTACTGAAAATACTGTTGATTATTGGGTTGGGTATAATAACGCAGATGTTACTTCAATTTTTACAGCTGTTCCAGATATTAATGTATTGGATGGATGCACTGCAGAACATTATATATACGAAAACGGAGACAATGGTGTTGAAGTAGAGCTTTATAAAATTATCGATGGAGCGCATACATGGCCTGGAGCATTTTCGTTTGGCACTATTGTTAATCAAGATATTGATGCCTCATATAAAATATGGGAGTTCTTTGCTAAATACGATATTAACGGTAGGATTCAATCCGGAGGAGGAACTAGGGTTGAGTTGATAAATATTCAGTTAGTGGAAACTAATGTTTACCCAAACCCTGCAAGTAATTTCATCAAAATAGCTTGGAATAATTCAGAAACAGCTGCAGTTAAAGTGATAAATATGTTAGGTGTAGTGGTTGAAGATATTTCTGTTAAGGGAAAAGAATCAATTACAATCTCAACTGTTGAATTAACTGAAGGAGTTTATTTTGTTGAGGTTGGCAGCGTAACAACTAAAGTTTTAGTAATTAAGAACTAGCTAGAATTTTCTTGTTAATATCTTTTATTAGTCCAGGCCCTGAATAGATAAATCCCGTATAAATCTGCACCAGTGAAGCGCCAGCTTCAAGTTTTTTCATCGCGTCTTCGGCACAATGAATGCCCCCAACACCGATAATCGGAAACGCTCCATTCGATTTTGTGTGTAGATATTTTATTACCTCTGTTGATCTTTGAGCTACCGGCTTGCCGCTTAAACCACCATTACCAATTGCTTCAACTTCGCTTTTTGATGTTAGTAGGTCCTCTCTATTTGTGGTTGTATTCGTTGCAATAATTCCATCAATTTTTGTTTGTGCAACAATTTCTATTGTTTCATCTAATTGACTATCGTTAAGATCAGGGGCAATTTTTAGTAGAATTGGTTTTGTCTTCTCTTGTGCAGAATTAAATTTTTTGAGCTTGTTCAAAAGCTCAATTAAGAAATCTGTGTCTTGAAGTTTTGTTAAGTTCTTTACATTAGGACAACTTACATTCACAACAAAGTAATCTACAAAAGGATGTAGTTTTTCGAAAACCGTAATATAATCCTGTTCTGCATTTTCATTTGACGTAGCAGTGTTTTTACCAATATTCCCACCAATTATTAGATTCGGATTTCTGTCTTTCAATCTCAAAGCAGCAGCTTCAACGCCTTCGTTATTAAACCCCATTCTGTTAATTAGGCCTCTATCTTTTTGTAATCGGAACATCCTCGGTGTAGGATTCCCAGGCTGGCTCAACGGTGTAATAGTTCCAATTTCTATAAAACCAAACCCAAAGCAACTAAGCTCTTCATAAAACTCTGCATTTTTGTCAAACCCAGCAGCCAAACCAACGGGGTTTGGAAATTTAATACCAAAAACTTCTCGTTCCAATTTAGGAGATTTCACTCCGTATATCGCTTTCAATGATTTTTTTTTACCAGGTATTTTACAAGCTATCTTTAGACCTCCCGTAATCAAATGATGAATCTTTTCAGGAGAAATTAAAAATAATATTGGCCGAATTATCAATTTGTACATCGACCGCAAAGTTATTAAGATTTGTAATTATAGAGATAAACTATCTAGAATTAAACCAATGATACATCTACCAGTGTTATCTTTTAAGATTCATATAATTCAAAGTCCTTATGATCATTTAATATTAACGAAATGTGTATTTTCGACAACGTAATTTAACTCTTAATTATCTCATGAAAAAAGTATTTTCATTTTTTGTTGTGATGTTGTTCGTTTCACTGCTCTCGGCCCAAACATATACCAATATCAAGATTACCGAAATTATGTATAATGCACCGAATAATAACGGTATGTTGGGTTCTAGTCTCGATTTTATTGAAATTAAGAATACAGGTAGCACGATTATCAATATGGCGGGATTTAGCTTTGCAGAGGGTATTTTCTTTACTTTCCCAAATGGAACTCTTATTTCTGGAGGTGAGTTTATGGTATTAGTAGCAGACTCTATCAATTTTAAACTGAAATACCCAACCACAGATTTCTTTGGCCAGTATACAGATACATTAAGTAATAAAGGGGAGAAAATAAGGTTGGCTTCTTTGTTTCCAGTAGATACATTTCTGAGCATAACCTATAATGATAATTTTCCTTGGCCAGTTTTAGCTGATGGCAGTGGTTGGTCAATTGTGCCAGTAGAAACGAATCCAACGACCAATCAAAAATTGGGTGAGGAATGGCGAGTCAGTGCAGATACTTGTGGTTCGCCAGGAATGGATGATGGCACACCTCCTGTATTTCCAGAAATCATTATAACGGAATGCCTTACTCATACCGATCCACCAGAATACGATGCCGTTGAGATCTATAACGCTTCTTCAAGCTCAGTTGATATAGGTGGATGGTTTTTAAGTGACGATAGAAACAATCCACAGGGTTTTATAATACCGCTAGGGACCTCGATTAACTCGGGTGAATATATCGTATATAATGAACTAGAGCTTAATCCAGATACCAATGGTTTCACTTTTAATAGAACCGGAGATCATGCAATTTTATTTTCAGCAGATGCTGATAGTATTTTAACAGGATATGCAACAGGATATAAGTTTGGGGCTCAGTTTAACGGAGTATCTTTCGGAAGGTGGATAACTAGTGAAGGCGATGACCATTTTGTTGCTCAGCCAGCAACTTCTTTAGGTATTGCCAATGATTCTCCAAAAGTTGGTCCTGTTGTGATAACTCATATCAATTATAACGCGGTTAATGGGACGCCCCCAGCACCAACCCACGAAGAATATGTTGTGCTACAAAATATATCGGATAGCGTTGTAAACCTCTATTACGAGCATTGGGACGCAACTATACTTGATACTACTTGGATAGTTAAAGGAATTGGTTTCGCATTCGATGCTGGATTGTCTTTGCAACCAAAGGAATATGTGATATTAACTGACACAACCGTGTCGTATTTTAGGTCAGCGAACGTTATTCCTTCTTTTATTAAGGTTTATCAGTATGGAGGTAAATTGAGTAATAAAAGTGACAATATACGTGTGATGGCGCCAGAGCGAAGGGATACATTGTTATCAGGTGTTATATATACGCCTTATGTTTTAATAGATCAAGTTGAGTATACAGACACTGTTCCTTGGCCTATTAATTCTGATGGAACGGGTAATCGTTTGGATAGAACTGTTGATAATCATTACGGTAACGATCCTGCAAATTGGGGTGAATCTAACGGTGGTAGTTTTGACTTTTTGCCACTCTCTTTAGGCGAATTAAAAAATGCGATTTATGTTTCGGTATTTCCAAATCCAGCACATGATTTACTTAATTTTGTCGGAGAGCAAGTGCTAGAATCAGTTCAGTTATATAGTGTCGATGGTCGTTTAGTTAAGTCTAGTAAAGACAAGTTTGAGGAAATTCAAATTGAGATTAACAGCTTAAAACCTGGAGTTTACTTCTATCAGCTAGAAACAAATGGTAAATCAGTCAAAGGCAAAGTAATAATTCAATAAGATGCGTGTTTTTCAAATAGCAATTCTGTGTATATTAATTGGTTTAATTTCTTGTAGTAAGCCTTCAGGAGAAGGAGGCAAAGGAAGTATTTCGGGAATCGTATCTTATAATCGATACGATCACAATGATAAACTTATAAATACGGAAATAGCCAAGGAGGAAAAAGTGTATATTGTTTATGGTGAAAACACTTTTTTTGACGATGATGTGGATTCTTATACTGACGGATCGTATCATTTCGAATATCTGCGAAAGGGGCATTATCAAATTATTGCATTCGAGGATTGTAATACATGTGATAGCGAGAAGCAGGAGGTTGTTTACGAAATCAGTTTAGATAAAAACAATTCAGAGGCGTCCAACACCAACCTAACTTTAAGAAAGGATGTTGCTGTTGATGATGGAACTGGAGTAATTTCAGGCCGTGTATGGACTCAACAATATTCAGGATTGACACCGATAGGTAATCCCTATATAGATGAATTACAAAGGGTTTACTTAGTCTATGATACAGACTCGGCTCACTTCGATAGAGTCGATACCGATGCAAACGGTTATTACAGTTTTTCAAACCTAATTCAAGGTAACTACACTCTATTTGCTTATTCTGGTTGCGATGGTTGTGGTGTTAATCTAGTACCAAAAGAGGTTACAGGTAGTATAGCTTCAAAAGGGGGTGAGCTTGTTTTGGATATAACAATAGAACAACATTAATCTCTGTTGAGGTTAGTAGTGATTATATTATTATTTCCGTTTTGGCTTTGCTCGGCACAAGCTCAATACCACGATTTTGGTGCAAGGAAAGGATTGTCGGCTGATAAAAAGCTAACGAAATATTTATCGTTGTCTGCAAATATGCAAATACGATTAGAAGAGAATTATTCAAAAATTGGTTCTGGGTTATTAGATTTACAAATAGGCTACAAATTAAATAAGAAAGTATCGTTTGGTTTTTCGTATAGATTTTCTCAAAAAAATGATTTCCGTACTTCTTGGGAAACCAGACATAGAGCTCAACTCCGTTTAGTCTTGAAAAAGAAAATGAAACCTTTTACGTTACAGTATAGAACCATTTATCAACTAGGTTTTTCTGGTTTGTATAAACCAGAAAATTACTATTCACCAAACACATATTGGAGAAATAAGGTTCAGTTTAAATTAGATATTGATAAGAAAATTGAACCTTATCTGGCTTCAGAGGTGTTTTATAAACTCAACAATAATTTTGGAATTGACGGCTATAGAGTTGCAGTTGGTTTAAATTGGGACTTGCCCAAAAAGATGGAAATGAAAACCGGGTATATGTTTCAACAAGAGCTGTATCAAGTTAATCCAGTTACGGAACACATTTTTGTATTAGGGTATTCTTTTAGCTTCTAGCTAACTAAAAATATACCTAATAGAGATACCTGTGGCACCAAAAATTGGTCTAGGAGAAGGGTAAACATCAAAACCAGGCCTTACGTCTATACTTGCAGATAAAGGGAAGTCGATAAGTTGGGTAAAGTTATACTCAAAACCGAATATTCCTTCCAACCCTGTGTAGCCAGATGATCCAGTTGTCGATATCCCACTAAGGTCTGTTTTAGTTCGTTTAGCGTATCCGATATTTGCTCCACCACCAAAAAACATATACATGTTTTCAATATTAAACACATTGCTAATATGATATTCAGCTAATATGGAGGCGTGCGGCCCTTGAAATGATCGAATTCCGACAATTCCTTCTAATGCGATCTGTTCAAGCAGGAAGTACTTAGCTGTGCCCGCAGTTAAAAAACCAGCTCTAGCTCCTGCAGCAAAATTGTATGGTGTAGCTGGTTCAATTACTTGAGAATTGGAGAATAAAGATGAGATGCTAAATATAATAGCGAGGATATAATGTTTCATTTCAATAAATTTCAGCAAATAAAGTGATAGTTATCTTCGGTAGTAAATAAGACTGAATCAACTTATAAACACTTGTTGATTACTTTCGAAATTCTCAGCGACAAACAATTGTATTTTTGCAACAAACTAAACTCATAATCATGAAATTTTTTATCGACACAGCAAATCTTGAACAAATTAAAGAAGCACAAGAATTAGGTGTTTTAGATGGAGTCACAACAAATCCATCGCTTATGGCGAAAGAGGGCATTGTAGGGCAAGAAAACATATTACAGCACTATCGTGACATCTGTAATTTGGTTGACGATAAGGTAAGTGCTGAGGTTATCGCTACCGATTTTGAAGGAATGGTAAAGGAGGGTGAAATATTAGCAGCTTTAGACGATAAAATCGTTGTAAAAATTCCAATGATTAGAGATGGTATAAAAGCATTGAAGTACTTCTCAGATAAAGGAATTAGAACTAACTGTACATTAATATTTTCTTCGGGTCAAGCTCTAATCGCAGCAAAAGCAGGTGCAACTTATGTTTCTCCATTTATTGGAAGACTAGACGATATTTCTACTGATGGCCTTAGATTAATCGAAGAAATTCGATTGATATATGACAACTATGGTTACGAAACCGAAATACTCGCAGCCTCTGTTCGTCACCCGATGCATATTATTAACTGTGCACAAATTGGTTCTGATGTAATGACAGGTCCATTAAGTGCGATTTTGGCATTGATTAATCACCCGCTAACCACTAATGGTTTAGCAACTTTTCTAGCAGATCATGCAAAAAGTCAAGAAGTTACGGCATAGTGTTACTAAAGATCTATCCAGAAAATACTAATCAAAAGGAAATTCAGAAAGTAGTAGCTTATCTAAAAAAAGGTGGGCTATTTATTTTCCCTACCGATACCGTTTATTCTATCGGTTGCGATTTATCCAACAGTCGTGCTGTTGAAAAAATGGCTAAAATTAAAGGTGTTAAGTTGAAAGATGCCAAATTTTCTCTAATTTGCTATGACTTAAGCCACTTGTCTGATTTCTGTAAACCGATGGATAATGCTGTTTTTAAAATGATGAAAAAAGCACTTCCAGGAGCGTTTACATTTATCCTAAACGCTAGTAATAATGTTCCTAAACTGTTTAAAGCAAAAAAAAAGACCATTGGAATTAGAGTGCCAGATAACAATATTATTCGCGAGATAGTTAAAGAATTAGGTAATCCAATAGTTTCTACTTCAGTGCATGATGATGATGAGGTGGTAGAATACACAACAAATCCAGAGTTAATTCATGAAAAATATGCAAACGACATCGACTTAGTAATTGATGGTGGATACGGTAACAATGTTGCCTCAACTGTTATTGATTGTACCAATGGCGAAGCCGTGATTATTCGCCAAGGTCTTGGTTTGGTTGATTAGAATTTACTAATCGAATATTGAACAATTTATGTTTCCGATTGTTTTTAAAGTTGGGAATAAAGTTTAAAATGATTCATCTTTGCGAGCGTTAGAAATTAAGAAACATGTTAGCCAGAATTTTAACCTTGTTATTCATACTTATTCAATGTGTTTCATTTGCGCAAAATAAGTTTACAATTAGTGGCTATGTTACAGATGCAGAAACAGGAGAAGAGCTGCTTGGTGCACAAATTTTCGTTAAGGAATTAGGTACTGGTGGTGTAACTAATATTTATGGATACTATTCGTTAACAATCCCACCAGGCAATTACACTGTAACATATTCATTTGTTGGATTTGCTCCGATAACTAAGACCTTTGAACTTTCTCAGAATTTAAAGAAAGACATCGAGCTAGGTACCAATGCAGAAGTGCTTAAAGAGTTTGAAGTAGTTGGTGAGGCTGAAAATAATAATGTAGAATCTATTGAAATGAGTGTTGTTAAAATGGAAATGGAAACTATTAAAAAAATCCCTGCATTGATGGGAGAAGTAGATATATTGAGAGCTATAAAATTATTGCCGGGAGTTCAATCTGGAGGTGAAGGCTCAACTGGATTTTTTGTTCGTGGAGGTGGTTTGGATCAAAACTTAATATTGATCGACGGTGCCTCGGTCTACAATGCTTCGCATTTACTTGGTTTTTTTTCAGTTTTTAATGCAGATGCCATAAAGGGTGCACAGCTTTATAAAGGGGGCATACCAGCGGAATATGGGGGAAGATTATCTTCGGTTTTAGATGTGCGAATGAAAGAGGGAAATCAAAAAAAGTTATCCGTTTCAGGTGGTATAGGTATCATATCTAGCCGTTTGACCATTGAAGCACCCATTATTAAAGACAGATGGTCGTTCATACTTTCGGGAAGAAGAACATATATTGATGTTTTTACTCCACTTAGCCCCCGAGAAGAAATTCAAAATAGTGATTTATGGTTTTATGATTTAAATGGTAAAACAAGCTTTAAAATTAACGATAAAAACAGGGTGTTCGCCTCTTATTACTCAGGAAGAGATGCATTAGGTTTGAACAATTCTTTTGGTATTACATGGGGAAACAAAACCGGAACTGTACGCTGGAATCATTTGTTTTCAGATAAACTTTTTTCTAATCTAACTTATATAAAAAGTAATTTTGATTATCAAATTGGTATACCTGAGGGTAAAAATGCTTTCGAATGGAATTCGCGAGTGAAAAACAATTCACTTAAAAATGATTACACCTATTATTTAAACACAAAGAATACCATAAAATTTGGCTGGGAATCTACTTTTTATAAACTTACCCCGGCAGAATTTTATCCAATTAATCCTGATAGTGAATTTGATTCTATTGCAATTGCCAACAAATACGCATGGGAAAACGCTATTTATATTTCTAACGAGATGAAAATTGGAAATCGATGGAGTTCACAATACGGTCTTCGATATTCAATTTTCTCTAATTCAACTCAATTTTACAATGAGAATAAGACAAACGTTACTTTAAAAAACGGAAAATTAGACTATAATCCAGATGGGTATTATAACCCAAGTGATACTGTATTAGTTTATGATGAAAACTATGAAGTAGCAGACACCAACGCATATCATAATAATTTTAATCTTTATAATAATTATCACGGCCCTGAGCCGCGTATTTCGGTAAAATACAAGATTAATGATGCCAGTTCTATTAAAGCATCATATAATAGAATGCGTCAATATTTACATTTGGCAACAAATACTTCGGGAGGAACTCCGATAGACATTTGGGTGGCCAGTAGTCCAAATATAAAACCTCAATTGGCAGATCAAGTTGCAATGGGATATTTTAAGAATTTCAAAAAAAATATGTTTGAAACTTCTGTTGAAGTGTATTATAAAAAAATGTACAATCAGCTTGATTGGAAAGATCATGCTAACCTAATATTTAATCGGAAATTAGACGGCGAAATAAGAGTAGGGGGTGGACATTCTTATGGCCTTGAATTGTATATTCACAAGCAAAAAGGTAATTTAACAGGGTGGATAAGTTATACGTTGTCAAGAACCATTAAACTAACTCCTGCTATTAATAACGGAAATCCATATTTAGCAAATCATGATAGACGACATAATATTGCAATTGTTGCTTCTTATGATTTTTCAGATCGTTTAAATTTATCGGCTAATTGGGTTTATGTAACCGGAGCACCGATGACAGTTCCTGTAGGGAAATATGAATATCAAGGGCAACTCGTAACAATTTATTCTGAGCGAAACGGAGGTAAAATGCCTGATTATCATCGTTTAGATTTCGCACTAACTTACGATCTTAAAAAGATAAAACAAAAGTATGAGCATGGCATTAACTTCTCTGTTTATAATGTCTATCGGAGAAAAAATCCATATGCTATTAACTTCGTTCAAAACGAAACAAATCCGAATAAGTACGATGCAAAGTTGACGTACCTCTTCGATATAGTTCCCTCTCTAACGTATAATTTTAAATTTTAATGAAGCAGTTCCAAAAAATTATTTTAGTGCTTTTATCAACTTCGTTATTCGGGTGTACCGAAGTAGTAGAATTTAATGTTGGCACCCAAAATCCAATTATTGTTGTTGATGGAGAAATAAATACATTAGCGATGGCTCATAGGGTTGAACTTACTTATAGTACAGACGTTTTTAATGACGAAGCAGCTCCTCCGGTTAAGGGCGCAAACGTTACAATTCAAGATGACAGATATACTCATGTTTTAACAGAAATTGAACCTGGCATTTATGAAACTTTAGATACTGTTCGGGGATACGAAAGTCAAGATTATAAATTGTCGATAGAGAAAGATGGCAACTTTTATTCGGCTCAAGAAACATTGAACCCTGTGGCAGATATTGATTGTGCTTTTTTAATTCCAGGAGACACATCAAGTTTGTTTTTAGGTGATGAATATTTAATTTTAATGTCGGCTCAGGAGCCAAAAGGACTAGGTGATTATTATCTCTGGAATTATTATGAAGATGGTATATTGATTTCTGATACTGTAACAGAGAAATGGTACGGTGATGATGAGTTTATTGATGGTTCTGATTTTGTAGGTGTTTTGGTTGTGTTGATTGATACTGAAAAAGTTGACCCATATAACAAAACAATGATGCTTGAAATGAAATCGATAAGTGAAGGGTACTATGATTATTTGTACGGTTTGCAGTTAGAAACATTTAGAGGTAGCCCATTTGATGGGCCGCCAGCTAATCCTCCTTCTAATATGTCTGAAGGCGCAATTGGGTTTTTTAGAGCAACAGATGTTTCGAGAAAAGACATGTGTGTAGTACTTGACATTAACACGTTTGTTACAACCTGTGATCCAGGGTGTCAAGAAACAGCTTTAGAGTTTATTGAGCAGTAATTGAAGGGCAGCTTCTGTCCTAAATATTTTATATTTGTACTATGAAAAAAATCATTATTTATATTTTCATTCTTACTGCGTTTGCATCTTATGGTCAACAAATTCCTAATGCAGATTTTGAAAACTGGGACAATGCTCCATTGGGAACCGAGGACAAACCGACAGATTGGAACACAGTTAATTCTTCATTAGGTATATTTGGTGGCACTATCGGTCAAACTTGTTTTCAATCAACAGATGCGAATTCGGGCATCTACTGTATAAATCTAAAAACGATTGACCCACCGTTGATTCCTTCTGGGAATCCAGATATTAATGGCATAGCTTCAACAGGAGATGTGCAAACAACCTCACCATATGGTGTAACAGGCGGTATTCCTTTTACAGATTCACCTGATAGTTTAGTCGGGTATTATAAGTATTTTCCTACTGGTAGTGATATTGGCACAATCGAGATGGTTTTGAAAGATGCTACCGAAGATACAATAGCTCATGCGCGTTTCGAAACACCTAGTATATCTGTTAATCAATACACTCGTTTTTCTGTACCGTTCGATTATCGAAATTCATCAACGCCTACTCTTGCCGTTCATTTACTATCTTCTTCCGATGGTTACAACCCCGTAGTCGGTAGCCAAATTTGGATTGATGATTTAGAATTAATTTATAACCCTGTTATTAATTCTGTTGTTAAGTTGAAAGAAACTCGGGTAGAGGTTTACTATGCATCTAATCAGTTGTATATTGATAACCCAGATCAAGAAGAGCTTGGTAATATATTGGTGTATAGTGCTATGGGGCGACATGTAGAGACGTTATCTACCAATCAACTTTCAACTGCTAATTTACCTTTAGGTTTTTACACCTATGTAATTCCTGCGGTTGGAATTACCGGAAAGTTTATGCGTTAAGAGATAATAATTATTAGAATTGTTTATCGAAAACGACAATGACATGATAATTCATGTCAATTTTATTTATCAAGACGAATATAGTTCTTGTAAATTAAAAATTGCTGAGCAGTGAATATTTGCGACCATTCACCAAGCTAGACCAACCACTTAGTAATTTTAGAACACGATAAACGGAACAAATACGTAGTATTGGTGTAGATGAAGCAAACGAATTTGTTAAGCATAAAAAAGCCCCAAAAAGGGGCTTTTTAAAAGTGGCG
>JABHTA010000242.1 GCA_018669945.1 Flavobacteriales bacterium
CACTTTTAACCATTTTACTTTTGTCAAAACGTACAGCATTGTCCATGCCACTTTCCCATTTAGCTGCCACTAAAGTTCCATCATTACAGCCATATTCACAAATACAATCTCTGTCAGAGTCTCTAAAGTTGTACCACCAATTATGTTGCTTTACAATTTTAGGATATATTTCTCTTATAAATTCAATATCTCCATCATTCTTGTAAATGTTCCATGCTGCCCAAGCAGAGAGTGGAGGCTTCGTGTTTCTATAATTATGTTTTTCTATTGTTGTATCTCTATAAATACAATCTACAATAAACCCATTATCCAACTGAAAGTCATAAATGGCTCTTATCTGATCTTTAGCCAACTCAGGGTTGTAATGAGTAACAGCTGCCGCATGTTTCCAGCTGTCCCACGCCCAAAATCCTAAAAACCATTTGTAATGGTAGCTAGGAAAGATTCCTCGATGCTTTAATTCTCCTGCTCCAATTCGAGTGTTGTTTTGCAGTGTGAGTATGGTTTTAGCAACTAAATATTTGTATGTGCTATCTTGCCAATGAGGATCTAATTTGTTGTTTAAAGTTGTAAATTCTTTTTCTTTTTCTACTATTCTTTTATGAAGTCGATTTAGAGGCATTTTAGCAGCGAGTTTTAACTCTTTTTGTTCTTTAACGGCATCATATTCAGGGAAAATAAATGTTTGGGCAATTATTAAAGTTTTCGTTTCATGCGCTTTTAATTTAAAATCGTTTAACGAGAAAGAATAAGAAGAATCTGTAGTGGTTATGTTGTTTATGTCATCGCCAAAAGTTTGAATTATTCCTATGGCAGCAGTTTGATCGGAGGTTAAAGTAATGGCATTGCCCGCTTTCGTTATAATTAATCCGATCGGAAAAGTAGTTCCTTCCCAAGAGGGTTGAAGGTTAATTGTTTCATCTGATAAATTGGTTACTTGCGTGGTAATTATTGCAGAATGTGGTGAGTTGAAAAAAAGGTTCTGTTCAATTTTAAGTTCCTGATTTTCTAGTATTTGGTTTAAATGGCTATTGAAACTTGTTTGTGATAAAGAGAAATTATTTAAGCGGATTTTTTCTTGTGTTGCTTTGTTATTTAATTCTAGTTTACTTAAGATTTTGCTGCTCCACTCTCCATGTCCTTGTGTCATTAAAAATGGACCGGAAAACCCTAAGCTTTTATTTTCTTCACTAGAAAACCCATAAGCAAACCATGCTCCTCGGTCAGAAAAGGCGAGTGATGATCTATCATTTAATGAAGATGGGGTTCCATTGAA
Organism: Flavobacteriales bacterium; assembly: GCA_018669945.1. Taxonomy (GTDB): domain Bacteria; phylum Bacteroidota; class Bacteroidia; order Flavobacteriales_G; family NORP312; genus NORP312. The sequence goes on from JABHTA010000242.1 coordinate 1,277, forward strand.
ATCTAAAATGTTGGAGGGAAGAAAAATTGGAAATGAATCTTTCTGGTATTGTTTGGTGTTACAACTAAAAAATGACAACGACAGACTTAAATATATTATGAAATATTTCTTTTCCTTAGTTTTCACGTGATTTTATCTCCATTTCCGCGTTCTTATTTAACTATTATGTCCGTTAACGTATTTGCTATGGCACATTAGGGGATTAAGAGAGGCCGAGCCTCTCGCAAGCTCCCGAGCGTAGCCTACATTTTGGTTTTATATTTTCAAGAACTAAACTACAAAATTTGGGCAAGAAGTGCCTTCATCAAAGAATTGGCGTTTACCATACACAGAGAACCGAAGGTTTACAAGCGGTGAAAGGTGAGTATTTATTTCCATTACACAGAAGTAAATATCCAGCAGGAATCTATTTTCGTTGAAATACAGACTGGTAGTTCTGTCGAAATAATTATATTAATAATAAATTAGTTGTTTTTAACTTGGTAATAATTTAGATAAGGATGCCATGTATAGGCATTCTTTTTTATTTTAATTTTATCCCAATTAACAAGATGAAAAAATACACAAATGTCTGAAACAATTAAGTTTGAAGTAATTGGTGGAGTTGGTAAAATCACGTTAAATCGACCGGATAAATACAATAGTTTTAATCGTGAAATGGCATTAGAAATGCAAAAGCGATTAGATCAATGTGAGTCATCAAAAGAAATAAGAGTGATATTGATAACAGGAGAAGGCAAAGCCTTTTGTGCTGGGCAGGATTTAGCGGAAGCGATAGATGAAAATAACGGAATTGACATTTCGAAAATTGTTGAAGAGCATTACAACCCGATTATTTTAAAAATTAGAAAAATAGAGAAGCCTGTTATTTGTGCAGTGAATGGAGTTGCGGCAGGAGCCGGTGCGAATATTGCACTAGCCTGTGATATATGTGTAGCTGCAGAATCTGCTGCTTTTATTCAAGCTTTTTGTAAAATTGGGTTAATCCCAGATAGTGCAGGTACGTTCTTTTTACCTCGATTGATTGGTCTGCAAAAAGCAACAGCATTAATGATGACTGGTGATAAAGTAGGGGCTAACGAAGCACAGCAGATGGGAATGATTTATAAATCATTTTCTGACGATTCATTTGAAGTAGAATTGATGAGACTCGCTACGAAAATGAGTATAATGCCAACGTTCGGTTTAGGAATGACCAAGCGATTGCTTAATGAGTCAATAATCAATAATCTTAAAAAGCAGTTAGCAGCTGAAGGTGAAATCCAAACAGCATGCTCTAAGAGTTATGATTATTCAGAAGGGGTAAATGCTTTTTTAGAGAAAAGAAAACCAGTATTTAAAGGAGAATAAACTTTCGACATTAAAATATTAAGATGAAAATAGGAGTATTAGGGAGTGGGGCTATGGGCTCTGGAATTGCTCAAGTTGCTGCAACGAACGGCCATAATGTGGTGTTGGTTGATACTGATGAAGAAGCGATAAACAACGCAAGAGGTAAGCTTCAAAAAATATTGGCTCGTTTAGTAGAGAAAGGTAGGATTGATGAAAGCACTTCGGAGTTAATATTTTCTCGTATTGAATTTACTACAACTAACAAGCAATTCGTAGGTTGTGGATTAATCATAGAGGCGATAGTGGAACGTTTAGATGTAAAAAAGATAGTTTTTTCTGAGCTTGAAAATATTGTTGGAAACGAATGTATTTTAGCAACAAATACTTCATCACTATCTGTTGCTTCTATTGCTGCTGCATGTGATAAATCAGAAAGGGTTATAGGTCTACACTTTTTTAATCCCGCACCATTAATGCCATTGGTTGAAGTTATTCCTGCTGTGCAAACATCTGAATCGACAGTTAAATTAGCGAGAGATTTAATTGATAGCTGGGGCAAAGTAACCGTATTAACTAAGGATACCCCAGGGTTTATTGTAAATCGAGTTGCCCGACCGTTTTACGGAGAAGCACTTAAGATTTATGAAGAAGGTATTGCTGACTTTGCAACAATCGATTGGGCAATGACAGAGTTGGGCGGGTTTAGAATGGGCCCATTTACATTAATGGATTTTATCGGCAACGACATCAATTATAGCGTCACAGAATCTGTTTTTTCAGCATTTTATTATGACCCGCGTTATCGTCCATCATTAACTCAAAAACGGTATTCCGAGGCAGGTTGGCATGGAAGAAAGACGGGTAGAGGATATTACAATTATTCTGAAAATGCCGTTAAGTCAGAACCAAGTATAAATAAAGTTGTTGGCCAAGAAATTGTAGATAGGATTGTAGTAATGTTAATCAACGAAGCGGTGGACGCATTATTCTTAAATATTGCTACGACAGAAGATTTAGACTTAGCAATGACTAAAGGTGTTAACTACCCCAAAGGGCTACTAAGTTGGGCCGATGAAATTGGATTAAATGTCGTGTTAAAGCGTCTAGAAGCTTTACAAGATTTATATGGCGATGACCGGTATCGACCAAGCCCACTTATGAAACGAATGGTTATATCTGGAACAAAATTTATTAACTGATGCAAGAAGAAAAAATGGCAAGAGCCATCGTTAATAAAATGATGGAAACAGATGCCTTTAGCCAGTGGCTTGGTATTAAAGTTGAAGAAATAACACAAGGATGTTGTAAATTATCTATGAGAATTCGGTCAGAAATGTGCAATGGATTTGGTATTACGCACGGGGGTGTTGCTTTTTCTCTAGCCGATAGTACTTTAGCTTTTGCATCAAATGGTTACGGTAGGCAAAGCGTGGCTTTAGAATGTTCAATTTCTTTTCCTAAAGCGGTAAAAGTTAACGATGTATTAACCGCAACCGCAACCGAAATTAGTCTTTCATATAAGATTGGAATATATAATGTTGATGTTCATAACCAGAATAATGATTTGGTAGCTGCTTTTAAGGGCACTGTTTACCGTACTTCGAAAGATTGGCAAGTAGAGTAATTAGCTCTTGTTAATCTCGTTCCAAGTCGAATATAATACTTCCTGTTTTGGCTTAAACTTAGGTGCAGAAGTTAGAGGTTCACATTTTTTAAACGATTCATGAAGTTCTCTAGGTAAAGCCTGATATAAAGCTGTTCCTTTTGTTTTCCATGCAAGCATTTTATTTGTCACATCTTTTTTAATAGTTGCAGGATTTCCCGCAATAATTTTTCGTTCGGCAATTATCGTATCCGCAGGAACAAAGCTTAATGCACCAACAATTGAATTGCTGCCAATAGATACATTATCCATAACTACGGCATTCATACCTATTAATGCATTTTCACCAATAGTTGCTCCATGTATTATCGCTCCATGCCCTATATGCGCGCCTTTTTTTAAAAGCACGGTTGTACCTGGAAACATGTGAATAGTGCAGTTTTCTTGAACATTGCAGCCGTCTTCAATTATTATTTCGCCCCAGTCTCCACGAATGGCAGCACTAGGGCCAATATATACATTCTTACCTATTGTAACATTACCTGTAACACATGCCAAAGGATGGATAAATGAACTAGGGTGAACAATGGGTTGAAACCCTTTAAACTCGTAACAAGCCATAAAACAAATTTCGACTAAGTTATAAAACTTGTAGACTTATTACGTTTTCGAAGTTTAATGAAGTTTGTACATTGAAAAATCTGATTTTAGACAACTAAAATTCTTAGCTTACAACGATTAAAGTAAAAAATAGCCTTTCATACAAAAGCATAATAGAGGGTTGTATTCTCAAAAAATAAGGTTATGCATCAGCTACTTTTGTTGGCGATATGTTTATTTATAGAAATAATTACAAGGAAATCCATATAACATTGTTCTATATGCAAAACGGGGTAATAATCATTTACGTCTATCCCTATAAATACTTGCCAGCGAAAATTTATTAACCTTTTTTGATTGTTCTCGTAATAAGTACTCTTTTGATTTTTAAATATGAGAAGAAAAAACAATAAAAATGTCAAAATTTTGATTGTCGATGACAATCAAATGGTCAGCTTGGCAACTTCAGCAATGGTTGGTTCGATTAATAATTTTAAAATTATTGGAATGGTTACCGGGGCCAAAGAAATGTTTAAATTTTTAAAAAGGAAAATACCTGACATCATTTTAATGGATGTTTCTATGATTCCAATTGATGGAGTTGAGGCAACGAAATACATTCAAGAAAACTATGATGAAATTTCTGTAATTGGATTCTCGGCTCATGATTGCTCAGTTTATAAAGATGAAATGATTAACGCCGGAGCAAGAGATTACTTATTAAAGTCGAACGCTTTACCAGAAATAGTTAATTGTATTAATAATGTCTGGAAAAATGGATTGGGCATTACAACTTGCTAAGAAAATATTTCGCCTTCTAAGGGAATAAACCTAGATTATTTTTTACGTGAAAGACGTCTGTTTAAATTCAATATAGTATAGTTTCTTTGTATGTACACTATTGAAAACATTATTATGAAGGATATAAGTAAAGTCCCTGGTGAAAATAGACGTCTAACGGAAGCTATATGTGATTCTGCATGCATATCAATTTCAAACGCTAACGGGGATATTATTTTAGTTAATGATGCATTTTGTAAAATCACTGGGTATTCTGAAGATGAATTAATAGGAAGTAATCATAGATTGTTGAAATCTGATTTACATTCAAATGAGTTCTATAATGATATTTGGAGCGCCATTGTTGAATTTGGTTCTTGGGCTGGGCAGGTTTGTAATAAGAAAAAAAATGGAGAAAATTATTGGGTATATTTGAAAATACAGTCGTTTAGGGAAGTTGGTGGATCGGTTGAAAAATACATAACAACTTACAATGACATAACTAAGCAAAAACAGTTTGAGGAAAGAGTTCAGAGAGCGAACAAACATCTGAAATTTACTCATAGGTTGTTCGAAAAAGTGCTACATAACGGTAGTATAGATAATATTCTTAAGATTGCATTATGGGGATTTAGACAGAATATTAGTTCCTGTTCATGGGTTGCAGTAACGTTATTTGATCAAAAAAAGGACGAGGCTAATATTATTTGTCAAAACTCCGTGTTGGAGTCGAAATTAAAAACAGGAACAAGATTATCATTATCTGAAAATTTTAAAGATATAGATACGCTTAAAAATGGAGGCGCGATATACTGTTCTGATATTAGAAAAAATGACGAAAAAACGGACCTCGAGTGCGATTTTATAGACGAGGGCCTAGTGAGTTATTATTTAATTCCGATAATAGATAATGAAGAGTTTATAGGCACAATAATTATCGCTTCTAATTTGCGTGATTTTCTTGTCAACGAAATTGTTGAAACTATTGAGGAATACTGCTATAGCATTAGTATAGCAATTCATCATTCAAATTTGCATAAGTACATAGCTGAAAGTGACAGCAGGTTAAATAGATTGCTAGAAGTTGTGAACGAAGGAGTAATTCATATTGATGCCAATGGCAAAATACAGTATATAAACCCAAAAGCCTGTTATTATTTTAACGCTAAAGCAGAGAGTGTTTTTAATCAAGATATTGGTTATTTAATAAAATACAATAAATTATTTTACAGCAATTGCGTTGAATACATTAATAGCATTGCAAACATGCCAGCAAATAATAGACAAATTTTATTACCTTGCCCGATAAAAAAAGAAGTTTGGGGTCTATTGAACATTACTTTAGAAAAAAATACTGGCAAATTTTGTGGGGCAATTATTTTGATTACTGATATATCTGATTCTCTTAAGATAGAAGAGTTAAGGAGGAGAACATTAATCGAAGGTGAAGAAAATGAACGAAAAAGATTCGCACATGATTTACATGATGGCTTGGGCCAAACAATTGCTGCGGCAAACATGTATGTTAATGCATTGGAAAACAAGCTAAAGGGGAAGCTTACTGATGATGAGTGGGAACAATTACTAAAAACTAAAGAATTAGTTAATAGAGCTGTTTTAGAAACTAGAACAATTAGTCATAATATTATGCCTAATTCATTAAGTGAATTTGGTCTTTCGCAAACAATTGAAGAAGTTTGTGAGGATATATCAAAAATTAATGAGAAATTAGATATTGACTTCAATACAGATCTTAATGGGGTAAGGTTTGATAACGATATAGAATTAGGTATATATAGGGCAACTCAAGAAATAATTAATAATACGTTGAAACACTCGAAAGCAAGTTTGTTACAAATAAGTTTACGTTATAGAGCAGGAACCATTATGTTACATAGTTTAGATAATGGTATTGGAATGCCAATAAAAAACACAAAAGGCCTAGGACAAGAAAGTTTAAAAAATAGAATTAAAGCATTGAAAGGTGAAATAGAAATTTACTCTTCTAAAGGCGAAGGTACGATTACGAAAATAAAAATACGAACCAAAACATAACTCATGATTAAATTACTTATAGTAGATGACCACAAAATAATTAGAGATGGTATAAAAGCAATGCTTAGCGAAAGCGATAGTGTTGAAATAGTGGGAGAATGCGAAAACGGTAAAGAAGTTGTTCCATTCCTTAAGAGTAATAAAGTTGATATCATTTTTATGGATATAAATATGCCAGAACAAAACGGAATCGAAACAACAAAAGAAGTCATTGAAAACTTTCCAGCGGCTAAAATAATTGCACTAACAATGCATAACCAGGAGTCATATATAACTAAAATGTTAAAAGTTGGTGCAGTGGGTTATGTATTAAAAAATACTGGATTTGATGAAATATTAGACGCGATTACGACTGTAAACAGCGGTCATAGTTATTTTAGTGGGGATGTTTCTGAAATAATGATGTCAAAGTATATGAAAACCTCCTCTGAAAACAATTACATTAACCCAGGAATGAGCTCGACAGAAGATTTAACTTCGAGAGAGCAAGAAATTATTATTTTAATTTCAAATGAGTTAACTAATAATGAGATTGCAGAAGAACTTCATATAAGTCCAAGAACAGTCGATACACATCGAAGAAATTTATTACAGAAATTAGGCGTTAAAAATACTGCAGGTTTGGTCAAGTTTGCGGTAAAAAATAATATGTTGGGTTGAATTAATTTCTGCTGATAAATCCATATTATGTTAAAGGTTTGTCGCAGAGTATTTTTTAATGAAGAATTGAGTTAAATTTATTGCTAGTCCATCTCTTATTGTTAGGCGATATTTTAATACAAAAAATTGTAAAAGTGTTAGTTATAAGAATATTCAGGACAGAATATTTATTCATGTTTTCACTCATCGATTTTGATAATAGCGAATAATGATTAATGTTTTTCGAAATGCTTATCTCACCCAACAAAATTTTGGTTTATTTAAAATTAACCTAATTATATATTTGTATATTTATTTTCTTGAAATAATATTCTAGTCATGTCAGGAGCTGCAGTTGCTAAGAAAAAAGTGAATAAACTAACGATAAATAAAGAAATTCTCTCAAAGGCGTTTGTGCATATGTGTGTTGCGAAAGCGCTTACTGATTTGTACGAAGCGAATAAAGATATTACTGCCAAATACGTTCACGCAACCTCAAGGGGGCACGAGTCCATTCAGATTGCAGTTGGGATGCAACTACTTCCACAAGATTACTTATCGGCTTATTATAGAGATGACTCCATTTTACTGAGTATAGGCATTACTCCTTATGAGCTAATGCTTCAACTACTCGCGAAAAGAGATGATCCATTTTCTGGGGGAAGAACCTATTATAGCCACCCGAGCTTGAATCGAGATGATATGCCTAAAATTCCTCACCAGTCTTCTGCAACGGGTATGCAAGCTATTCCTTCAACAGGTTTGGCTATGGGAGTTCAGTACAAAGAGTTTCAAGGCCTAGACGATAAGTCTATTAAGGATAAACCAGTTGTTGTCTGTTCTTTGGGCGATGCCTGTATTACAGAAGGTGAGGTGTCTGAAGCATTTCAAATGGCTGTATTAAAGAAATTGCCAATACTTTATTTGGTGCAAGATAACGAATGGGATATTTCAGCTAGCGCAGAAGAGATAAGAGCGCAAGATGCAACGCATTATGCTAAAGGGTTTAAAGGGCTGGAAGTAAGAGCTATTGATGGAACAGACTTTGATGCTTGTTTCAACACAGTGAAAGAAGTGCTTGAGTTAATTAGAAGCGAAAGAAGACCTTTTCTTATTCATGCCAAGGTGCCGTTATTAAATCACCATACCTCTGGTGTACGAATGGAATGGTACCGTGATGATTTGGAGGAGGCTCAAAAAAAGGATCCATTTCCAAAGCTTTGGAAATTATTACTGGAGAATGGATTTACAGAAGAAGAATTAAAAGGAATCGAGTTAAATGCAGGGACACTAGTCGAAGCTGATTATCAAAAAGCAGTAGCTGCTGAAGATCCTCGGCCAGAAGATTTGTTAGACCATTGCTATGCACCAACTCCTGTAACTGAAGAACTAGGTGAGCGTGAACCAAAAGGAAAGGAATCAACCGTAATGGTTGACAGTGCACTATTCGCTATTCAAGAGCTAATGGAAGACCACAAAGAATGTTTGTTGTATGGTCAAGACGTAGGAGGTAGGCTTGGTGGTGTTTTCAGAGAGGCAGCTACTTTAGCAGATAAATTTGGTGACGACAGAGTATTTAATACTCCAATTCAAGAAGCATTTATTGTTGGAAGTACTGTTGGTATGTCTGTAGCTGGGTTAAAACCAATTGTCGAAGTTCAGTTTGCCGATTATATCTGGCCAGGTTTAAATCAATTGTTTACCGAAGTTGCCCGTTCGTATTATTTATCTAATGGAAAATGGGCTACTAGTATGATTTTAAGAGTGCCTATTGGTGCTTATGGTAGTGGTGGACCATATCATTCATCAAGTGTTGAGTCTATTGTTACAAACATTAGAGGAATTAAAGTTGCCTATCCGTCTAACGGTGCTGACTTAAAAGGATTGATGAAATCTGCTTATTATGATCCAAATCCGGTCGTTTTGTTGGAACACAAGGGGTTGTACTGGTCTAAGATAAAAGGTACAGAAGCAGCAAAAACTATTGAGCCAGACAAAGATTACATTATACCTTTCGGAAAGGGGAGAATCACTTTAGAAGCAGATTCCTCAACAATTGAGAGCGGAGAAACAGTATGCGTTGTTACTTACGGTATGGGAGTGCATTGGGCTACCAACGCTGCTAAAAACCACAAAGGAAAAGTTGAAATTGTAGATCTCAGAACGCTACTTCCATGGGATGAAGAACTTGTTTTTGAGCGTGTTAAGGCTCATGGTAAGTGTATTGTAGTTACCGAAGAACCTGTCGACAATACTTTTGCTCAAGGTGTAGCCGGTAAAATTTCTAAAAACTGCTTTGAGTCTTTAGATGCTCCAGTAGAAGTTGTTGGTTCGTTAAACACTCCAGCAATACCTCTTAACTCCGTTTTAGAAGCTACTTTGTTACCTAATGCAGATAAAGTGAGTGAGGTTATTGGTGAGGTACTAGGGTATTAATTAAGATTTCGGAATCTCAATTTTGTTCATGGATTGTTTCGTCTCGTTTTAATAAGACTTGAATGACTGTTAATGGCTCGCCCCATAGCGAGTGAGCGTTTTACGTTTTGATTTACGTTGTAATTTAATCGAAAACAATTTAGGAAAAACTAAAAATGTGCTCATAGTCCTTCGTTGGTAAATACCTTTTAGTATTTATAATACAGTAACAAGTTCAATTTTATTGTTCAGCCCGAAGGGTTATATTGTGAGTTGACTTTGTTTTTGTTATCGAGCTTGTCCATCAATATTATTGTCAAGGAGTGTTGTGTAAACATCATAATAAGCCCCGGTCAAGATAGTTCAACGCCTAATCAAGTCAAACTACTGAGGAGTTGAAACGTAGTTAGAAATGATGAATTGGTTTTGAATACTAGGGGTCTTCGATTTCTATTAACTGCAATTTGTCCAGCTGCATAGGAAGTAGCTTAAAGTTAAAAGCTAAAAACTTGCCGTCTTTGATTTCACCAGAAATTTCGGCTTCTCTTTCTACCTTACACAACCCATCTTTTGCTCTAGGTCTGCCATGATCTTTTAGTGAACTACCTTCTACCTCATAAACTTCATCATCAATTTTGACGGCAAGAGAACACTTATCTGAGCTATGAAAAACACATTTCGAACATCCCGCAAGGGCTTTTGTATTGACGAATCTTTTGTTATCATTACTCTCTTGGGCAAAAATAGACGTGCTAACTAAAAAGAGTATTATAGTAATAGTTTTGTATAGGTGACGAATCATTATCAGGTATTTAAATCAAATATAAATAAGTTATTAGCTAAAAGAGAAGATTCGGCAATAAAAGAATTGCTTCTCAATTGTGTAAATTTGGTATCGTACTAACTTTTGTGATAGTTAAATGTGCCTAGAGGACGAGGTTTTTACTTACGCTACTTTAAGTAAATAATCGTTGAGGTTTGAAGTTAGTTTTTTTGTCAAGAATATCAAACTTTAATAGACTCGGATCATTAATCACATAAAATAAAGTTGCATTACGCACATTTACTACTTTTGGCTTGTGAAAAAATTTTTCAAGTATTCTGCGTTGTTCATTTTGCTAATTTCCATTGGTTTTACAGCTTATTTTATCAGCGTAGTTAAAATTGAGGAGCCCATCCTTGCAGATGTTTCAGCACTAGAATGGCAAGTAGAAGAGCCAACTCCTGGCTTAACAAAAATTAAAGGAGGTTGGTTCAGGAGGAGTAGCTCAGGTCTTTTCGAAATGTTTGTAAGCGGAAACGCTTTTGAACGGGGA